>JAAUYS010000001.1 GCA_014804995.1 Clostridia bacterium
GAGATCGATCGGATCTTCGATATATACCTCATAATTTTTTACATTCATCAGCCAACTACCGCCGATGTGGCTCAACTTTCGACAATGAATGTCATTAGGAAGCAGAAGCATTTCACCATAACCATTGTGATGGATTTCATATCCATTTAAATAAGCTGGTGCTCTCCGTGTTTGATGAATTTTGCGTAATTGCTGTTCTATCTCCGAAGAGAATTTCCCCTGTAATTCTGGATTCCCCGTACAAAAAGAATCAGCTAAATTTAAAATAAATTCACGCTTATGTTCCGGCGATTCACACAAAATGGTTTCTGCGGACAATTCGCTTTTATATAAAGCATACGGCTCGAAATCCCATGTATTATATCGGACAATGTCTCCATTTTGAAGAGTTAATTCAGCTGTTTTCATCCGAATGAATGCCGTCTCACCTGATTTTCTGGTAATCAGCCGACCTAACTCCGTTTCCATTAACCGCGCAAGAGGCCCTCGAACTTCATGTATTGTTCGGACGCGGTATCCGCTAATGCGAATATCTTCCGGTCGAATTCCAGTTGCAATGCCTTTGCGATGATAATTCTTTACATCGACTACAACATCTATCGTTTTATTGTGATTATCGATTGTCAGAATTCTCCAAGTCTTTCCATTGATTTCTTTCTCTAAATGGATTTTCGAACCGTCGACAATAATTTCCGCACCAACTTTTTGAGCAATCGTTTCTATGCCTTTTGTTATGAGCATAGCTTGATTGAGCACGAGGCTGCCTGCAGCAAAAATCGCTTGTCCGAATGCCACTGTGCCTATCGGCTTTTGTCCGATTTCCAGATCATCAATATTATTTATTCCGATATCGCTCATGTAAAATACTTTCTAAAAGTTTAATTGAAAGAAGATTCTTGTCCAATAGTACATCCGGAATAACTGCTCCTTCCGCGTCATCTATAACTATATTTGCATAATATGTTTTTAATTCGTTGTAGATACCCGGTTTAAGTGCACCTTGAAGTTTCCCAATGGCTGCGCAAGTTAAAAATGCCATGTATTCAGGTAGAATATCTGTTTTCACTTCGCATTGTGCGGCTAATTTTCCAGAGAGAGCCACATGAAACCTTTTAACTTCAAGTTTATGATGTCCGCTACTACTCAATGCTGATAGGAAATTGAATGTTGCAGCCAATTGGTCATTAATATTATCCAAACCCGCATAACCTAAAATATAATTTGGAGAAGAAGAACGTATATCTCTATTCTTTTTAGATTTAACTAATTTAGGTTTCTGAATCAGCGCCTTATATTGACCTTCTTGCATGTACCACATTTGATATTTCTTTATTGAAATAATATCTTTTTCAGATATGTTGTAATCCGTAGCAAGCGATTTACAAACTTCACGCGAATTGGAATTGATTTTATGGATAAGTCTTTGCCGGATATTCCCAAGTACACTTTTGTGAATTGCACCTGGATCTTGGTTTACCACTATAACACCCTCTCCGAATTTACGTCCTGTTGATAATAAATGCTCCAACTTCTTTGCAATATCATCACGNTCNTTACTTCCTTTTATCATCCNCACCGAATAATAATTGCGCCTCCTCAAATACTGTTATATGCTGAAGTTGGTCGGACGTTCCACGACCTGCAATCTGAATAATACTGCCCAATAGGATATTTAAGACCCCGATAGTTGCTGCAGACATAGGATTAGGAATCTCGAACACAATATTATCGTAGAACACATCCGATAAATCATTTCTATATGTATTNAAACATCTACCTAATGCGCCCTCTAAAAAGATATGAATATTCGACTTCAATAATTCAATGAGCGTTCCTTTATTCTCCCCATTCGCTTGGAATTCGCTGTTATTTGACAACTCAATAACTTTGTCGTATAAATCGCGCATTCGAGGGAAATAAAAAAAATGTTCGTCACTCTCATAATCGCTCTCTTGCTTCAACCGTTCATTGATATGCGATACTCGATCCCAGCCTTTATCGTAATATATTTCAGGAATAGCCNGATCTAAATATTGATATACAAGAGATTCCTTGCTCTGGATTGCTGAAGNAAAACAAGATTTCAACAACTCAATATGGCTCGTAAAATCGGCATTATATGGAATGTAAAAAGGATTGAGNCCTATTGATTCTCCGTTATCTTCGCCGATTGAATATATGTGTGTAATTCTATCNNNCACTGATAAATTACGGTATTGTCTGGCACAGGTCGGTTCTATTACCATATACGGTACATGCGAATACTTTTCAAGAACTCGCATAACCGTATTGGTTTTTCCTGTACCGGAAAGACCGCATANATATAAATGATGCGTCAAATCAATATCATTTTTATTACCGAAATATTTGGCTCCTTGCCAAAAAAGCCATTCCGTACCTTTATCAAACCATCCCATATCAAAAAGTCCCTCTAGGATCATGCCCAATTAAGATTGCCAATAAAGCAGCAAGCGCACCGAAGATTCCCCATTTCTGTTTTTTGTTCATAGCTAAATTATTTTAAGTTAAACCAATTGAGATTCAATAAATCGCATGTTGCACCAAGTTTATCATACAAATCGATTAGGTCGTTGATTGTAACAATATTGACTCTTTGTCTGTACTCGTCATCTTGGTTGTAATAATAATTTCTTCCTCTGTCCCATCTCAATTCTATACGACTTTGTAAGTCTTTCCATAAATTAATGGTTTCTGTTTCCTGAGAATAACCTAATTGAATCAATGTATCATTAGATAATTTTCGTTCTCCGAAACGTCCTTTCAGTTCATTAATATCCATATCAATTCAAGTTTTAGTGTATAATTACAAACACCGGCACAGCTGTCCCCGATCAGTTACCGGGCACCGCCAAGCGCCCACAACCCAGATAGAAAAGACAGTCCGTGCCGGATCCGACAAGACCATCTGCTCTGTCTGCGAGTTGTTGTGAAATTGGCGGTTTCGGTAACTCAGATCAAAACAAACGTCTCGATATTTCGCTTTATCGCTCACAAATATAATCGAATAAAGCGAAAAACGCAACGGCACGGACTAAAAAGATTCGGCCGGAATTCCGACCGAACTACTGAAAGTGCGATCAATCGTCGCACATCGTGCAAGGGCAATAGCCGCTCCACGTATGGCCGCAATCTTCGCAGACGAAATGCAGACCGTCGAAATGGCAATCGTAACTGCCGCAAGCAGGACATTCGAGCTCCATAGTAACAGAAATTAAAGCGATAAATTTACTTCATTGCCGTCGTCATCGCAAAAGGCATAACGTCCGCAAGCATATTCTCCCAAGATACCCCATTTCTCGCGATACCGAATCGACGGCTCACCATCGGGCAACATGCGGATAAGGCGTTCCTCCGAATCCTCAAACTCTTCGTAAGTCATAATAACCAGGTATTGGTTTTCGAGGGCAAAATAAATTTACTGCTCGGACAAAAATTGTCCGACTTCCATATTATTTTTGTGTCGACCGAAAATGAAACAGCCATGACCAAGAACGGAAAATGCCTTTGGATTGTCGACACATTGCTGCAAGCCAGCGAATTGTCGCTGCGCGAACTGAACGACCGCTGGGAGCGTTCATCGCTCTATGACGGGAAATCGCTGCACGAACGCACTTTCGCCCGCTACAAAGAGCATATCGCCGCAGAGTATAACATCGACATCGGCTATTCGCCCGCGATCAACAAGTATTTCATCGAGAACCGCGAGGAGGTGAGGAGCAATGCCCTCTACCGCTATCTGCTTTCGGCTTATCGTATCGCGGGATTAAATACACAGGCGCTGCACCACAAGGACAGGTTGATGCTGGAACCCGTTCCGACGGGTACGGAGCATCTGTCGACATTGTTGCAAGCAATAGACGAGGGGCATACGGTGAAATTCGAGTATCGCAGCTATTACGCGGACGATGTGCAGAAATGGGAATTGATACCGTGTTTTTTGCGCATCTTCGAGGGGCGCTGGTACTTGGTTGCCGAGTACATGGATCGCACGAAAGTCAAAACTTTCGCCCTCGAACGAATCTCAGAACTGAGCATCGGAGAAAGGCAGCTTGCACCCTCTCCGAATTTGACGCCCGATGAATATTATCAAGGTTGCTTCGGTATTATCCACGAAGAACGCAAGCCGTGTTTGATTCGACTACGTACCGACAAACAGCAGCGCTGCTATCTGCGGGCACAGCCGCTGCACGAATCGCAGGAGGAGACGGAAACAGTGGATGATTATTCTATTTTTTCGTACTACCTACGGCCCTCGTTCGATTTCTACCAAAAGGTGCTGTGGATGCGCGAGAAAGTCGAATTGCTGGGACCCGATGAAGTGCGCAAGGAGTTGGCTTCGATCATCCATAGCATGGCAGCTGCATATAAATAAGCAAGCTATTCTCAATATATGGTTATCCGTTTCTGCAAACGTTCGTTTTTATCACCAGCCCGATGCAGAGCCATAGGTGCGGACAGATGTTCCACCCAACAGCCCAACGGCCCGACATTGGTTGGTCGCAACGTTGGGCGATTGCAATCGTTCTTGCGACGTATGTCCGTCGGGCGAATCGATCGGTTGTCCGTCGAGTTGTTCCGTTCAATATCCGTTCATTGCAACCAATGGCTATTCGTTGGTTCGTATGGCAAATAAACAGCGAAAAATCGTAGCTTCTGCCGTCTCAACAACTGGTGATAGCTTGTGGCGTCGGGATGATAGCCTTTGGCGTTTTCGGCGTCAGGTAAGCCACATCGTAAGCCTCTACCTTTGCACCCAAGCGACAGGGTACATCGCACGGCTTCATGCTGCGGTCGAAATCGATTCTCCTGCAATCCGTCTTCGGACGGATTTTTATGTTCATAGTCATGCAGGTTTTCTCGCCTCGGCATAATCCGAAACAAGTTCGGCTTCTGCTCTCAGCTTGTCGAAAACTTTCGTCGGAACATAGCAAGGTGTCCTTTGAGTAACTCAAAAGGTTTCGAGTAACCGAAATGCACCTTGCCCTTGCAGGGGGCGTGGCTTCCCCTCCGGAGTCGGGAAACCTGATCTCGAACCTGCGGTTGGGAAGTGCGTGGTGGCTTATGTCGCGCAACTGCTAAATCCACATAAGTATGAACGGAAAGAAAAGAAACGTCGGGGGCAAACCGCCCAAATCCGACAAGGCCAGCCACCCCGTGATGGTGCGCTTCACGGACGAGGAGTATGCCCGATTCCTCGCCATGTACGAGCAGTCGGGCCTCTATGCGAGAGACTATTATTTGGATCGACTTTTTACCAAGTAACGAATGAAAAATAATATTCGACTTCTATATAATTGATGAATTCGGCATGCTACATCACTTGAAACTGCTGCCCAATTAAAGTAAACGCTCATGATAATAGCCATTTGGGTGAGCCAATCACTCAAATAGATACTTTTTTCAGTAAAGATGCAAGAACTGAGGGCATCTGTATCTATGCAAAACTAGGCAAACAGCTATGAGAGGTCATTTGTTGCCATAAACAACCATACGGCAATCATCACAGGCGAATATAGCATGGAACAAGAAAGGTGTGGTTAGAGAAATACACGTCCATAAAGAGCCTTAAAACCAGCTATTAGAGAACGGCGGCTGTTTCCGCCGCTACTTTCTTTCGTAAGTACCAGAAAATAAAGCGGCAAAGAAACCCGCCTAAATTCCCCACCTTGTTTCAGATAGTAATCTACCATTAACAATAAAATAGTTTCCTGAAATTCTAATCCATTCGTTTATTTCTAATGCTAAATCCAATATTTTTTCAACCACAAGCTCTATTGCATCTGATTTTATTTGATAAAAGTATAATAAGTCAGATAATTGATTCTTATGAAATGTTCCACTATCCATAACAACTCGCTTCTGTTCATCTATTTTTTTTAGCAAGATATAGCTATTCCGTGAATTGTTTCCATTTATTTGATTTGCATTAACAATGTCGTAATCAGCTGTTTTGTCCTCCTTGTTATAAATATTCTGATTATTTATTAGACTGATAAAATCTTTAAATTGCAATATTATTTTAGCTAACGAGTATTTCTCTTTTTCACCCAAGAAATTAAGATATACCTGATTGTTATATAAGGAAATAAACTCAATTAAATTGTAATTATTATCTTTGAATAATTGAAACCCTAATAAAGTTTTTTCAAAGAGTTCTTTTACTAATTCATCATGGGAAATATGAAGTATTAAATTGTAATCATAACATTTTGGGCGCTCCCCAAAAAACAACAATTTACTTATATCAATAAGAATAGCTTGCAAAGCATTGTCTATTTCTCGTTTTATTGAGGTATAATACTTCTTATTACTTATTCGATTATCTACAATTTCTTGTATTTGACAAATAAGTTTTTTTGTTAATGTTTTATTTTCAGGAGTATATGCAATGGGCTTTCTATGCCTAATATCAAATGGTAAATCTTCAATCTTTCCATACATCAAATTATGAATACATAAAATTCTATCCCACCCTAATTTAGAACTGGCATATCCTAATTCGATTAGAACATTGGGATTGCTTGTTTTTCTAAAATCAATATTAGGATTTATAATAGATATATCAGCAATAAAAATATCACATTGGTCTATTTTAGCAAATATTTTACTTGCTAATTCGGGAGTTCCGATTTCACCTCGGCTATCACTTTCAATACTCCAATCAGAGATAATTTTATTATTTGCATGAATATCATTCATAGCTGCATCAAGACAATTTTTTATAAACTGTCTATTTGTTTTATCGGGTAAATCTGATTGCCAAGAATAGAAAATATTTAATTTCATGGTTCGCTAAAAGCAAAATGATTATTTCAATTACAAAAATAGTAATAACGAAATGCCTGTCAAAACAAACATTCAATAATATTTGTCGGGTGTTTATTACCATATTAATCCCAAATCCTTACTGTTGTATGATTGAATGAAAACGAAAATTGCTGCATCTACCCGAAGCTGTCGATAATATAAATGTCAATCGTCTGCAGGTCTGCATAACACTCGGCGAAAAGTTCGCCCGTCGCTCCAATAGGTGCGAGTCGTTTGCTTGAATGTGTCAGTCATTTTCGTTTCGGAGGCTGAACAAATGTAGGGTTTAGAACGGACAAGGTTTTGATGACGAATACGCCCCGACAGCAGGAGATGTGGAGCTTCTTCGGCAAACGGCGCAGCCGCCAGACATTGCTCGACCATCGAAAACCCCAGCGATCTTTACTCCTGACCACGAAACACCGGCCACAAGGCAAGGATGTGGAGGAGAAACTGTAGAGAGACAGAAAATGTGCAGACTAAAAGTAGAGCACATCAATAAAAACAGAAAAAAACGACGGGCTCTTTTGGCTATTTCAAAAGATTTATTTTACTTTGCAAGTGTAATGATACGAGCAGACACTTGGCTGACAATAGTCGGACTATTGCAGGCAAGAGCCCGTTACACAAGCGTTACTACGCGACTATTGACATATTTATTGCCTTGATAATAAGGATTTTTGGAGAGTAGGTTCGCAAGCCTCTCTCTCCGCATGTGAAAGAAGATTGCGACGGCAGAACTTAGGTTCTGCCGTTTTTCGTCGGCTCCGGCCTTAGAAAATAGCTTTTCCGGCCTGCGCCGACTTTTTTACTCGCTTCGCTCGGCGCAATCTTCTTCATAAGCATTGCTTACAAATTATGGGGTTGCGGGGCGAAAAGGTGTTTTATTTCAAAGGTCGCCCCGCGAGTGCTTCGCACTTCGAATCCCCTTCTCTCCGCAAGCAGACGGATTGTTTTCGATCCATGAACGACTTCGGCTTTCGAGCCGAAGTTTTTTTATGCGAAAAACCCCGCCTTGAATTTATTCGAGGGCCGGGGTTTTTGCATAAAATCTTGTTAAAGATCATTTCATGGATCGGAAACA
>JAAUYS010000002.1 GCA_014804995.1 Clostridia bacterium
GCTTTCTTAGCCCAAAATCTTCTTACAAGCGACAGTACAAGGCGCATATTTCCGACGATAAATCTCTCCCTTGCGCTCTCGTCGCCCGCCTTTAATTTTACCATAAGTTCTTCCTGTTCTTTTGAAGACAAAAGGGGCAACCCCGAAGTATCCACCCCGCAAATTACGACTTTTTGAAGCATAAAAAATTCCCTCCTAAGAATTATGTAGAAGAGAATTTTCAAACCCTTAAAGGGTTCAGTTTATGTGCCTTGATATGTCTTTTTTAAGTTTTGAAATTATTTTCTTTTCAAGCCTTGATATGTAGCTTTGGGAAATACCAAGCTTATCCGCAACGTCCTTTTGGGTCATACCCTCACCGCCGTCCAAGCCGAAGCGCATCTTCATTATCCGCTGTTCCCTAGGCGAAAGCTTATCTAATGAAGCCTTTAAAAGCTCCCTTTCAACTCCGCCCTCTATGTCCGAATATACGGCGTCCGCGTCCGTTCCCATAACGTCGGATAAAAGAAGCTCGTTCCCCTCCCAGTCGGTATTCAACGGCTCGTCAAAGCTGACTTCCTGTCTAAGCCTTGACATACGGCGAAGATACATTAAAATCTCGTTCTCTATACAGCGCGAGGCGTATGTGGCAAGCTTTATGTTCTTGTCAGAACGGAAGGAATTAATAGCCTTGATAAGCCCTATCGTGCCTACCGAAACGAGGTCGTCCCCGTCTGCGCCCGTTCCCTCAAACTTCTTGGCTATGTACACTACAAGGCGCAGGTTATGTTCAACAAGCTCCGCCTTAGCCCTTTCGTCGCCGTTTTCCAAAAGGCTTATTTTACTGCTTTCTTCCTCTTGGGAAAGCGGTAAAGGCAACGCCTCAGTTCCGCATATGTAATCCAGCGTATTGTTGCCGAAGAGTGCCGACAATAACCTTTTAATCTTTTCAAACATAACTACCCCTTTAAACTTTTATATCCTCTAAAATATCGCAGTGCAGTACGGCGGTGTCAATGTTTTGCGGGCTTATGCCCAGCGTTACCTTTTTAACAGTTTCCGTCTTTTCTCCGTAGTCTATTTCAATTCTGTCGCAGGTGAACGTCTTAATAAATTTACTCCCTGCAACAGTATGTATTTTTACGCCGTCTTTTATACTGCTTTCGTCCACAAGTTTTTCCGCCACCACTTTGGGGATAACGTTCACGGGCGAACCGTGGAAGTAAACCCTGTTCCCGCTATCGAAAAAGGCGCACGTTTCCGCACAGTTTTCACCCGAATAAATTCTTATATTTACATTGCCCTTCTTACTCTTTTTTAGGCGGATAGCAAGTCTTCTTGCGCCTATTATAATAAGAAGAGCAAAAAAGAGAGGTATGCCTATCGGCACGGACAAGAGAAGATACCCTTCCCCCTCAAGATAGCTAAGCCCCGTCAAAGAGAATATGCCAACGAGCGCACCGCCTAAAAGCGCGGTAAAAATCAAGAACGCAAAGGAAAATTTAAAGTAACTTTTAAGCCCCTTAAACTTGCCCGCAACAAGGCATATAAGTAGCCCGGACGCAACCTTTAACACAACCTGCCACACCGCGTTTAAATTAAACAGCGGAAAGACCACCGCAAACACAGCGCCTAAAAGAGAAGCTAAAACTATCCTCCTTGTCCGCACGGGGTTTTTGACTGCAAGCTTAGCAGAGTACAGAAGCGTAAAGTCCATACAAAAATTTTCAATTAAGGCAAGCTCGATGTAGACCTGCATTGTAAAAGATATCTTAGCACTTAATTTGTGTCGTAAAAAAGAAAAAGCCGACGCAATTTGTCGAATTGCGTCGGCTGTAATTTCTGTGTTTATTTCAGTTTACAAATTTTACTTTTATCTCGTCGCTGAATCCTGCTCCTGTAACCTTAATTGTTGTTACCACATCAGTCTTTAAACATTTCAGAGTAAAATAGTACTCAAATACATCGTCTGGGTTACAATCCTCCAATTCAATCACGTCTTCCGAATAAATGAATTCTATATATGATTTCATTATATACCCGGGTCTACTTCCGCCAGTTCTCAGCATATGTATTTCCACAATGTAATTCTTATCTGCCGTTAAAACGTAAACGCCGTCTTCCGGTGTCAGCGGATAGTCGATTGACTCGTTCACTGACAACTTAATACCAATCACCTTCGCTTCGGAATTTCCCAGAATTCCGTCATCATCTGTTTGTGGGTCGCAAGCGCACAACAAGCAAACGCAACAAATTAAAGTTACTATTACCGCTAAAAACTTTTTCATGGATTACCTCAATTTAAAACCAAAAATTCTAATGAAGGACTATTCACATTCGGATCAAAATAACGAGCATTACTATTCCACCCATCAGCTACCAGATAAAAATATGCATAGAAATTTAAAGTAAATGACCCCAAATTTATTTTAAAAGTATATTTTTGATAGCCAATTAAAACTACAGCATGACTACCATATGTTATTGAATCCTGCATTGAAATAAAAACTGCTTTACCACTATCTATAGAATTTATAGCCGTAGTCACGGAATCCGTCTTGGATAAACTTATATCAGCGCTATAAGTATTTTTTGCAACATAAGTTGCCACATCCATTGCATTATCTATGTTTATACCTTTTTCAGGGGAAAGCCCGTACTTACTTATTGCATACCACCTCAAATTCGAATACAGATTTGGCATTGACATTAAATGTCCTTCATAGTTCGGTTCCCAATAGTAATACTCCGAATCTGTATCGCCTCCTGATAGTACGCTTTTGCTTGTTGGAACTGTTCTAATGTGCTTAATCCCGTATAAAATATAATAAAAATCTTTCTTTATTGTCTCGCGAATATCGGTACAACTCGAATAATCAATACCCGAAATAAAAGATTTTTTTGTCCAATTCCTTAATACATTATATAAAGCTGTAACTGAACAATTTTCTTCAGTCTTATTATAGCTACCAGATAATTTATCACCATTTTTATCGCAAGGAACTTTTACATAATAACTGGTAGATGATTGAAGTCCGTAATTGAAGCCACTTGTTAATTTTACATTAGTACTCTCATAAACAAATTCTGGATACCTTTTTGCAACATAATCTTTTATTTTTGTACTTAAAATTTCCCCGTCGCCAGGCTCTTGTTGACCAGGATATACAGTTGATTGAGTGCTTACGTTATCTGGAATTTGTTCGTCTTTGAAAATTCTTTGGTAAATATTATTTTCGTCAACATAGAGAAATCCGTCAATGTAACTATAATAAACTTCTTCCGTTTCTTTTAAAGTTTGTAAATCGCCTTCAACTTTTAATTCATATATATTATAGTTACCCGTCATTACGGCATAGCCGTTATCTCCGTTGAAATCAATATATAACCCAAAATTATCATCCTCAACAAGATTTATGATTGAAGAATACTCAATATAACTTGCGTTCAGTTGGGTTTCACTGAACGCTTGATTATAATCAGTTACAAACTGTTCAAAATTCTGTTCAATAAAATTTAAAACGCATATACAATCAGCATATGTCCATAACTTAGGTGAACTTTCAGCATAAGCTAAGGAGGTTAAAGATATTAAAGGAATAAAACTTGATACAAGTAAAGCTACAGCAATTATTATTGCTAAAAATCCTTTTTTTACTTTAATTTTAAACATAACTCCCCAACCATAATTCAATTTTGCCTAATTACATTGTATTACCAAATTACAGCTATGTCAATATCAAAAATTCACGGGCAATACTTGTCGCCCGTGAATAGTGAATACCAATTTATTTTTACAAACTTATTTCGTTTAAAATATTCTTTACTTCGTCGGTGGTGTTTGCTTTAAAAAGGCGTTCTTTATAGTACGAGGCGTTTGGTGTACCCTTTAAGTAAAAGCCTATCATCTTGCGCATAAACACGCAGGCAAAGCGTTCGCCGTATAAACTCTTTATGCCGTCAATCTGCTTTAAAACGGTTTGCTTTTTATCGGAATAGTCAGTACCCGTTATTTCCGCAAACAGCCACGGGTTATACATTGCCCCGCGCGCCACGGCAATTCCGTCCGCACCCGTTTCGCTGTATAGTCTGTCTGCTTCCTCTACGCTGAAAACTCCGCCGTTTGCAATTACGGGGATTTTTACCGCATTTTTTGCGCTGGCAATTTCTTTAAAGTTCACTTCCCCCGCGTAAATCTTGTCGCGCGTTCTGCCGTGTATCGTTATCATATCCGCGCCCGCGTCCTCTAACGCTTTTGCAAAATCCGCCGTTATAAGCTTACTTTCGTCCAAGCCCGTGCGGAACTTTACGGAAATATACTTACCGCTTTTTTTGCACTCTTTTACTATTTCCGTCGCAAGGGGTATATCCCCCATAAGCGCACTGCCCTCACCGTTCTTGTAAATTTTAGGCACGGGGCAACCCATATTTATATCAATTAATTCGAAAGGCTTTAACGCATCGCTCTCGCACGCCTTGCGCATATAGTAAGGCTCTTTGCCGAATATCTGGCAAGCCTTTATACCGCCGTAGCTTTCAGAAACGTGAAGAAGCTGTTCGGTCTTTTCACTGCCGTAACATAGTCCCTTTGCGCTGACCATTTCCGTAAAGGTCAAGCCTGCGCCAAGCGCGTAACAGGTATCGCGGAAAACGGCGTTTGTGTACCCCGCCAACGGCGCTAAAAAGACGTTGTTTTCAGTATGCAGTTTACCAATTTCAATCTGCTTTAAGCGCATTTTTAGCCCTTTCCCAATAGACGTCTAATTCAAGCTCGTTCAAGTCGGTAATGTCCTTGCCGTCGGCGATAATTAATTCTTCACACTTTACGAAGCGTTTAACGAACTTGTCCGCTGAAGCGCGCAACGCCTCTTCGCAATCAACGCCCGCAAGCCGGCAGGTATTTACAGCCGAAAAAAGAACGTCCCCCGCCTCGTCCCTGACTGCCTCTTTATCGCCCTCAATAAGCGCGTTTAAAAGCTCTGCCACTTCGTCGCCGAGCCTCTCGGAAGCCGACACTGCGGACAGGAAATCCATACCCGATTTAGACGCCCTTTTTTGTATCTTTTGCGCATACATACACGCGGGGAAGTTCTTAGGCACTGCCAAAAGACTTTCACCGAAAGTGTCCTGTCCCTTTTCCTTTCGCTTGTTCTTTTCCCATACTCCAAGCGCCTCACTCTCGCTTGAAGCATTGTCCCCGCCGAATATATGAGAATGTCTGAATATAAGTTTTTTGACAACACGAGTAAGGGCGTCGCCCGCGGTAAACTCTCCCTTTTCCTCCTGCATAACGGAGTGGAAAGCCGTCTGCAACATAACGTCGCCCGTTTCTTCTTCCATATCGTACGCGTCGTCGCGCTCTATCGCGTCGACAAGCTCATACGCCTCTTCAATCATATTGCCCTTAATGGTTTGGGAAGTCTGAACCCTGTCCCAAGGGCAACCGCCGGGGGCGCGCAGAAGCTTTACCATATACTCCAGGTCTGCAAAGTCAAACCTTTCTTTCTTTAAGAACTCAACCTCTTCCACGGCAACGGCGCAAGTTCCGTCGTAAATTTTTTGGCGGTCTATTTCGTAAATCCTTATCTTCTTCGCGCTCTCACCGCGGATAAAAAGGCAATAGCTTTCTTCGCCGAATATGTAGGAAAGTCTTTCTTTCACCTTACCGGCAACGTAGTCGCAGTCCAGGTCGTACACCACTGCGGAACGGCAGGTTTTAATCTCGTCTACAGAGTACGCAGAAACGCAAACGACCCCGCGACTTTCAAGCCGTGAGGTGTTGTACGCGTGCGAAGCTTTTGAAACGCTTTCCAAAACCTCGCAATCCTTATGCTTTTTTAAAATTATCTTGCAGGCTTCGTCCTCGCAAACAGCGCCGTCCACGCAATAGCAGACGTCGCTTGTCTTGCTTGCCTGCAATACGGCGGAAGCAAGGTTTTTATTGAGGGTGTCGAAGTTTCTGCTCTTCTCGAAAACGTAGTCTAAACTTTGTACCTGATATTGACCCAGGCTCTTAAAACTTTCCGTGCCAGTCGTTCGCACAAGAATTTGGGTTGCATTGTCAAGCGCCTCCTTTGCTCTCAGCGTTATATCGCCTTTGGAAATCCCCAAGCCTATCAGCGTTACTTTCATTCTTACTACCGCCTTTCTTTTTCAGTACCCTACTAATATACCAAAAATTAAGCAAGGTGGCAACCAAATAAGCACAGTTTGCAGACCAGGCGCAACCTGTAATGGAAAGGGGCGTACAGGCTATAAGAACAGCCGTAAGCCCTACCCTTAAAATTGCAGTAGACCATTGCGTTATTGTACTTCTTGTAGGACTGCCGAGAGCCGTCAGGCAAGCCGATGACGTCTGCACCAAAGACTGCGTAACCGAGGACACCGCAAGCACGCGTATAAGGTTTATAAGCAATGTCTTTTCGTCCGCGCCGAGGGAGTTGAAGATGAGCCTCGTTGCAAGTGGCGCTAAGAAGAACAAGCCCACCGCCGACGGTAAAGCCACGGCAAGGGTGATTAAAAGGGATTTAAAAACCTTCTTCTTTGCACCCTTTATATCCCCGCTTTCTGCAAGCGGTGAAATCTGCGGTATGCTTGAAGCCGAAAAGCCGTAACAGATAGATACGGGTAAATTGATTATTGTCATTGCACAGCCGGAAAATACCCCGTACAAAGCAGTTGCGTTGTCGGTCATATCCCTCAAAAGTCGAACTGCCACTATGCTTTCTACAAGCTGTGAAACGGGCAGGGCAATAGCCGTCAAAGTCAACGGCACGGTAAAGCGCAGAATGCTTTTAACGGGTACGGCAGGCAAGGCGTACAATGGTTTTTTATTTCTCCTTTTAAAATACCATATTGTTGCAATGCCAGTAGAAACTACTTCGCTTACGGTTACCGCCAACAGCGTTGAAGCAACGGCAAGTGGCAAGTTTTCACGGAAGTAATAGGAAAGCGCAACCCCTACACCCACCTTTATAAGCTGTTCCAGAATTTCCGTTCCCGCCGTGGGGAGCATATTGCCCTTGCCCTGAAAGTACCCCCTTACCACCGACAATAGCGATACGAAAAACACCGACGGGCATAAAAGCTTACAGCACAAAGAAATTGCAGGCTCGCCCTGAATAGAAGCAAGCGGGTCTGACAAAAGGTACATTATAAGAGTACCTATCACGCCCACCGCGCCGTACAGGCGGAAGGCCTGCGTTTCCGCGCCGTGTCCCTTGCCCGAAGATATAAGGCGGGAAATACCCGTAGGAATACCCGAGGCGGAAACCGTTAAAAGTATGCAGTAAAGAGGATAGACCATCTGGTATATCCCCATTCCCCTTCCGCCTAAAATATTAGTAAGCGGTATGCGGTATATCGCGCCGAGCAGTTTAGAAACGAACCCGCCGACAGATATTATTATCGCCCCGACCAGGAACGACTGCCCCGTACTTTTTTCCTTGTTTTTCATATATTATCCACGTATCGTCATTCTGAGCGTCAGCGAAGAATCCCCCTGCTCTTCTTAAAGCAACCTGTAACGGATTTTACTCGAACTGCCCTGCAAGAATGTTGGCGGAAAGTTGCGCAAGCTTGCAAGCCGCGGGTTCTATCTTTGCGCCCTTCTCGCAGGAAACGAGAGCCACCGCGCCTAGGCAGTCGCCGTTGCACACGATAGGCACTATCACCTGCGCCGTAACTTCGCTTTGCTGACCCGCGCAAATGGGAATAACGTCGCCCCCCTCAGAAGAGTTTGCAACGTAACTTTTTCTGTCGCGCAAAATCTTTTCCATATTGTTGGAAAGGTTTTTACCGTCGAACTCTCTCTGCCCGCGTCCGGAAGCGTGAAGAACGCCGTCCGTATCGCAAATTACGGCAATATGACCGGATAAATCCGATAAGGATTTAGCGGTACCCTCCGAAAACTTTTCCAAAGATGCGATGGGCGAATACTTTTTAAGCATAAGCTCGTCCCTGTCGGTAAAAATCTCCAACGGGTCGCCCGACTTTAAGCGCAAAGTGCTTCTTATTTCTTTGGGAATAACCACTCTTCCCAACTCGTCTATTCTACGTACTATGCCCGTAGCCTTCATAATCGTTTATCTCCTTAAAAGGCAAAATTTGCCCGTACAAAAAGTTTGTGAAACAGCTTATTTTTTATACACGAAAAAAGGGCGCTTAAATTCAGCGCCCTTTAAAATAAATTCAGCCGTTGGCTTTTAAGCTGTTCTTCTGCTTTTTGAACGTATCGCAAGCCTCGTCAATTACCGTCTTGTTAGCGGGCTTGGGTTCGTAATAACCGCGGGTGTTCATCTGTGTAAAAAGTAAATACTGGTTTTCCGCAACGCCTAAAAGGTTCGTTGAAAAGTTCTTCCTCATTGCCTTTGTACTGCCCTCAAATAAAGCAGTGTTGTAAATTGTCATAAGATGTTTTTCGCTTTCCAGCATATCTAAAATAGAATCTTTTTCATTGAGCGTAACGTCGCTTTTAGTCAACTTCATTTTCTTAACCTCCTATAAGCTTCAAAAGCGCGTTGTAGCGCTGTTCGTGTTCGTCTGCGATTTTAGCCATACAGCCCGAAAGCTCTACGTCGGTAAGGGTCTTGGAATACGCCCTCGCCTTTTTACAGATAAGTCCCTCCGCCGTGAGCGCGTCGGAGATTAGTTCCAGTTCCTTTGCAGTAAGTTCTTGCATAAAAAATACCTCCGTAAAGGTTGTTGCCTTTTAGGAGGTAATTTATACAAAAGAAGTAAAACACAAAGAACGCGGTTTAGAATACGGGATTCTTCACTGCGTTCAGAATGACAAGAAGCACTAAAAACGCAGAGAAGCAAGCAAGACAAGGAAAGCAAGCGACGACCGCAAGGATTGTACTTGTGTACTTGCAAAAACGCATAGAAGCAAGCAGAACGAGGAGCGTGAGGATAACCCGAAGGAGTTTACTTACCGTAAATGACTGAGGGTTGCCACAGCGCGTCGTACCGAAGGCGCAAGCCTTACAATGTTATGCGTAGCTTATATGCGTTTTTATTTAGCCGTTGGGTTTTATAATTTTGTAATACGGGTCATTTGAAAAGTCGCGCTCTTTATTGTACTCACCGCCAAGCGCTTCTATTGCGAATTTAAGCTCCTGATACTCTATAAAGCTAATGCCCTCTTCGTCAATTTTGTCAAGAAGATATTCAAGCGCCCTTTCGTCCCCGTATGAGGCAAGATAGCTTGCGTGCATAGGCACGTTGTCGGGGTCGGAACGGAATTCCTTTAAGAGAATATCAAACACCTCGTCGCTTCTTTGAATTATGCGGGACATAATTTCAAGCATATATTCCTTTTCAACGCCGTTACGGTAATTTTCAACCGCCTTTTTTAATACGAGGTCAGCGTTCTCTTTAATAAAATCAACGCACCTGTTCTTCATATCCTCGTCGTCGTAAGAGATAAGCATTTGCATATACTTGTCCACGGCTAAGGCGTCCGCACCGATTAAGTTCATAGCGTACTCAACCTCGTCGCGCGTGCCGTCCAAAAGTGGCAAAAGCTCTTTTACCAAGTTTCTGCTCTCTATGTCTGCGCACAAAAATTCGGGTACGGGTACGCCGTGTGAAAGGTGCGACTTTAAGCACTTAATAACTTCCCCGTCGGACATTCCCGCATAGTACTCCCTAGGGGTCTTGCCCAAAGATTTAATGGGCGTATCGCCGAATTTTTTATAGAGTTCGGGGATGATATCCTCCCACTCGTTTTCCTTATACTTACCGCTGTTTTTTGCGACGTACCCGGAAAGCTTTTCATCGAACATTCCGTCAAAATCGTAAAGTTTCATATTTCACCGAATAGTTTTTTAATTTGTTCTTCCTTAACCCCGAAGAAAGCATACATCGCCTCATCCTCTATCCCCGCGGTGCGCACGCCGGAAAGAATATAAATTCCCGCAGTTAGGACTTCTTCGTTTTTAACCTCGTCAAGCCTGCCCTTTTCGGAAAGCTCTGCATACAGCTTTTCGCAAGCGTCCGCAAAGTCCGCGCCGTACTCGTCGTCAAGAATTGAAAAGTGTGCGACAAGCCTTGCGTAAGCCGACAAAAACGCCTTTCTTTTAAGTCTGCCCAAATCGAGGGTTTGCGTAGTAACGCGCTTGTAAACGTTGCAGATAACCACACCGAAGCAGTCGAATGAATTGCGCTCTGCAAGTGCGGTAAGCGCCTCTATTTTAATTCTGTCGTCCAAAAAAGCGTTTAAAAGAACGCTTCTTACAATGTCGTCAAGTCCCGCCTTTACGGCAACCTGCACGGCAAGGCGTTGAAGCTCGCTTCCCGTAAAGCCTTCAATCTCGTCAAAGCACCATAGGACGCACTGCGTCAAATCGACTTCCCTTGCAAGTTTTTTCGCCGAAGCGTTTGAAAGCTTCATATAGGCGGTCAAAATTTTCAGCGAGGACTCCCTCACTTCCGCTGGCAGTCTGTAAAAGTAGCTCATCTCTCCCGCTTCGCCGTTTTCAAGCGTCTCGCGCGCCTGGTTATAGTAGAACCTTGCGGTTACCGCGTCGGGATAAATCGTGCAAAGAGTATCGAAGAAGTTAAAGCTTTCGTCGTACTTCCCGCAGTTGAATGCGGAAATTGCCTTAAAGTACAGTACGTTTAAATCGTATTCCAGCTCTTCGCCCAGCCTGCAAAATAGGTTAAACGCGTCCTCGTGCAGTTTGTTTTCACAGCACACGGTCGCTATCTTGTAGATTTCGTCCGTCTCTGTAAGTTTTAAAGTCAAAAGCTTTTTGGCAAGCACTAACGCCTCGTCGCGTTTTCCCTGCTCGGTCTTTACCGCGGAAAGGGTAGTCAGAGCCTGCACGTTATCGGGGAATTTTTTTAATACGTTCAAACACTCCTGTTCCGCCTCCTCCGTCTTGTCGTCGATAATCTTACACATCGCGACGTAGTTGCGGGCGGACAGGTAGCGCGGGTTGCCCTCCCCTACCTTATCAAATTCTTCAACTGCTAAATCGTATTCCCCCGCCTTCATATGGGACACACCGCTTGCGATTATCTCGGTACAGTCTTCAAGCGACGGCGGGTAAGAAAATTTTAACGGGTTCTCTTCGGCGGAAATAAAGTCTTTTATTATTTCTTCGCGCGCTTGAGGGTCTACGTCGTCGTTTTCGGAAAGAAGCTTATTGTAGTAGTATGCGGAAAAATGCTCGTTGCCGAGGTTCATATAGCTTACGGCAAGCCCCTCGTAACAGTCGGTAAGGTCGGCGTAGTCCGCGCCGTCAACGTACCTGAACCAGCCGTTCACGCACTCCTCGTACAGTCCCATATCGTCGTAGATTTCCGCATACAGCATAAGCGAATCACCGTCGTTGCCGTTAAGCTCT
>JAAUYS010000003.1 GCA_014804995.1 Clostridia bacterium
TCAACAAGTTTGCAGAATTTAGGTTCGACAGTCTTTAATCTGTCAATAATTTTATCCTTAGACATATACTCTATCTGACTTAAAAACAATGGTTTCTTATCAAGCTTGAATTTCGTTAAACTATCGTATAAGTTGTCCGAAACGCAAAATTTATTAGTACAAATATCATTATAAACTGTCTGTGCAAAACCAAAGTCATACTCTTCCAAACAAACATCTTCTTCTTTATAAATATGCGCTCTGACTTCGAGGTCTACTTTGTTTTGAATGCATAAATATATAAGTCTCTTATTTGCCAAATTCTTTTGAAAAATATCAAGCATATCAAACTTTTTAATCAAAACTATAGGAGCTTTAACAAACATTTCTTGCGAAATATAAGTTATATCATTTTTTGATAATGTAGTAGTTTCTCTTAATATAATAGCTAGAGTCTCATCATTCGTAATTTTTGTAACCTCAGGAAGGGCGGTTTTAACTTGTTCAATAAAAAATTCGACCAAAAGCTGTCCATTAATTCTCGTATCTGAATTTGCCAAACAAAGACTTATCTCTTTATTAAAACTTAAGTTTTCCTTATAAAAATCAGCATTTAAAGATATATAATAAGCTATTTTATTTGACAAGTTTGGATATGTCCTTAACAGACCCGAAATATTTGAAGCCGGGATGCCAATTTTGTTATTTTCAAGTAAGCAACCCATAACATTTTCAGATGGCAAAGTAGCCGGATAAGTCATCCGATTACTTTGTTTTTTTATTATTTCCGTCCTAGTTGGAAGAGAGATTTTTTCGTCATTAATCAGTTCTCTAAAATCAGCATCTTTGAGTTCCAATTTTTCAGTGTTCAGCATAATCTCGCTTACATAATAACCAATATCAGCCAGTATATATGCCGAAGTATCTTTGCTCTCCAAGTCTTTAATTAGAGTATTTCCACCTAGCTTTATTTTCTCTTCTTCATAATCATATAAGTTCGTTAAAAGATAAACAACATTTTTGTAATTGATACTCCAAATATTGCTTCTATCTATTTCTTTTAAGTCTTCTTTCGTGAACCCGAAATCCGCCAAATTTTCTATGATTATACCATGCGCTTTGAGAAAAGTTAATTTGTCTTTAAAAGTATATATTTGCTTGATAAATTCTTCATTGCCTTGTAAATAACTTTTGAAAATATCGAGTTCTATCTGCCTATTAATTTCAGCTTCGGAACAATTTAACAGAACAAATTCCAGAAAACTTACTATTTTTTCTGATACCAAATCCGACTCTGTTATTAATTTGAATAAATCAGTTTTCTCCTCAACAATATATTTAATAAATTTTTTCGAATAAGAATCCTGCGAACGAATATAAGCGATTAAAAAATCACCTATTATTTTATCTGTAGAGTTTAGCAAAAGCTTTAAAGAATCAAATCGGTCTGTATTGGCTTCCGAGTTTTCAAATATATAATTGACCATATCAAAATTCAGAATACTGTCCACCTTGAACTTATCGGCAGACAAATCGATTAAACCGATATTATCTAATTTTAAATCAAACTGGGGATCTTCTCTATTGAGTACAATCAAACAGTATTTTTCAACGTTTTTAGACATAAATGTTTTGCCTTTTCTAAACAAATACTCTTTAAAATTATCGTTAATGTACCCGTTTTCTATAATCATTTTTAAAATGGTACTAACTGTTACACTTTGAAAAACTGTTTTATTATTAGCCTTGATATATGAAATTGCTCCCGAATATCGGCTCTTCTTATCATAAAGCTCGTTACTTTTCTTCTTTAACGTGTTAAGACCTTCTTGTTCGGAAGCGGTAAGAGTTGTTTTTCCATTATAGCTAGCTATTGATGAAGTGTTTCTATCTATTTCTTTATCAACATTAGCTATTTCTTGATTTAACAAAGTAGTAGCGTAATTAATTAGTTTTGTTAATTCTCCCTCTTCCCGCTCAAACTGCGCAAATTCTTTCGGGCAGAAATTCTTATACGCCATTAGTGAAAATAATTGAACATGCTTATAGGTCTCTTCGTCTCCTGCAATTTGTTTAAGCCCACCTTCATTAGTGAAAGCAACACAGTCGTTTATTATGCAGTTTAATAGACGCATATCTTTTATGTAGAAAGATATATCATGAATAAAAGATTTGGGTAACCAGTTTTCACCCAAATTGGATTCCTTCAATCCTTCTAAAATCTTATCGCGTACATTAAGTGTAGATAGGATTGGAGATATTGTCAAAATAATATCAAAAAACTTTACTCTATTTGTGGCATTCTTAAATATTTCATTACGCGTAGCATATAAAAAAGTAATTTTACCGCAATTGGCTTTGACTTTTTCGTTAGCATTCAAAATATTGTTTAGTTCGCGTAATTTTGTAAAAATACTTAAGTTGTTAAATCTATCTAAATCTTCAAAAATAACGACATTATATTTCGTCCTTTGAAAGAAGTATATAACCTCGTCTAAAAATTTATTAAGTAACGATTCTGCTTTGTCGGAAAAATCAATTTCAATATCGTAGACTGATATTTTAGAAATACTTATTGTCTTCACAATCAATATAGCAAACACCAAAAATGCCAGTCCACCAACTACGGGATAAACAATTTGGCAGAAGGGGAAATCGAAAATTTGAGTTCCGGTAAAGTTAAAGCCAAACAACGCAAATGCGGAACAACAAATAGCAGCGGAAATAATTAAAAAGAATAAACTCCAAAATTTACCGGCAACAAAGTTATTTATCCTTTTTATGTGTGAATGCGGTAAATCTTTTTTCTCTTTCTTATAGAGCATTTGCTGTAAGATGCTCTTTTCCAAAGCATTATCAATGTTAGATGAAATTTCATCATCTTCATTTGATTCTTCAGAATTGAACCTTGCCAAAGATATATTTAAGTATTTTAATTTCAATTCTTTAGCTGTATCATTCTTTTCAGGCACATATGTCTCTTGGAATGTTTTTAAAAAGCTACTCTTCCCGGCACCATATTGTGCTACAATACCAATATTTTTTACATTATCATCCGCTACGCAATTCAATAGCAATTCAGCTTCTGAATTATAATCCGCGCTATTCTTCGGATATAATGGTAATAATTTGGTTTCCTCCATTGTATATAACTCCAAAATAAAATTTCTCTTATAATTTATAACCCTTTTTTTACCATATTAGACAATTTTTTACATTTTATTTGCCGATTCCTAATAGAAATTAAGCTGTATGTTACAATTTTATTTAGCTTTTAATTTTGATAATGTTACGTTAATTTATTGAATGTGCTGAATAACTTTCAAGTGTAAAAAAACGGGCGACATATAATTATGTTCGCCCATTATTGGCGGAGAGAGAGGGATTCGAACCCCCGGATAGTTGCCCATCAACGGTTTTCAAGACCGCCGCATTCGACCGCTCTGCCATCTCTCCATCTGAAAATATTAAGTTTTTGGGTGCAAAATCAAGCAAAAATCATTTTGTAGAAAAATTTGTAGAAATCTCCGATTTGTCGTTTAATTTGTAGAAATTATCAACCGTTGGAGTTCCTACGATAATCTGCCGAAAACATATCGTTTTAGACCGAAAATCAAACAGTTTAGCAGATTTCAAAACAGTCAAGTAAATCCGTTGTAGAAAGATTTAGGGAAATAAACCCATTGAAATCAATCGCATTTCAAGACCGCCGCATTCGACCGCTCTGCCATCTCTGCATTTATTAAGTTTTATTACGTGCGGGCGAATGCGAGCATTCGTCGTACCGAAGCACGCAGTGCTTACCGCTCTGCCATCCTTCCTTTTTAAAACATTAATATTCTATCAAACAAAAACGGGCGTGTCAATCAAATTTACTTTTTATCGGAGTTTTCTCCAAGGACGTTTTTTACCTGACGCTCCACTACCTCTTTAAAGTTGAAATTCTTTTTTATACCGTCCATTCTTCCCGTCTTATAATAGCTGTAAATTTGCTTGTCGGAAGCGTATATTAAGTGGTCGTACAGGCACACGTTGTTCATACTGCAAATAAGTTGCAACTCCATTGTGAATTTATCGTCGCGCACGGACGGGTTTTCGTTCCCGCTTAAATGGTTATGCGCTACTAAAATTCCGTAAGGTTTAACCTTGGCTATCATACTTGCAAGATAGTCCGTCTCCACCTCCACTTTATGCACTTCGTTATCGGTAAAGGTCAAAACGCTTACAATCTTTCCGTTCTTTTCAAGGCAGTAAAGTTCAAGCGTTTCCGCCTGTTTGCCCCTAAGTCTCAGCTTAATAAATTCCGTAAAATCGCCGTAGCTTTTCAAGACGGCTACGCCTGAAGACGAGGGGCTTATTCTCTTTAAACACTCCCCCGCACACTTTAAATACAGGGCTACGTTTTCACCCACGCCGTCTACTGCAGTAAGCTGTTCCGCACTGGCTGAAAGCACGCCTGAAAGCGAGCCGAAAGCATTTAAAAGAGCGTGCGCCACGGGGTTGGTATTCTTCCTCGGGTACGCGTTGAAAAGCAAAATTTCAAGAAGCTCGTGGTCGTAAAGCCCGTCCCCTTCTTTAAGTTTTTCATACATTCTTTTCCTGTGTCCTTCGTGCATAGCAAACCTTCGCCCCGTTAATATTTTAATTATAAATTTCCGCCCGCAGTTTGTCAACAAAGCTTCTATAAAAATCGTCAGGTTGAAAATTTATTTGTTTATTATTGACTTAAAAAATAATGTTGGCTATAATTATGCTATGCGTATAGAGCGGATTAAATTGAAAAAGCTTTCCAACACCCGTGATTTAGGCGGGTTCCCCACGGAAAGCGGAAAGACAATTAAATACGGTAAACTCATACGGAGCGGACGGCTTTACAACATCCCCGAAGAAACGGTTGCAAGCCTTGAAGCTATGCACATAACTACAATTGTAGACCTGCGCATAGAACGCGAAAGATTAGACTACCCCTGCGTTGAAATAAAGGGCGCAAAGCAGGTTAATTTGCCCCTCGTCATAACTGCCACAACGGGTATAACCTATACCAAGAGTATGGCAAGCACTATGAACGCAGAGAGCAAGCGCATTAAAAAAGAGTTCGGAACTGCCGACGAGTATATGAAAAGCGTTTACGAAATTATACTCTTCGACAAGCAGTCGCAGGCAAAATTGAAAGAGTTTTTTGACCTTGTCATTGCTGACGAAAACTGTATTTTATGGCACTGCAACGCCGGCAAGGACAGAACGGGCATAACGGCAATGCTGCTTGAGTCCGTCCTCGGCGTAGACGAAAAGCTGATAATCGATGACTACGTCATTTCAAATAAGTTCCAGCGCACTAAGCGCACGCTTCAAAAAGCGGGGCTTCTAATTGCGCCCATACGGCACGACTTCAAGCAAATTTTATACGTTTTAATGAAGGCTAAACCGACGTTCATTACCTCCTCTATTTCGGCGATAAAGGAGCGGTACGGAACTGTAATAAACTACTGCAAAGAAGCGTTGGGTCTTACCGACGACGACATAAATTTTTTAAGAGACAAATACCTTGAATAAAACCCGCCGCCCCGACGTAAAGATATGTCGGGGCGGTTTTATATGTAAAAAGCAAATAGCTTTGCTTGCTTTATTCTACGGTTACGCTCTTTGCCAAGTTTCTGGGTTTGTCGGGGTCGCGCTTTAAAACGACTGCCGTCTTATAGGCAAGCGTCTGTATAGCCACTGCCGTAACTAATGGCGAAAGATATTTGTCGCATTCCGGAAGAAGAATAACCTGCAACTTGTTTGAAAGCCTTTCCTTTACCTCTTTTACGGTGGTAATTACCGCAACCTTGCCCCCGCGGGAAAGAACCTGCTCCACAGCATTTTCGCTCTTTCCGGCAAGCGCTGGGTCGGTAATTATAAATATCGATGCCACGTTCACGTCAATTAGCGCAAGCGTGCCGTGTTTAAGCTCTGCGGAGGGATAGCCCTCGCCGGGGATATAAGTAATTTCTTTCAGCTTTAAACTGCCTTCAAGCGCGACTGCGTAATCTATATCTCTGCCCATAAAGTACACGCCCGTGCTTGAAGCGCACACGTGTGCAAGTGAACGCATATCCAAGCTTTCAAGCGTACTTCTGCAAACGGGAGGAATTTTCAAAAGCTCTTTGGCGCGGTCGCCGTCAAGGCTTTCGCCCGCAAGCACTATTGCCGAGAGGTACAGGGCGGTAATCTGACCGGTGTAACTTTTTGTTGCGCACACGCAAATTTCAGGACCGGACGCCACGGGTACGACTACCGTTGCAAGTCTTGTCAACTGAGAAAGTCTTGAATTAGTAACGGCAATGACCCTCGCGCCCATAGAGAGGGCTAGCCTTGCGACTTCTACCGTGTCGGCAGTTTCCCCGCTCTGGCTTACGGCAAATACCGCTGTGTTTGCGTCCATAACGGGGTTTTTGTATCTAAGCTCACCCGCGGTTTCGCACTCGACGGGTATGCGGGCAAAACACTCAAAATACCTTTTGCCTATAAGGGAAGCGTGATACGCAGTTCCGCACCCCGTAATTATTATGCGGGTAACGTCCTTAAGCGCTTTTGAAAGCTTTGCCTCGATGCTGTTAAAAGCCTTGTGCGTAGCCTCTATGGACATAGGCACTTCTCTAAGCTCTTTAAGCATATAGTGGGGACACCCGTCCAAGCCTAAGCTTTGGCAGACGGCAAGGTTGGGGGAAACTTCCCTTGAAACGGGTTGCAGGCTTTCGTCGAATATTTTTACCCCGTGCGCGGTGAGTTCGGCAAAGTCGCCGTCCTCTAAAACGCTTATCTTGTCGGCAAGTCCCGCAAGGGCGGGTTCGTCGCTGGCGCAAAAATACTGACCGTCGCCAAGCCCCAAAATTACGGGGCTTTTGTTTTTGGCTACTACTATTCTCTCCTCGTCTTCGCATATTGCCATCAGTGCATATGACCCTTTAAGCAATTTAACGGTTTTGAAAAGAGCCTTCAGCAAATCGCCGTCGTAGTTTTGGGCAATGAGGTGGGCGACGACTTCGCTGTCCGTATCGGAAAGAAATTTTACGCCCTTTAAAATCAAGTCTTCTTTAAGGGGCAAATAGTTTTCTATAATTCCGTTATGTACTATTGAAATTCCACCCGCGGAATGGGGGTGCGCGTTCTCGTCGGAGGGTAAGCCGTGCGTAGCCCAGCGGGTATGACCGATACCCATATCAGCCTTTAAACCTTTCAATAAAGGAAGAAGTTTTTCAACCCTGCCTTCGCGCTTTACTACGGTGATTTTACCGTGCGACAGAAACGCGCAACCCGCGGAATCGTACCCGCGGTATTCAAGTCTTTTAAGCCCTTCGTATATTACTTCGGGGGCGTTTTTAACGCCGATACACCCTATAATACCACACATAAAAAACTCCTTACTTTATTAAGCAGTTTGCCTCGATTTTTGAAGAAAGTATTTTACAGGCTAAGGCGCAGGATTCTTCGCTTTCGCCCTCCGCCATAACGCGCACCACGCGCTCAGTACCCGACGGACGGACTATAATTCTAACGTCCAAATCGTGGGTAAGCCTTTCCGAGAGGGATAAAACCCCGTCCATAGCCTTGACCTTATCCACGACGGGTACGCTTAAAGCAACCTGAGGGAAGCTTTTATAACCCTTTAAAAGTCCGTCAAACCCGCCGTTTTCAACCATAGCTTCCATAATCATAATCGCGGTAACCAAGCCGTCGCCCGTAGTTTCGTATTTAGAAAACACGACGTGTCCGCTTCTTTCCCCGCCCAAAACCGCGCCCGTTTTTGTCATAGTATCGCAGACGCATTTATCCCCCACGGCACAAATTTCACAGTCTATCCCGCGGGAGGAAAGGGACTTCACAAGCCCGCCGTTACTTAAAACGGTGCAGACTATTTTAGAATGCGCAAGCTCGCCCCTGCTTTTAAGGTAATTTGCCGAAATATACATTTCCTCGTCGCCGGAGATGACGTTGCCGTTACCGTCAACGGCGATACATCTGTCTGCGTCGCCGTCAAAGGCAAAGCCAATGTCCAAAGAGTTTTCCACGACCAGGTTTTTAAGCGCTTCGATATGAGTAGAGCCGACGTTATCGTTTACGTTGGTTCCGTCGGGGTCAACGCCTATGCAGTAAGTCTTAGCGCCGAGGGCGTCAAACACGCTACGCGCAATGTTAAAGGCGCTGCCGTTAGCCCCGTCAAGCCCGACGCGCAAGCCCTTATAAGAGCAGGTTGCAAGCGAAATAAGATGCCCTATATAGCGGTTTCTGCCGGCAACGAAGTCTACCGTTCTGCCTATGTCCCTGCCACGCGCAAAGGGGACGTCTTCCCCGCCAAAGGGAGTAAAATCTCCGTCCAGATAGCTTTCCACCACGGAAATGACGTTATCGTCCATCTTTTCGCCCTGCGCGTTAAGAAGCTTAATGCCGTTATCGTAAAAGGGGTTGTGGCTTGCGGAAACCATTATTCCGCAGTCGAACCCCTCGCACCGCGTAACGTACGAAACGGAGGGGGTAGTAGTTACGTGCATTATGTAGGCGTCCCCGCCCGAAGAAGTCAGTCCGCACGCAAGTGCGTATTCAAGCATATAAGAAGAAAGGCGGGTGTCCTTGCCGATAACGGCACGGCATTTACGCCCATCACGCAAGCCGAAGTACCAGCCGAGAACCCTGCCGACCTTGTAGGCGTGTTCGGCTGTAATAGTTACGCCGGCTTCGCCCCTGAACCCGTCTGTTCCGAAATATTTACCCGTATAAAACCTCCTGCCCGCATATCTGCGGAAAAACATATCAGTAAAAATACATTTAAATCACGGCGCATATATCCTTGCGGTAAAGGGGGGCTGCTCTTCTCCCCTTAAAAAGAAAATTTGCGGGGCGGTAAGTTCGACAAATTTCGATAAATTGCCTCCTCTTCCCCCGCCTTTCGCCCGTTTTTGCCGTCATAGCGCATATGTGTTTTAAAAGAAGTGTCTTTTATTACAGTTGTATTTAAAAACCTATGTGTTTTAATTCACTTTAATTTCGGTGCAACCTTTCACCCGCAAAAAAGCCGTAATAAAGCATATGCCCTAAAACTTATTTGTGTTACCCTGCATTTTATCCCCGCCCCTCCCTTTACAATTTGCGCCGAGGGAAAATTCTATCACTCCGCAATTTATTGACAACAAAAATTGCATATGCTAAAATTAAGCATATTTCAGGCGGATAAATGAAGAAAAAATTTAAGATAAAAATGACCGTTTGGCGACTTCTGGCGCTCATATATTTTGCCGGAATGATTTTGGGAAGTATGCTTTTAATACTCCCCTTCGCCACCAAAGACGGGCAGAATACAACTTATATAAACGCGCTGTTTACCGCGGCTTCGGCAGTATGCATAACGGGCCTCTCCCCTTACGACATTGCAACGCACTGGACGCTCTTCGGACAGATAGTCATTTTATTACTCGTTCAGCTTAGCGGGCTTGGTTTTATGACCTTGGTGTCCGCGGCGTTCCTTATCTTCAAGCACGGAATGGGTTTAAACAGCCGTAACGCCTTTATGCTTGACTCCCGCGGGAAATATACCGGCATTGTTACGCTTTTAAAGCGCATAGTTATCGGCACTTTTATTTGTGAAGGCGTCGGCGCAGTGCTTCTTATGACACGGTTTATTCCCGACTTCGGTTGGGGTAACGGAATTTATTTTTCCATCTGGCACTCAATATCGGCGTTCTGTAATGCAGGGTTTGACCTTATGGGTACGGTGCAAAACGGCGGTTTCGTTTCACTTACCGGATACGCGACCGACCCCATAGTAGTCCTCACCATCTCAGCTCTGGTTATTTTAGGTGGCTTGGGGTTTGCCGTATGGGGCGACGTTTTAGATTGTAAGTTCAGATTTAAAAAATTTGCGCTTAATACCAAAGTCGTACTTATAATGAACTGCATACTTATTTTCTTAGGTACGGCTTTCTTCTTGCTTTTCGAGCGCGACACCCAAAACGGAATGAACTTCGGTCAAAGACTTTTGGTTTCGTTCTTTGAAGCTATAACTCCCCGTTCTGCCGGTTTTACCACTTTCGACTGCTCAGAACTTTCTAACAGCGGTTTCCTTTTGACTATTTTGTTTATGGCTATCGGCGGAGGCTCCGGCTCTACTGCCGGCGGTATAAGGGTAGGTACTTTTGCAGTTCTTTTAGTCGGTATGACGGCGGCTTGCACGGGTCGGCGCGACATAAACATAGGCAAAAGAAGAATAGAGTATTCCCTTCTGTCCCAGGCGCTTGCAATTTTGGCGGCTTTCCTTACCGGTATTATACTGTCCACGCTTTTAATAGGAACTATTCAACCCGAAGCATCGTTTAACGTAGTCTTCTTTGAATGTGTTTCGGCTTTGAGCAATACGGGGCTTACAATGGACTTTACCCCTCATCTTAACGTTGCTTCACGCCTGATAATAATATTTTTAATGTACATCGGCAGGGTAGGAATTTTAACGCTTACTCTTGCTCTTGGCGAAAGAAAGACTGTTGCGGAAATACGCAAGCCCGTAGATACTCTTCTTATCGGCTAAATAAATTCCCCGCGAAGCGGGGACGGAGGCAAAATGAAATCAATTTTACTTATAGGTGTAGGTCAGTTCGGTGAAATTCTCGGCGAAAAGCTTATGAATATGGGCGACCAGGTTATGATTGTGGACAAGGACGAAAATATTATAAACCGCCTTGCTCCCAAATTTTCCAACGCGGTCATTGCGAACTGTATGAACGCCGACAACCTTAAAGCCTTGGATATACCCTCTTACGACGCTTGCGTGGTAACTATTGCGGACGACTTCCAAAGCTCTTTGGAAATTACTTCTATTTTGAAAGATTTAGGCGCTAACTACGTCGTGTCTAAGGCTAACACCGACATACAGCGCAAGTTCTTGTTCCGCGTCGGCGCGGACGAGGTCATCTACCCCAACCGCGACGTTGCGGAAAAGCTGGCGGTAAAGCTCAACTTTGAAAAGGTTTACGACTATATCGAGCTTGACTCCACCTACTCTATATTCGAGATTGCCGTTCCCGACAAGTGGATAGGCAAGTCCATAATGGAAGCCAACCCCCGCGCGGTGTACGGGCTGAACATTCTCACCCTTAAAAGGGACAACCAGATTACCCCCTCCCCCACGGCTGACACGGTGTTTGAGAGTGGCGACAATATGGTCGTTTTCGGCAATACGGAAAAGATAATAGAGTTTACGAATAAATTCACCAACAAAAAGAAGTAAAATTTCTTTAACCAGTGAACGACGGCTTTTTTAAAAATTTAAAGAGAGCGCTGTTCCCTTCGGACTATACCTGCGATTTGTGCGGTATAGAAACCTTTCGCGGTAACCTGTGCGAGAAGTGCTTTGACAGGTTTGAAAAGAACGACAAGAACGTCTGCCCCGTTTGTGGCAGAAAGGTATTCCGTGCGGAGATTTGCGTAGAATGCAAAAGCAAAGCGCCCCTTTATAAACAGGCGGTATCTCCCCTCGTTTATTCCGAAAACGTAAAAGAGCTTATAAGAAAGTTCAAAAACGGCAACGGCTATTTAAAGGACTATTTTGCAGACCTTATTTTTGAAAAGCTTTCCGACCTGCCGGAGTTTGAGTGTATAGTCTACGTGCCTATGACCGCCTCCGCAATAAAAAAGCGCGGTTATAACCAGACGGAGCTTTTAGCCAAAGAGCTTTCTAAAAGAACGGGCATACCCTTAGCCGACGGCGCGGTGATAAAGACAAAAGAAACGCCTCCGCAAAAGGGACTTACCCGCAGTGAAAGAGAGAAAAACCTTTACGGCTGTTTTGAAGTTGTTAAGCCGGAAATTGTACGTGGCAAAAAGATTTTGCTCGTTGACGATATTTTGACCACGGGAGCTACTGCGGACGCTGTAACGGGAAAGCTTATAAGGGCAGGCGCTTACAGAATTTACCTTGCCACTATTGCCTCGGTAGAAAACAAACCCTTCTATTTACCAAGATACTTAAAATAAAATAAGCCCCGCGCTTTATTAGCGCGGGGCTTTTAACTTACAGTTTTTTCAAATCGTAATAATCTTTAAGGTAAGGCTTCGTCGCCTCCACCATTTCTTTAAACAGCGAATACGCTTCGTCAACGCTAAGCTTTGAACACAGCGGTTGGTTCACGAACGAGGCAAATATTTCTTCTAAATTCCTCATCTTTATGCCGTGGTAACAGGTTTCGATATTCATACCGTTGCGGTACACAAGGTTTGTTACCGCGGGAGGAAGCTTATTTGCCGTTACGGGTTTTACGCTGTCTGCGTCGAACACGCAATTCGTTTCCACGACCATTCCGAGTGGCATATCCGGCATCTGCCCCCTGTTAGGCATATTTACGTTGGACACGACTTTGCCGTTACCCAAAACCGCCTGCATTAAAAGCGTTGCTTCCTCGTCGGAGTGTACCACCTCCACCGGCTTTTTGCCGTGTGCCATAAGCTCGCTTTCTTTAATCTTTTCTGCCTGTTGCTTCTTCCTGTAATCTACGGTGGTCAAATGGAATAGCCACTTATCAACCGTTTTGGGGTCTTTTAAGTACCAGTCTGAATTGCAGAACTCTACAAGGTGCCTGTCCCCTGCCGCGGCAAGCACGCCGTAACGGCGGAACAAGTCCATTTTCACCTTGTTGCCGTAGAGGAACGGGTCACTTTTAAAGTCGTCGGGGGCGTGGCCAAGCTGTTCGCCGTAGCCCCTGTCGTAATACTTATCAATAAATTTGGGTAACAATGCTAAAATATCGTGTCCCTTCCAGTTAGCTTCCGTTATCCAGGTGAAGTGGTTTACACCGCTTGCGTCTATAGTTATCTCGTGCCTGTCGGGACGGGGAACGCCAAGCTCTTCCTTTACCACGCAGGAAAGAAACTCCTGCGCGTGAAACACCTCGTGGCAACAGCCGAACGCTTTGACTTCAGGGAATACGTCGTACAACGTCTTTGTACATATCGTCATAGGGTTGGTGAAGTTGATGACCCACGCGTTTGGGCATACCCTTTTAATCTCGCTTGCAAAATACTCGTAAATGGGAACGGTGCGCATTGCGCGCAGAACTCCGCCGGGGCCTACGGTATCGCCTACGGACTGATAAATGCCGTATTTTTCGGGCAGATGCACGTCGGAAGCCATCTCGTCAAACGTTGCGGGGAGTATTGAGCAAGCGACGAAGTCCGCCCCTTTAAGGGCTTCTTCCAGCTTGTCGCACACGGTGTACTTCCACTTTGATATGGTGCGCTTGTCGGCGTTTATTCTTTCGCCTATCATCGCGTTGCGCTCGGAAGCAGGTCTGTCTATGTCGTACAGCGCGATTTCACCGCACATCCCTTCGGTTAGCGCAAGGTCGTACATAAACACGCGCGCCCACAGCTTGGACCCACCGCCTATATAGGCAATTTTAATGTTCTTCATTCTCAGCCCCTCCTGTTTTCTGCGTCCTGATACAAAAATATTTTACACCCGCTTTAATAACCTGTCAAGGTTGAAATATTTTTTATAAAACACAAATATGGAGGAAAACGGATAAAAACCGTTACAAGAACGGAGATTATTTTTTGTTGGCAAATGTTATAGTTATGTCGAAAAAGCGCGAAAATTGTAAAACGCAATTTTTTACAAGGATAACAAATATGAATAACAAAATGTCTGCCACAAAAGTACTAGCCTACTTAATTTACGTATTGGAATCAAACTTGTCAGAGCTGATTTCCGCCGAGCAAAACGAATATATTACGGGCAGTTGGGAAGCCTGCATAGAATGCCTTGAAGTTATCGGTTGCTGGACTAAGGCAAAAGATTACGGTTTAGATTACAACCCCGAAATTAAATATAATATTACCCGTTAGTTCCGTCGCGCAAGGCTTCCCCGTCTGAAACAATATGTTCAACGGTAATTCCCTTGCGGGTGGCACAGACAGCAACTACGCTTTCACGCAAAGTGCGCACGGTAACAGAGCGACGCCCGTCGAAAGCAATTTCTATAAACTTTGTAAACCCCAATCTCTGCGGGGCTTCGTCAAGCGTAAAGCTTGCGCCGTACTTTGCCAAAATTTCAAAAACCGTAAAAAGTCCTATACCGCTACCGCCGACGCCTGCGCGTGTAGTAACCTGTTCCAGACCGAGTTTTGCAAGCACTTCTTCGTCAAACTGTTCACCGCTGTCGTAAATGCGTATAAGCGGGTTTTCGCTTGCCGTTGCGCCAAGCTCCACCCGCACTTTGGCGTTTGGCGAGCCGAGGGCGGAAATCATAGCATTGTCGCATAGATAGCTAAGTAAAATATGTATATCTTCTTTGCGTAACTTACTTTCTTTAAACCAACTTTCAACGTCTGCAAAAATTCCCGCGCTTACGTTAAAGTTTTTACGCTCCGCCAAAGTAAACAACCGAATTACAGGAACATCGATTACCCTTACGCCCGTTTGCGGAATATTTTGTAAACTGCACTTTTCGTTTGCAATGTTCATCTCACGCAAAATACGGTGCAACATATCCCGGGTGGCGCACGCGTCCGCGCAACCGGTTTGTACTGCGACGCTTTCCGCAAGAAGCGCGCAATCCGGCACGGCTTTATTCAGATAGTGAAAAAGTTTAGCGTAAACGGCAACTTGCAAATCGTTTTCAACAGAGTTTAATTCATACTCCTCTATTCTATCCTCCATACGGTTGACGTTTTGCTGTTTTACCGCCTCACGGTAGTTGTATGTAATATGCCTAAACCACCATAAGATAAGAAGCAGTCCAAATAATGCAATAATAAGCAGAACAATTTCGAAAATAGATTGTTCTGCATTTTTTGTATATAACAGCATCATTGTAAAAATACAACCGACGCTGAAAAATAACAGAATTTCAAAAGTAGCGTTTTCGCTTTTTGGATTAACTCCGCTTTGCAACCGCTTTATTTTAAAAATTAAAAACGTTCCCGCTATCTGAATTACACTATTAAGTAACTGCGCTAAAATAATTTTTAGGTTATCATTGTTTATAAAATTAAAAATTACTGCAATTGGCATAGCAATAAAAAATGACAATAGCAAAACTACAATAGATAGTCCAAGCGCTATCGTACCTACCTTAACCGTTTCGTAAAATGTTTTTCTGAACCGCAAATATAAAAATGTGCTACCGAATATAAGGAAACCTATCGGCACAAGCATTTTCATATAGACCGTTACAAAATACAACACTGTGGATAAAACTATGAATATCGGAATATCAAACAAGTCCCAAACTTTCAACTTTATACGTAACAGTTTGGTATAGGCGTACAAAAAGCACGTAAATATGGCAGTGTATTTAGTCAAGCATATAATAAATTCGTTCATAAGCGAATTATATCACAATATTAGTTAAAATTCGATAAAACCTCCCAAAATTTAATAGTCATACCTCCTTTACACTCAAAAGAAAAAGGAGGGGCGTTTACATATGTTTTGGAGTTTTCTTAAAAGTTTTTATATGTGGTACAGAACTTTGTGGCTTTACTAATCTCAAACAAAAGCGGGTTGCAAAATTGCAACCCGCTTTTACTTTATTTATTAAGGTAACTTATCAGTTTTTGTTTGTAGTAAAATACAAACTCTGTAATCGTCGGCACGTATTTATCTTTACGCAACGGCGCGGTGTAATACTTCTGTAAATTATTTATATCTGCGTTATTCCAGGTATTGTTAATCGCATATTGCATAGCGTGCATAACGCCGTTTTCGTTTTTGCCGAACTTTTTGCCGATTATTTTACCCCAATTTTGATTTTCACCATTGGTAGCCAAAATCACGGCGTCAACCAAGTAATTGTAACCTACGTTTTTTACGCTTACACCGAGTTTATTAAACTCGGCTTGCACAAAGTCGCGCATCTTGTTTTCTAACTGCTGTTCGGAAGGCAATGCCGGCGGTTCTTCTTCATACCCCAAAATTTCCGGCATCACTCTGAGCAGGTGGTCTATCACCATCTTTGGCGAATAACCTTTTTGCCATTTTGCGAATTCGTAATCCGCACCCAGCTTTTTTGTGCTGTTACGCGTAACTTTGCTCGCACTGTTGGTGTTAACGACAATGTACGGCTTGGGGCTAAGAACAACAGAACGCAGTTTGTCTAAAAGGTCCATTCCGTCGCCACTGCCTTCTTGAAGCTCCAAATCTAATATTACCGCGTTAGGTTTTTGGTTGCGGATAAAGACGAGTGCGTCGTTGGAAGATTTTAAAACGCCTGCAAGACAAAGTTTATCCGCGTTCGCGTTGACCTCTTTGGCCAAGGCTTTGCAGTCGTTTTCATCGTCTTCAACAATAAGTACGGTAAGTTTCTTTGTCATAAGCGCTCCGATATTACAATCTTATGTATTTATCCGGCGGATATCCCAACAAGCGCATTATTTTCAGTTCGTCGACGGCATCACGCAAGGCATTGTGAGTTTCAAAGTACGTATTATCGTTTGACAAAAGCCTAAGCATAGGCTCAACCCCGTACCCTGATTTTAAACGACCGGTAGAGTAATGCGGAATTCCTTTCGGAATTTTGGAATTGTACTGAATATAAGCGGATATTCTCATAATATCATACCATTTAAGCCCGGTGAGTTCAGGCAAATGGCAATAATCGAACTGAGCATTATAAGCAAAAACCGAATCAACTTTATGCAAATTAATGCATTTAAGTAAATCTTGTATAGCTTTTTGGCGTGAACAAACTATAGGGTTGCCAACATCCTTTCTGATTAAGGCGTCAGAATACATTCCCCCCGCTCTGTATTCGGGGTCTATAATGTAATATTTAGCTTCTATAGGCGTACACGTTAATGCATCAGCCACCACTGCACCGATGGACATTACTCGATTGTCCCACGTTGTCTCTGTATCTAAAACTATAAATTTATCCATCTGTAAAATTAATTTTTTATCTTCTTTAAAATTTCAATATCGGCTGGGCAGAAATCGTAATCAGCGATTTCCGCAGGGGTTATCCATTTGATGTCGTTATGCTCTAAAATTTGCAATTGCCCCCCTAATATGTTGCAATTAAACAATGTTAGGCGCACGGTTACGTCAGGATATTTATGGATAACTTCCGTAAAAATATCGTGCGGTTCAACGGTAATTGCAAGCTCTTCTTTGCACTCGCGGACAAGGGCTTGCTCCTTCGTTTCGCCCGCCTCTACTTTGCCACCGACAAACTCCCACAGTAATCCTCTTGCCTTATGTGCAGGGCGTTGACAAATTAAAAACTTGTCCTTATCCCATATCAACGCTGCAACAACTTCAACCACGGATTTATCATTACGTGCGTTCATAATTTCCCCTTTTATATATAGACACTTTAAACTTATATTTTGTTTCAATTATTTTTAAAATTTCTTCTTTTTTCCTTTTGCCTAATCATTCTTAGTCCCCTTCATCCTCCAGCAAAATATATTTAAGCATATCAAAAGCTGATAATCGCTTTGCTTCTTTCTTTGAACTGCAAGTATGGTAATAATAGTACTCGTATCCGCCCACACGACATTCACACAGCCACATCGGGTTACCGTTTTTATCGTGTTTTTCTTCAAAATAATATTCGGGGAATTCTATGTAACCCTTTTGTGCAAGTTCGTGAAGTTGGCTTACCGCCTTCTCTATTGTGGGTTCACCTACCTCATCTGCCATAGTAAATAGCAAACCTTCATCATATAGATAGTTGTACGCTAACTCCGCCGCCAACATTCTTGCTTGGCTTTTGGAGTATCCAAATCCAATAAACGGCTCGCCTTCGTCAATACGCAATTCGCAAACAATATCCCCTTCGCCTGCTTCCATTCTTTCACGCTGGTTTGCAATTCTAAATAAACGGTACATACGCTGAATGTCGTAATCGTGCTTATCCATAAAGCAATAGTCTGGAAGTTCTCCCGTTTCTTTTTGATGCCACTGTTGAATCAATGAAACATAATCGTTCTGGTCATCAAAACCGTTCTCTAAATAGAAATCTAAATGAAGCATCATTTCAACGGCATCCTGCATAGCTTCAATGTTCCAACCGCTATCTATGGCAACCGCACCAATAATAGCCTCAAACAAATCTTCTTTAACGCTTTCTTCATTTTGAACATTTTTTGCAATATCGCCTTTACCCATAATCAGGTATTCTGCAAATCCAAGCTCATCGATACGTTCCGCCAGCATTTTACCTTCTACCAAGTGCTTTTTCAATTCAGTTAGCTTGCCTTCGGCATATTCACATTCATATTCATCACGGTCATTCACATTACCGTAATACTCAGTAAGAGCCTTAACGACAATTAAATCTAAAACCTTATCGCCAATAAACTCTAACACCTCGTTGTTATCGCCGTTATGCGTTTCTACCGTATAACTCTTTCTGGTAAACGCCTGTTGCAATAATAGCCTGTTCTTAAACTCGTACCCTATTTGTTGTTCAATTTCAACGTACTGTTCATTGTTCATAAAAAAATGCCTCCTTAGTTTTCTCACAGAGGGCATAATAAAAGCCTAACGGAAAAAGACTACCCCTAGTAGCTTCGTTAGGCATCCTTTCAATAAATTGTGTTACATAAATCATTCGGCCTTGCTGTCAATCACTTGCATAATTTACTGCAAACCCATAAGTTTTATGTCCGACCATTTATTTCAAAATGCCACTCTATGTATTCTAATTATATATGCTGACAGCCTGCTTGTCAATATCAGTCGTAAAAACTTTCAAAATTTTTATATTACTACATATGACCTGATTTTTTATATTGCTAAGTTGCTGACTGAAATTGTAGCAATCACGATTAGCAAGATATAATGTAAGACATTAAAAAGTCAAGATTTCTACTTTTCACTGGTGATAAGACTAAATGTCACACCTGATGACAAAGTCAGAGTCCGTCATTCAACCCACAAAACAAGCAAAAAAGGGGCAAAATTGCCCCAAAATCAGCTATTTTTAATGATTTTTTAACTTTTACTCCCCTTTTTACTCCCAAATTTTTTCCAAGTTTGGGAGTAAAAACTTTTCATTCATTTTTTGCCATTAATTTTGAATGACGGACTAAAAAAGTATCTTTTTTATACTCCCAAAAACTTTTGTCCGTCATTCAAGAAAAACAAGAGAGATTTTAAACAAATTTGGGAGTAAACTCCCAAATTTAGAGTTGCTCCCAAAATATTATTTTTAACTTGATGATTTTAAGTTAATATTTGCTTAATACTGTTTGCAATTAGCTCGGCATCTTGCAATGAATTGTCTTTCCCAAACGAAACCCGAATAGTTCCTTTAGCGTACTCTTCAGGAAGATTTATTGCTTTCAATACATGTGATATTTGAGTATTTTTACTGTCACAAGCAGCCCCCGTCGACACCATTATATTTAAAATGTCAAGGCGATGTAAAAGCATTTCCCCATCGGCATTTCTAATGGATAGGCTTATATTCCCAGGCACATGCGCTTTTGACCCATTTACAATAAAATCTATATTATTCTTCGCCAATAAAGATAGAAAGTGCTTTTCTATTTTTGTAATGTGTTCCGAGTTGTATACTAACTGCTTACAATTATTATTCAAGGCAATAGCCATACCAACAATAGCCGCAACATTTTCTGTGCCCGCACGTAGAGCATATTCTTGTTGCCCGCCGTTTTCATGTGCAATAATGTTAGTCCCCTTTTTTATATAAAGAAAGCCAACGCCTTTAGGCCCATTGAATTTATGCGCCGAAGCAGATAACAAATCTACCCCTAACTTTTTAACATCAACAGGGATATGGCCTACTGCTTGCACCGCATCTGTATGAAAAAGTGCACCATTATAATGAGCTAAAGAACTTAATTCTTTAACAGGTTGTATTGAGCCAACTTCATTATTCGCCATCATTATTGAAACAAGTTTCGTTTGAGGGGTAATATACTGCTCCAATATTTCAAGCGTTATAATTGCTTCATTGTTTGCGGACAAGTAGGCAACCGGTACACCGAATTTTTCAACTTGTTTACAAGAATTTAAAATTGCATGGTGTTCAATATTACTTGTAATAATAGCTTTGTGGCTCAAATCATTAAATGCAATGCCTTTGATAGCCCAATTATCGCTTTCCGTTCCACCTGAAGTGAAATAGATTTCATCAGGCTCAGCGTTGATGCATCTCGCAATTAGCTCTCGTGCTTCTTTTATTGCTTGCTTCGTTGCTCTAGAAAATGAATAGGGCTGTGAAGCATTAGCATAGCTTTCTAGCAAAAAAAGTTTCATCGCTTCAAACGCTTCAATATCTAGTTTTGTCGTTGCCGCATTATCAGCATAGATTATTTTTTCTATTTTCATATGCTTTTTTTATTATTAAATTCACTCTTTGGCTTGCTAGTAGTCGGTTATCGCAAATGAATTTTATCCATTTGGTATGAACGAATATTTCTTTACATCGAATCTCATAAAACATTTCATAGTGTTGAGATAATTCCTCAATTTTCTGGTTTTGTTTGTCCCAAGTCAAATTATTCAATTTAAACTCTTTCACAAAAGGGAATAACAGTCTATAAGGAGCACACGCTGACATTTGCCTAAGCCTGCTTATTATTTCTTTATCTGAACTATTAATAAGAAACTCAAAAACATCTTGATTTGAAGAATAGATTGAAATATGTATATTTAGACTTAATGCATACTGAATCAAGTCATATATCCTATCATTCTTTGTAAATCTCTCATAATATTTTTCATAATATTCCCAAGCCATTGCAACTATACCACACGATAACTCTTTAAAGGAAAACACCGACTTTTGTTCAGAAATATTCTCCACCAAATATTTCATAAGAAATAATTTATATGATGTATTTCTAGGTGCAAGCATATTTTCTATAGTTTCAATAGATACTGACTCAATCATTATAACCTTTCACTTTAATATCAGGCATTAAATCTCCTCTTGCATATTGAGGATCCATAAAAGCCAATTGTGTTTTAACAATTTTTCTTTTTTCAAATGCAGGCAAAAAACAATAATTATAAAAATCTTCTGGACTTATATCTGAACTGGTTTTTACATTAGGAAATAATAATTTTAAATACGCCGTTGCTAGCCTTTGAATCGCCTTTTTATCTCTTGTATCCGCATCATTCGGAACAACCAAAAATGAATTCACAACCTGTCCATACTCCGGCATAGCGCGCATTGTATTCATTATTTCGCTGAAATATTCTACGTTTAATGTATATCCAGTAAATATCAAATCTTCCTGCATAACGGGCAATTTCCAGCCTTCTATAAAACCGTGGAACCTAACCAATAATGCCGTATCATGGAAAACTTCAGGCAATTCATAAAAGTATACTTTATTCTCAGGAAAACCGCTAGAATTTAAATTAACATTACCCAGTAAAATCATCCCACAAGACGATGTTTGTTTTGTTTTACCAACAGTAAACGTTCCGTCCTCCAAATAGTTCTTAAGTCCTCCAACAATTTCGGCTGGATTATCAAATTTGATAGTTTTAATTTCATCCATAGCAACGAAATCATATGTTGCCAAAATTCCAGGTGTTTGGGTTCCCATATCATAGAACAATTTTGCTCTAGTTACTTTTCCTCCACTGATATGCCAGCCGTATTTGCTAAGATTATTAAACACGTATGATTTACCTGTTCCTTTAGGAGCAAGTTCAATCATATTTAATCGCGGTTCAACAAAAACCATCAATCTTGATAAAAAGTTGATTTTTTTAGATAAAGAATCAAATTGACTTGAATTTGGATTATATTCCATACAAGACAACATAAAGTCTATCCATTCTTCAACAGAAAATTGACCTCTTGCCCGACAAAAATAATCATAATCCGGTTTATAAGGTTTGAACGACTGAAAAGTCAACATTTGAATATATCCGAAATCATTATCAAAAGGCGGAACATATTCCAGGGTCACTATGCCCCAGTTTTCCCCAGTCTTCACATTGCCTTCCGACATTAAACCTTGTGACACCCGCCCTTCGGAAGATCTGATACCCAAATCAGGAATAGCAAATTTATACCTGTTTGTCTTAATATCAACTTCAACTAAAACTCTTACTAAAACTTTAACTCTTTCATTTTGTAAAAGTCTATTTTTTATATCATCATCTTTCGCCGGAATATGTTTTTGTAAAAAATCTTTGATTTTGTTTACATCTGGCTTTCCAACAGACATTGAATATCTTTTTAAAAGCCAATCTTTGATAAAAGACGGAATATTATATCCGTTAAAACAGCTATAAATAGAAGACGCTTTATAAATGCACTCATCTGTAAAAATATTTAAAACTTTGCTATCTAAATTAGTCATCAAAGCCATCTCCTCCTATCGATGCGCCCATAGTACCTTGAATTAATAATTCTAAACTATTGCCATTTATAATAATCTTAACATTTTGAGTCTTTATTTCTGATATAGAACATTCCCACATATTATTACCAACTAGAGACATTATGTGCCTTATCCCACTTTGCTCTTCCAAAATTGGAGCTTCTTCTATATGTGGAAGTATTTCTATGGTTACTTTGTGGTTTAAACCACTTATCGGTGGCGACAAAACCTTTAAATTATAATCAATATCTTCTTTATCTTTACTATCTGAAAAAATAATACACGGCACAACCACTTCTTCAACTGTTGCACCTCCATGAGATTCTCGTTTGGGTTTATCTTTTAATGAAATCTCATTTAAAGAAAATATCCATGTCGTACCATCAAAATTCGATGTGTATTTGTAATAGTCTTCGCTGTCTGCAATATTTATAAAATCGTTAACTTTTGCGCATCGTCCTTCATGATCGCTTTCAAAATTATATTTCTTGTTATATTCAATAATTTTACTCGCAACCGTTGCCCCATGATCTGCAATTAAGGCAACTCGCTTACCTGGATACTTTCTTATCAAACGATCAATCAATTCTTTGATTACATCTAATGCTGAAGGTATAACATCCTCTGGATGATAAAACTTACCATGGATAATATCTCTGTCAAAGGTGACATTCCATTCATCGTATTTACCTTCCAAGATAGCTTTATTTGATGTCGTAATAGAAGGCAAAACACATTTGCAGATGTTTGAATAACTTATATTTTTGCCTTTATCTTTCAGATAAGAAATAATAAATTCAAAATATTCTGCCCCAACACCATCTAAAACAATCAAAAAATCATATATTTTCTTATTTAGTGCTTCAAGTGGCAACTTTAAATTACTATTAGAATACCACTGCGGGAAATTTGCAGCATTGTTTCTAACAGCCACATTATAATCATACATAGGAGTATCAAAAATCTTTGATAACCTATAAGTATGAAGATATGAAGCTATCCACTGTAATGAATTTCCTATATTTACAGAAGTGTTGTTCCCAATATAATTAAACAAATCTAAATATAGCCCATTTACTTCATTGATTTCGATCAAACTTTCTTTAATCAAAAGTATAACTAATTTTTTCTCTTGTTTCGTTTTACATGTCAAAATCTTAGATAAAAATGAATCATAAAACTCTCTAAATATTGCTCTGAAGTAATCCTCATTGACATGAAACTTGACACAGAAATTATTAACTGAGATCGAAAACAAATCATATTTTGTAATTAATACATTAAAGATTTTTGTTTGTAAAAATGAATAAAATGCATTGTTTATTGCATCTGCCAACATATCATCCGCCGAGGATAATTCGTCCGAATCTAGTCGCCCAACAAAAAATCTTCTTGCTTTAAAATAAGTTTCTGAAAATAGCAAATTAACAAAAGAAACGATATCTCTATTAAAAGTCAAAAAGTTATTGCTCAAACTTTTGTCTAAAATTGAGATTAAATACTCGCTGTAATTAATCCTATTTCTTTCTTCTAATAGATAGATGTATAATATTTTTTTATACGACAAATCTGATTTGTTAAATAATTCTATAAAATTATTTTCGTCAATATTAGTTGTCTTTAGAAGTTTATGAGCAATTTCAACAAGGTTATAACAATTATGTTTAAAGCAATTATCAAACAAAAATTTCCAGAAATCCTCTTCGAATAATTCTTGTTTGCAATAATTAAGCTTTACTTTAAACATATTTGTAAGCAAACTATAGTAACTATCTAACTTTTCAATTAAAACAAAATTATCTGGCTTTGCCTTTTCGTATAACGTAACCAATGTATCAGATATGCAGACTATGCCATTATTCAAATTTAATCCTTTTGCTTTATAAAGAGACAGCCATTCTGTTGACGTGGATATTTTATTATTAAAATACTTCCCATCAAAACTTGAATTTGCATAAAATACGCAAATTTGATCAGAATTATCATCAATAATAAAGCTTGGTTTCAATATTGGATTTATACTTTCATTACGGCTGTTTGATCTTAATTCTATCTCAATTTTCTCAAATAGTGAATAGCATACAAAATAAATACGTTGTTTATTTTTTTGAGAAATACTTTCTATGTTCGTCATAAAAGAGATAATCAAAGCTTCTAAATCATTTCTACTATAAAAACGAATTAGCTCAGAGAATCCCGTAATAAAATAGTCTTTAGTTGGATCTAGTTCATTTATATATTTTAATATTTGAGACTTAGATATCCAACCATCTTCATAAGAAAGCAAATCGTATAAATCAATAAATTTTATATTATTAATTTTGTTATCTTTATTTTTTGAAAGATTTACTAGTTCTGAAATCAAATTAGATAAATCCGCTTCAGCGGTTGATGAGAGTCTCATAAATAAAAATCTAATAGGATACCTATCGTATGTATTAGCTTTTTTCTTATCATCAATTATTAATTTAATTAGCTCTTGCTGTTCAGTCATATAATCTCCAAAATTAGACTAACAAATTTTCTATAAAAGCCACAACCTCAGGGAACTTTTTTGCTACTTCAATTAGTATTGATTTAAGCTCATCAATAGACTTTTTGCATCCTTCAAGTTTATCAGCAAAAGAAATATCTTCTGTTACACCTAAATCAATCTTGGCAGTAGGCACTTCCATTGTTGACTCAGAGTTGTTTTGCGGAATGGATTCTGCCATTTTTTGTGTGTAACAAGTTATAATTTGCATAACAACATCAGGTTCTTTCCATAAAGATATTTCATACTGAATATGTTGCTTTATGTACATCTTATAACTTTCTAGCTCTTCTTCATTTACCATACTCCCAGTATTTTGTTGCAGAGTGATGTTTATAAATTTACCCAACAAATCAGTTTGTCCATCCTTTACTTTATCATAGGCAATGGACAAATCTATTTTTATATTGCCAATATTTTTAAGTAATGAACATATTTTATTTTGATTAATAGTTTCATCAGCATCTGTAGTAAAAACAAATAATTCATCTAAGGCTGAATTGTATTTTTGTGTTTGTCCATCACTTAAGTACTTTAACATCCACAGCGGGAATTTACAGTCTTTTGTAAAAGTTTTTCTAATTTCCCATTTTAAATGAGTAAGTCCTGCTTGATTAAGTTTAAAGATTTGGTTTAAAGTGTCGATTAACGTTAGTTCTTCGGTGCTACTAAATCTTACTTTTAATTTTGTATTAGATTTCCCTGTTGATTTAAACTTAAACAAAGCTTCGACTATATCTTTCATAACGGTTTTATCTACTTTTATACCGTTATCAGCAACAAATATCTTATCTACAAACTGCTTCAACGATAAAGATACCGCAGCATAAGAAATTGGATTGCCATAATAACCATATGGAACATCAAATAAAAAAGAAAGTTTTGAGGTTAAATCAATTAATGGACTTACAGAAGAAGCCTTTAATTCACTTTGCACAGCTTTTATTAGCTTGACTATAGGATGCGCTTCAGGAGCATTAGGCAATAAGTTCATATCCTGATCAAAAATATAATTATTATTTTCATCTTTCAATAAACATTTTAAATTTGTTACTAATCCACCTGTCAATTTTTTCTCAATATCAGCTCTCTTTTGCTCATATAAGAAAGCCTCTATAGCTGCCTTTGAACTTTTTTCCTCCCAAATAGTATCCTTATTCGCAGTTTTTAAAGTATCCAATCCACAATTGAATACAAATGGAATATATTTGTCACAAATTTTTGATGCCAGACCCGCAACCGTTGTTATATCTTTTTCTCCTCTAAATACAGTAAATAACTCTCCATCATTAATAATATTATCAATCCAAATTTTAACCCTGCCAGAAGCCTTTGCTCTTTCAGCTTTAGCCTCTTCATCACTTGTCTTATCAATAATTTCACTTCTAGAGTAAGATTCAATGAAACGATTAAACTCAAATTCAGGTATTATATTTTCAATATAACAAAAAACAACATTTGCAAACTCCGCTCTTTTTGAAAAGCTCAAAATACATTGTTTAATTTCTTCAGAGCCTCTTTCTGTATTCGCAATATTCTTTAAACTATCACATGTTCCATGAGCAAAAAATGCAACGACATATAATGCATGATTATTTTTAACTTTATTCGCTAACTGAGTTTCTATCTGTGGATTTTTTAAAATACAACTAAGATTTATTAATTCCACTTTGCGCATTGTCTTGTTATTATTTTTAGTTATGCGTCGTTTAAGCGGATCAATAGTAGAAGGGAATGTTTCAAAGCATTTAGTTATTTCATTAAAAAACTCATAATTTTTCTTTTTATATTTATTTAAATCTTCCTGAGAAATTGATGATGTGGAAATCTCAAAAATACCATCCGGGGATTTTACAACTATATTATTGCCATCTAAATATTCTAATGCGTCATCAACTTCTGACTGTTCATAAATTCCTGAATAGCAATCACAAATGTTTTTTATATTAGGAACAACTAAGCTACGCTCATTATTATCTTCCCCAGTGCTAACAACTGAATTAAGAGTGTTTAGCAATAAGACTGTCTTAAATATATTTAAATAGACAGAGCCCTTCTTTTTAACATCATCAAGATGCATATTATATTTGTTTATAATTTCGGCTAATTTCGTCCCAGAGTTTGCTGTATCGTTATTAATTTTTAAAAAGAAGTCCCAAATACTATTCGGCGCCAAAAACTTTTCTTCTTCAATTGTTGAATTAATAAATTTTTTAAAACCTACCGTCTCATCATTTAAGAAATTGAATACACTTCTTTCAGATGCGCCCAATTGCCTAGAAACAAACGTCGATAAATATGCGGTATAAGGATGAAAAGGATATAAGCTAATAATTTTATTTCTAATTTCAGTCATATTCCCAACAGTATTTTCACAAATTCTATCTATAAGATTTGAAACTGCCAAATTAGAATTAATTCTGTCATCAACTAGCTTTTTAATGTATCCTTCATCTTTTCTATCTAAAGTGCTAGATAAAATATGATATGTAGTGTTAGGTTGCATATCATAAGAACAAGTGATAAATCTATCTGAAGCCAGCTTTCTCTCTTCGGCATCTTTTAACTTGTAAGCATCTGTTTGCTCAAATGTCTTATGAGTAACCAAAAAAATATATATCCCTTCCGGCTCACCTGAATCATCCAGTGCTTTACTCATTTCTGCAATATCCTGCACCGTATTTAAAATGCTTCTGCATTCTGCGCCAGATAATAAAGATGTAAATTCATCCCACACTATTAACAAGTTATTTGCAACACCATTTGCAACCAGTTGATTTTTTACATCTTTAAGCCAATTAACTATACTTGATGTACCGAAAGACGCACCAGTATCGTTTTTAAATTTTGCATCAATAATGCTTAAAACATCGCGGTCACAATTTATTAGTCTTTTTTCTATATCATCTTTAGTTTTACAGTAAATTTTTAATTCGTTTTGCAACAAATCAACCCAAAAAGATTCATATCTCGGGTTCTTTAAAACTTTTATAGCCATTTCATAATCTGTTTTAATATTGATAGAAACTCCTGCTCGTTCTAAAGCGGCACGCGTTTCTTGTTGAATAACATAAGCCATATCTTTTACGTCATTAATAGTATAGCGACCTTTTAAAACAACGGGAAAAGATATATGATCCTTTCTATATTCTTCGATATCGTACTTTAATTGTCTATCCGACAAGGATTTCACAAAGTCCATTATTTCCGACTGAGGGTCGCACAATAAATGTTTTATAACCGATGTGGAATGGCTTTTACCAGTACCGTATGTACCTTGTACCCATATAGATTTCCTATCATTCAAATTAGTTGATATTGGCGCAGTAAAAGCATGGATTATCTTTTTTAAATTAATTTCAAACTGAGAATTAGTTATAAAAGATTTCCATGATTCGGGACGCTCTTGTGTAATGTTAAATGTATCATCAAAGTTAGGTCTAACTCCGATAATTTCGTTATATTTTACTGCTGCAATACTCATAAAAACAATGTACACCCCTCTTCTTTAAATTGTTCTATTTTATCAGATAAAGCCTCAACATTTGTATCCAAATAATCTGCTAAACAGTTCATGCAAAAAAACTCTTTCACATGTTTAGAAATTAATTTTTTATTTAATGCAATCACATCTTTATCAATTTCTGCCCCGCATCTTTCACAGCAAATTTTTTTCATAATTGCTTCTCCAGTATAGATAGCACATCGTAAGAATTAATGCCCGCATTTAATTTGATATTATCTAACCCCGCTTGAAGTTCAGCCGTTAAAATTCCTTTTTCGGTTAAGCTTCTCAGTATCGTATTGAATTTATCGAGTGGCAAATTAAATACAACTCCAGGACCATTTAATTCTTTTATCTCATATAATTCTGACACGGAAAATGCTACTCTATTTTCTTTTTCGGATATTAAATATAACAAATAAGCTATTGCTACTTCCGAAATGTTTTCAGAGCCAACTTTCCTAGTCATTCTATTTTGCTTATTACCAGAAACAACCCCCATTTTTAAAGAATAATTGGAGAAATCAACATCTTCGATTCTACATCCGAATGGAGAGTTTTCAAACATATTTAACAAGGCACCAGCTGGATTTCCTAATGTCGCCTCCGACAATCCAGGAAAACGGTATTGCATCATAGTAATTAAATCTGGCTTACTATAATCACTTAAATTAGTTAAATCTTGAACATAGCATTCAACAGCCGGAGCATAAAAACATAAATTAATCCATATTAATTGCCAAGCGATAAATGCTCTCTTCGTGAATATTTTCTGAATCAACAATCCTAGTTCAGATAATTTTTTTTCTTTTAAGTCTACAAGTCTAGCATCTCTTAACCAATTTATAGCCGCAGGTATCATTCTTGGACCTAAACCGGGATATTCAATAAACCATTCATTACCGATTTCCATTATGTTGTTGATCCAATCTTCTTTTAACCCAAATGTAGAATATCTATCTATGCCTGCAGTTCTTATATTTTTAGCATTCATTCCAACTCCTCCTTCAGATACTCTTCTCCTACTGCCAACTATACACCCATAGGAATTTACTTCATAACATTTATGGCAATGAATACAAGCAGTTGTGTTAATTGAAATATTATTCTTTCTAATGGTTAAAGCACCAGTTGGACAATCAGCTTCACAAACTCCACATCGTTCGCAATAAGCGGTTTTTGTTAAAACCTTATTCATATAGCTCGTTAGGTGAATTTTTCCGCTCGTCCCTAACATTTTAACATGTAGTTTATCTTCGCTCGCATCGATTGAAAATTTTATAATTTCGTCGTTGCAATTAATTGTTCCAATATAATTCCCATTCCCATTATCACTTATGACATATTTACCTATTGTATTTATCCAAATCTTCCAATCTTGTTTCGGCTTATGTATTACACATTCATAATCTGGTTCCTTTCGCAATATGTCCATTCTTGTGTCATCTTGCTCCAACCCTTTACCACCAGCATTTTTCTTCCAATTTCCTGAGGATATATAATGGTCAATATGTTCTTGACTCTTTACGCCAATCTGTTTTGCCATCCGCTCAATTATTTGTATAAATGGCTTGGATATTTCTGGATAGAGGTAATTTATTAAGTATTCGGACCAAGACGATGCGAAAGGACAAATATTGCACCCTATCCTAGTCAATCCTTTTGTATAGCCATCATTAATGTTTACTTTTGAGCGACATAAAATATATAAATAAACTTCCGTATCACTCCAATAAAATATTGGTCTACAGTTTATTAAGTTAACGTGTTTTACACCTTCACCAACTCTATCATATGATTCTCGGCGCGAACTTTCATCGGCGCGAACACCTTCAAAAACTACACATTTTGGTTGCTTTTTAGTTTTTAGTTCGTCTTTTAACGTCCTTGCAAAAAGTGCTGTTTTCCTTACTTTACAACACCACCTATTCATTCTACTCGGTGGACCATACTTTTCCCATTGTTTTAGGATTGAGTCTTCAGACTTGCAAGTTATAAGTTTAAATTCAGGATATAATTTCTTATAAGTTTTCCTAGTCGTTTCAATTGTTTCATATGTACACGGCAATTCCATCCCTGTATCCGTGTAAAATACTTTGTACTTTTTTGGGGGAATAACACGAGTAACCAAATCTAAAACAACTTGCGAATCTTTCCCTCCGCTAAAAGCCACAGCAAGTAAATCTACTTTATTTGAATAATAGCTATATTGCTCATTAATAAAATCTATTGCTTCATTTTCAATTATGCTTAATTGCTTCTCATTAACCTTAGAAAGTTGAATTAAATCAATCGGTTTTATCTTCTGAAACTCAAATTGTTTTGGATATATAATTTGTGGCTTATTATAAAGATCCCCACCCTTTGTTTCAAAAATTAAAGTTCCTTCATAAAAATATTTTCGATCACAACACCAACACACGGGCACATTCTCTTTAGGAAATGAATACTTTTCAATTCCTAAAATCCTTAATTCATCGGAATAAACTATTCTAGGATCATTAAGTGCTATTTTATCATCAGCAGATTCTACTAATCTTATTAAATTCTTTTTTTCCCAAACTACTTTATACATTGCTTTAATCTTTCAATAATTTTTATTATATTGTCGTAGCTATCAACTTTTTAGCAAAGAACAATCTTTTATATTATAACAAATTACGACACGCTTTTCAAGAATATAGCTGTAACTTTGTCAAGCGCTTGCAAGTAGTTTTTTAGAATTTTTTTGTAGACTATTAAACAAGACTCCATTTTGCAAACAAATGAAGGCGCATGTGGCAAATATTATTTAACCGACTTCTTGCAATAAAACATCGTTGCTCTAGCTTTCCCTCTGCACGGCACAATCCTTTTAGTCTCAAACAGTCATATGTTTCTTTTGGCGTCTTGCCGTCGGCAATCATTCTTTGAAAGTCATGGCGTCTTCTCATGAACGCCTTTGTTCCCCATATCATTTTCTCCTATATTAAAAGACTGCTTCTGTCGATATTTTTTACGCAAATAATAGATTTTTTTGTCGACATTGCGCTATATCTGCAGTAAACTCAATCCCATTTCCTTCACAGAATTTACTGATTTAAATTAAGCTTGAGCATTGTTACGATGTAAACAATGTGCATTATAGTGTCTAATAATTAAGACAATCTTTCTTTGCAAAATGTGTCATTTTATGTAAAAACCTCACGCCATAAATAGGGTGTGAGGTTATTTATTAAAATTTATTTTAACAATTTTATTAAAATGGTTGCAAAAACAGCTTCTTATTCGGCTACCATATGTAAGGCTTTTTTAAAAGTTTTTCAAAAGCGCATAAAAAGGCTTGCTAATCGGCTACCCATTGTAGGGTATTTTTAGAAAATTAAAACTATTTTGGGGAAATGTAAACTTTTAGGCGTCTTACTTGGCTACCTATTGTAGAAATATTTTAAAAAAATTTTTTAAATATAACAATAACTGTCATATTTTACTTTTATAATGCTAAGCTGAGAGGGCACTCAAAATACCATAAGGAGTACAATTTTTATGAACAGCAGTTGACAAAGTATATGGTTAAAAGCCCCGCAGGGCACACTACTCTTATGAAATAAGTGTAGTGTGCTACACTTAAAAGATTAAATGAGACAACAAGGAGGTAAATGCTTATAAGTTATTTAATATGCCATATGGAAAAATATAAACGGCAGGAAGTGAGTCCTGTCGAGGAAGAGAACGAACGGGATGAAACTTACGAGGCAAGCAATCCGCAGATAGATGCAAGCCGCACAGGCGCAAACTATCACATTGTAAAGCCAAAGAAAAGCTACATAAAGTTTATTAACGAACGGCTAGCCACCCTCTCCCTTTCAAGGAAATTGCGAAGCGATGCAATCTATATGAACTCGTTTGTGCTTGGTTCAGACGGAGCGTTTTTTGAAAGTATTTCACCGCAAGAACAATGGCAATTCTTTTGCGACTGCACAAAATTTTTTGCAAACAAGTACGGCAGAGAAAACATAATTTCGGCTATCGTCCACGTTGACGAAACAACGCCACATCTGCACTTAAATATAGTGCTTATCGTAAACGGAAAACTGTGTTCCAAAGACTTGTTCGATAAAAAGAAGTTATCGATTTTGCAAACGGAATTTCACGAAGCCGTTGAGAAGAAATACGGACTGCAACGGGGCAAAGAAGGCAGTACGGCAAAGCACCTTTCCACAGCGGAATTAAAGGCAAAGACGATAATCGAGGCGGCTGAAAAGCGCAGTACAGAAATAGATGAAAAAGCCGAGCGCAAGCAAGCCGAATTGGACGAACTGACGCAAGAGGTTACGCAAGCCACGGATAAGCCCATACCCAAAAGGAAATCGGACATAGAAAAAGAGATAACCGCACTCCGGACAAAGACTGTTGTGCAAGACAGAGAAATAGCAATCAGGGCGCAAGACCAAGCAGACCTTTTCAAAGAGTTGCAGGACGCCAAGCGCAAAAGCCATGGCGAAGATATAGCATACAAAATGGTTACCGACATGATGTCTGCCTACCCCGATGAGTTCGACGCTCTTCTTAAAAAATCACGAGAAAAGAAAACAAACACTACTACTCCCATTCGCAAAAACAGCGGATGGAACAGCAAATAATTTATTCGAATCACTTGCTATTTACAGAAAACTGTGGTAGCATTTTACGAACAATTATACAAGGAGGACAATGACTCAAGAGAAATTAATCGAAGTACTTAATTTTATTAAAGACGTAGATTGTTCGGACGAGCAAAAACGCTTAATGCTTGAAATGGCGGCTAACACAATTACCGTTGACAAGCTGAGCGGACTTGTGCAGTCCGACGGGCAAAAAACGAGTAAGTTTAAAAAACATCGGAAGGGGCTGAAATTTACCAAAAAGGAGATTTCAAAAATGCCGACAAATTACAAAAACATCTTTGCAACGAACGATATGATAGTCCACTACCGTCTGAGAAAAGACGGAGTGTACGAAGCGAGATTTCATAGACAAGGAATAGACATCGAAGTTTCGTCCAAAGACTTGACTAAACTCAAACAAAAATTCATCGATAAACTTAATAACAAAGACGGACAGCCCGACAAATCCCACAAGAAGAGCAACAAGACGTTTGCAGAATACGCCGACGAGTGGATTAACATTAAAAAGGTTACGACAAAAGAATCGACCTATAAAGAATACGTGCGGTTACTCAACCACGATTTGCTTCCCGAATTCGGCGAGAAAAAGGCGAAAGAAATAGACCGCTCTATGGTGCAGAACTTCCTTTTCATCTATGTAGAAAAGGGCGTTGTACGAACGACGCACAAACTTATGTTGATGCTGAAGTGTATCTTTGATATGATAGCTGACGACTACGGAATACCCACGCCGATGAGAAAGGTTGTATTGCCGAACTATGAAACCAAGAAAGGTTCTGCATTCACCTACGAGGAAGAAAAGAAACTAATCAACCACTGCCTTGCAAACCTAAGCCGAGACACCTCTCACGCATTTATGGTGCTGTTGTACACGGGAATGCGCCGTAGCGAACTTGCAAGCCTGAATATAGTAGATGACACTTGGCTTGAATGTGAAACCAGCAAAGAGCGAATGGGCAAGAACGCAGTAATGCGCAAAATACCGTTCACGCCTATGATGAAACGGGTGTTACCCTACATAGACTTTGAAAAGGCGAAGAACGTAAACCTTAACAGTTTGCACACGGCAATGAAGAGGTTGTTCCCCTTCCACCACCTGCACGAACTCAGATATACGTTTATAACCCGAGCAAAAGAATGCGGAGTTCACGGCGAAGTCGTAATGTTGTGGGACGGACACGAGGAAGATAAAACCATACATTCTTCGAGAATAGACAGAGGTTACACAGACTTTTCGGACAAGTTCCTGTTAAAAGAAGCGAAGAAGGTTGACTACTTACAATGGGATTTTGGCGAAGTAAAAACGTGAAATTACACCCATTTTACTCCCAAATTCACTCCCAAATGTTCAAACTAAGTAATTCGCAAAAATTTTAAAAGCATAAAAAAACGGCATCTTTAGGTCGAAAATGCCTAAAAATGCCTGTTTTTTTGGCTGGGGCGAAGTGATTCGAACACCCGAATGACGGAGTCAGAGTCCGTTGCCTTACCGCTTGGCGACGCCCCAATATTGTTGCCGAATTGCTGTGAGGAAATTCAGCTTTTTTATTATATATGCATTTTTAAAAAATTACAAGCAATTTTAATTGCGTTTTTGTTTTTTGTTAAAAATCAAGGCGGGGGCTTTTATCCCCCGCCTTTACGATTTAAAATAATTTATGCGCCTGCACTGATATTGCCCGCTGTGTAAGTAACATCGGTAAATGTTGCCACTATTCCTCTCGTTGCAAAAAGGCAAAGATAAACGTTATTTGTATCAACACCTGTATACGTTACGTCCGTATACGTAGTAGTATAAGTGGTCGCTCCTTTTGTTACCTTGCAAGTTATTGTACGGTCTGACTTAACCATTTCAATAGTGTAGGTATCGTCCTTAGTAAATGTTGTACCCGTAGCACTCTTAGAACCAGCCGTATCAAGTTTGCCGTCAAGTCTTTGATAATTATAAACGCAAGTAGCACTGTCCGAAGAGCCGGTGTATCCTCCCGCTATTGCGGAGTTACTGTTTATTGATGCATTGTACTTATCAATGTACATATCGTCGCGAAGCATAATACCGAACGCCGACTGTTTGGACGCACTGCTTTCAACATTAGTCAATGTTACGGAAGCAGTTATTGTAAAGTTCTGATTGGGGTCAAGCTTTTGGAATACGCAAGCAATACCGTCACCGCCGGAAGCAATTTTACCCTTGCCGGAAGTATTGCCGATTTTAAAAGAATTCTCGCTCAACTGGTTTACTGTATAATTACTTGCCTTTGCTGCGGATTCGCCACCGATATCACCAAATACTGAACCATACCATTCGGAATCTGCATTGATTGTCCATTCGCTTGAACGCTTCGTGAGGTCGGGAGCTACATAGTCGGGTTCAACGTAATTTTTGTTGATGCTTGCCGCATATTCAGTATCGTGGTCAGGTTTTGTAATGTTTGTACGAACATTAACCTTTAATGAGCTATCAGACTCTAAAATTGCGTTTGCAAATCGATATGCGTTCATCTTTGCACCATAAAGGTTAGTGTGAGTTTTGTCAAGCCCGTCCCTTACACCGCCTTTCGTTGCCGTCCAGCAGTGATAGTCGCTCGCCTTTTCGTGCCCGATAGCCGTATAGTCAGCCTTCGTCAGTTCGGTAAGGTCTACAACCGTAGTATTAGTTGCCGTACCTAAATCTCGGATAGCTTGTGCATAGTTGCCACCAGGTTTACCCGTGGCAACTTCATCAACAATATGTCCGCTACTGCCGGTATAATCGTCTTTCTCGTTAAGTCTTACGATAGGCGTGCAAAGTATGGGAGTTGCATTCTTACTTTCTGCAAGTTTTACATAATTTTCATACAGTGAGTACTGGAATGAACCTTCTGTATCTTTATCGCCGTTAGGGTTAGAATAAATGTCTGCCTTCTGGTCGTTGTGCCCAAACCCGATAATGAGATAATCACCAGCACTCAAACTGTTTTTCAAAGTATTATAGTTGTTTTCCGCAACAAAACTTACAGAGCTTCTTCCTGAGAGGGCAAGGTTTACAATTTGGTTTGCGTCACAGTTGATATAATTGTACAACTGAGTGCCGTAGCCGTAACGGGGAATATAATAGTTATCTGAGAACCCGCACACCGTACTGTCGCCGACAAGATAAATTTTGCCGGTGAGCTTGGTTGAGGTGTCCTCTGCGGGGGTATCGTCGCCGGGCGTTTGGTCGTCATTACCGGGGGTTTGTTCGTCGTCGCCGGGCGTTTGGGTCGTGTCGTCCTTATCGTCGTCTTTGCCACCGTTATCGTTACAGCCCGCGATTGCCACGGGAACAATCATAAGCGATGCTAAAAGCATTGCAAGCCACTTTTTACTCTTCATCTTTATTCTCCTTATCTATACAATTAAAGTTTTACAGGCGTTACGCCGTAACGCCTAAGGGAGTACTCCCTTTAAAGCTTTCCTCTTAAAATTATATATTTTAAAAGGCGTTTTGTCAATAGCGGGTTGAAAGTTCTTGTACCCTTTAATATTGCTTGACAGGGCGACAAAAGAAAACTATAATAACTTTCAAGAATACAGTTGACGGTTGCCACCGGGTAGCCGTTTAATGCACTCGACCGCGCCGTTAGGTCTCAGAAGGCGCGTGTGCGGGTGTATTTTTTTGAAAGACGATGAAAAAGAAACTTCGCAACCCGTTTAAAAATTTAACCAAGTTTGAATGGATTCTATGGACCTTTTCGCTATGCGCGATAATTGCCTCTTTCTTTGCCGTGGGAAGCACTGACTATGCTAATCTTGCATCTTCAGTGTTGGGCGTTACCGCCCTCATATTCTCTGCGCGCGGAGACGCTTTCGGACTTATTTTGATGCTTTTGTTCAGTTTGGTGTACTCCTTCGTATCCTTTACCTTCAAGTATTACGGAGAGATTATAATTTACCTGTGTATGCAGTTGCCGTGCGTTACCGTTTCACTGATAAGCTGGCTGAAAAACCCCACGGATAAGGGCAGTGCGGAAGTTAAAATTGGCAAGTTCAACAAAAAGCACCTTGCAATTTTAGTTCCTGCAACGGCGGTGATATTAGTATCATTCTACTTTATTTTACAGGCGTTTGACACCGAGAACCTTTGGGTAAGCACACTGTCCGTAGGGACGAGTTTCGTTGCGCTCTATTTAATGGCATTGCGCCTGCCCGCCTACGCACTGGCGTTTATATTGAACGATATAGTTCTAGTCGTTTTATGGTCGCTTGCCTGCGTACAGAATATAAGCTATCTTGCGGTTACGGTGTGCTTCGGAATATTTTTAATTAACGACAGCTACACCTTTATCTGCTGGACGAAGAGAAAGGCAACACAGAATAAAGCCTACAACACCCCGCCCGAAGTTATAGAAGAACAATAAAAGTTTACCGCCCGCCGTAAAATACGGCGGGCGGTAATTTTTAAGAAATATATAAGAAGTACTGATAATGGTTTAAATTATTATGCATTCAAATCGTCAAACCAGTCTATTACTACGTTTTGCCCGTCTTTGCAGGTTACTCTGCAATCCCTAACCGCATAATACCAACCGGTACCCTTTTCAAGAGCGTTCCATTGACTGAGCGTACCTTCAAAAGCAATCTCTTTAAGCGCGATACAACCATAGAAAACCTGAGTACTCATTTTTGTTACATTGGCGGGAATAGTAACCTTTCTTAAATTGGTACAGTCGCCAAAACAGTTATTTTCAATGACGGTAACGCTTGCCGGTATCACTAATTCCGTTAAACCGGTACCGTAGAATGCGCGTTCTCTTAACGACTGCAAGGAATTAGGTAAAGTAATGCTTTTGAGACTTGAACAGTTTTCAAATGCACAACGGGCAATATACGTTACTCCTTCCGGGATATTAATATTCACAAGCGCGGTGCAACCGCTGAACATACTGTCACTTATCCCACCCAAGTTTTGGGGAAGTGTAACGGCCGTCAAATTAATACAACCGGCAAACAGGTCGTTGCTGTATTGCTCTACCGTTTCGGGAATAGTAACAGACGTAAGTCCGGACTTAGAGAAAGCATAGCTATATAAATTGCGGATATTTGCAGGGATTTCAATTTGTGTAAGTGTAGTTATTCCTCCGAAAGCGAAAGAGCCTATCGTTTTAACGTTTTCGTCCGTAGGGATAACACTGTTCTTGCAACCTAATACAACGACTCCTAACGTCGGGTGAAGATAATCAACTATACAGTTCTGAACACCTTTGTATCTGGTATTGTTTCCGTCCACGGTTAAGCTTTCAATAGCGGAACAACCGTAAAAAGCCCTCTCTTTTATGTTTTTGACTTTTGAGGGAATGTGTAAAGAAGCTAACTTTGTACACGAGTCAAATGCACCCGTTTCAATATTAATTAAGGACTCCGGCAGTTCTATACTTACCATTTCGGTACAGCTATTGAATGCGTACGTCTTAATATCAGTAACCCCTTCCGGTACTATTATCGAGTTAAACTGACAATGGTCAAAAGCGTTCTGCTCTATTTTTTCAACGCTTCCGTCATTGGGAATTACGCTCGTTTTACAGCCGGCGATAACCGATTTGGAAGATTTTTGTATAATACAGTTACCTTTACCGGTATATACGGTATTGGCTTCGTCAACGGTAAGACTTGTTAACGCCGAACAGCCTTTAACTATATTACCGTTTATCTTCGTAACGCTTGCCGGAATGTGCAGGCTTTGCAAACTTTCACAGAATGAAAACGCCACTACGTTAATACTTTCCAACCCGTCGGGTAAATTTATTTTATTAAGATTTTTACAATTTTCAAAAACGGAATAACCTATCGTCTTTAAACTGTCGGGTAACTCCACTTCCTTTACGTCAGTGTCGCTGAATGCAGAATTGCCTATAGACACAATGCCTTCGGGAATGTAAACGTGGCTAATTTTTTTGTTTTTAGCGAATGCACTTACGCCTATTGAAACAACGGTGTTACCGTTATGGGTAGAAGGGATAAACAAACTTTCCGGCAAGGTCTTATTCTTGTTGTAACTAGTAATTTCACAAGTACCGTCGCCGTTTGATTTAGATACGAACAATCCTGATAAAACGTAATCGTACTCGTAACCGCTATCTGTGAGCGTTACGCTGAAATTCCCCCTGTCGTACCTTGCCTTGTAATTAACGTAAAATTCCTTTTCCTGTTTTTCGGGGCGGAAAACCTCGTACGAAATATCTTCAGCACTACCGACGCCCAAAATGTCCAAAGCAAACGCCACGTTTGAATTACTTTCTTCCTGATTGGGGCTGTACAGTATTGCACCGCCAACGGTATCGCCATCTACAACTACGGTATAAATATATTTTTTAACCGACACGTTGTTTTCAACGGAATACTCAACCTCCATCTTCACGTAGGTGTTTTTGTTGTTCTCGTTCGGATATGCAGAAATAGAAAGAGAAGATTCGTTGCCCGCTTTGCCGTCTTTCGGCAAGGTGCGTTCTCCGAGTAGAAGCATTTCCCCGTAGCCCACGGAAATAACCCCTTCAATGTAATATTTCTGGGGTGCGCCCTCTACGGCAGTGTCTTCGACAACTTTTGCCTCGGTATAATACATATAGTAGTTTATTGCGTCGCCGTTTGCGCGCACACCGCTTATATTAACGCTGTTTGCGTACTTTGATTCTGCACCCGGTACTTTTACAGGCTCTGCCTTAATTTCGCCGAAAAAGGTCTCAAATGCGTCAAAGTAATTTTCTATAACTGCAACTTCGCTTTCGGAAACTGAGCGGAGCGCCATTGCGTTCACTGCGGGGGCGGGCGTTACCTCTTCCATAAAATTGCACAATAGTTTTGCGGTAGATACCGCGCCTATTGCATAATTATCCCCAAGCGACAAGGTTTTATCGTCATCAGTGGGATTTTCTATCATCGGCGGGTTTTCTCCACCCAAGGGAGGGATACCGCCCTGGTTATTGCTTAATGCTATGGGCAGAGCAATCGTAAGGCATACAGCCGTTAAGGACGCAAGCGTAGTTATAGCTATGCCTTTTTTATTTACTCCGCCTAAGACGACGGTATCGCCGTCGGAATATACTGCAGAGGTTTCTTCCTCAACGTCTAAAAGCCCCTCCGCCTTGGCACTGAGTAAAACTTTGTCATACACGTCGGGAATGTGCGACTTTGCTTCTTTATTCAATTTATCGAATAACTGTTTCTCGTTCATAGTTCACCTCTCAATCTTCAAGAGCTTTCAACATTTTTTCGGTCGCCTGACCGAGTTTATAAGTAACCGTAGAAACGGGTATGTTCATAAGTTCTGCTATCTCACGCCGTTTATAGCCCACGGCGGTAACTAAAATCAAAATTTCAAATTCCTCGCGGGAGAGGGTTTTGCGGGCAAGGTCAATCAAAAGCCCGTAATCGTCAGTTTCGTTAGTTCCGAAAAGTTTTACATTCTCTCTCTCGTCAACGTAAGTCTCGCGCTCACGTTTTTTCTTTAAATTCAGGGCTTCGTTTCTTGCAATCGTCAGTACCCAACCGATAGCGTTAGTACCGTCGCGATACTTTTTGGCGTTCTTTATCACCTTTAAATAGGTGGTCTGCATAACGTCCTCTGCAAGAGACCTCTCCCTTAAAATAGACAATGCCGTATAGTACACTGCCCTATGAGTTTTTTTATATACGCTCTCAAACGCGGTCGCGTCCCCGTCTGAAAGTCTTTTCATCTGCTTGTCGAGCGACACTGTGTCCTCCGATATCTTTAAAAGCGCTTTCATATATAACAACAATTATGATTTGCGTTTTACCAGTAAATTAGAAAAAATTTTAAAATTATTTAATGAAATAAGCCCGCCACCGTATTTCTTCGGGGCGGGCTGAAAAATTAAATTTCTATCAAAAAGCCCTTTTCCCTTAAAAGAGCTTCAATTTTATCCAAAACCTCTTCACTGTCCGCAGAAACGGTATGATAGTGGTAACCGTCGGTTACGGACATCAGGGGCTTTGACGCACCGGAAACCAAGGAGCGGTACAGCTCTTCCGCGTGGGTACGGTTATATAAATCAAGCCTTGCGGAAATTCTTCCGTACACTCGGTGATTTACGAATATATCCTCTATCCTTCCGCCGGCTTCCGTTATAAGCACGCCCTCGTCAATAATCTCTTCTAGGGTGTGCCTGCATTTAAACACGCGTGAAGACTGAATTTTATTGTTTAAAACGTAACCGCGGTTGGTTGCCGTAACGTCAAAGCCGTTGGCACGTATAATGGCCACGTCCTGAACGATTACCTGACGGGAAACGGCAAACCTCTCCGCAAGAACGTTTGCGGGTATCGGGTTTTCGGCGTTGCCTATAAGGCTCAAAATTTCCTCACGCCTCTTTTCGGCTTTCATTGCTCCTCCAAGGGCTTTAAATTTTTAAGCGACAAATCGAGTATCGGCGCCGAATGTGTGAGCGCACCGCTCGATACAAAGTCTACACCTGTAGAAATTATATTCTTTATATTTTCTTTGGTAACGTTACCGCTACACTCGGTAAGCGCCTTCCCGCCTATAAGCTTTACCGCTTTTTTCATATCCTCTACGGACATATTGTCAAGCATAATTATGTCCGCACCCGCCTCTAAGGCTTCCTTGCACTCTTCAAGCGTTTCAACTTCGACTTCAATCTTCCTTACGAAAGAAGAGTACTCTTTTGCAAGCCTTACCGCGTTTTTAATTCCGCCGGCGGCGCCTATGTGGTTGTCCTTCAACATTACCCCGTCTGAAAGGTTGTACCTGTGGTTGTTGCCACCGCCCACTTTTACGGCGTACTTTTCAAACAGCCTCATATTCGGGGTAGTCTTTCTCGTATCAAGAAGCTTAGTCTTACTCCCCTTTAAAAGCTCGGCAGTTTGCGCAGTGTAGGTTGCTATACCGCTCATCCTCTGCAAGAAGTTCAAAGCCGTCCTCTCTCCCTGCAAAATTACGCGCATATCACCCGTTATTTCGCCTATATGTTGGGACTTAGCAACTTTTTCGCCGTCCTTTACAAAGAATTTAACTTCCGTATCTCCGTCCAAAATTTCAAACGTTCTTTTAAAAACCTCAAGCCCGCAGATAACGCCGTCCTGCTTGCAGATTAAATCGGCTTTACCCAACTTTTTCTCCCTTAAAACGGCGTTTGTGCTTACGTCCTCGTTTGAAATATCCTCTTCAAGGGCTGATTTTATATATTTATCGGCATTTAATTTAAGCGTTACGGGGTCTGTCATTTTTTTCTTCCTCCAACTTTTCAAGTAAAAGCGTTTTATAACTTTCAAGCAATTTATCGGGGTCTGAATAATCGGTTTTAGCGTTATTTAAAGCATATTCGGGGGGCAATTCCTTTACAGTGCTGTAATTTGCGCCTATATCCGTTGCCGAACGCTTGGCAAAAAGCAAACTCTCCAACAGTGAATTTGAAGCTAATCTGTTAGCCCCGTGTACTCCGTTGCAACAGGTTTCTCCAACGGCGTAAAGGCGACGCATCGTCGTTCTGCCGTTCAAGTCGCTTCTAATCCCGCCCATAAAATAGTGCTGTGCGGGAACTACGGGGATACACTCTTTAAAGACGTCGTACCCCTCTTCCTTACACCTTTCCACTATTCCCGGGAAGTGGGATAAGACCTCTTCCCTGTCAATGGGGCGCATATCCAGCCAGACGTGGGGCGTTCCGTCTTCTGTCATCTTTTTCAAAATTTCGGCAGTTACCACGTCGCGCGGTTGAAGCTCGTCAGTAAAGCGTTTAAAGTTTTTATCTAATAGGTGCGCGCCCTCTCCGCGGACGGATTCGGAAATTAAGAAACTGCGTTTGCCCTTTTGCGGGGTGTACAGCGTGGTGGGGTGAATTTGAATGTAATCAATATTGTCTACGGCAACGCCGTGCTTTAAGCATACGGCAACCCCGTCCCCGGTTAAAATGCGGAAGTTTGTAGAGTGGGCGAATATCCCCCCTATCCCTCCGCAGGCAAGTACGGTGTAGTCGGCAAAAACCTTTCTCACCTTGCCCGTTAAGTTCTCTTTTACTACAAGCCCAAAGCATTCGTCTTTATCGCAAATCAAGTCCAACATAGTCGTATGGGGCAAAATTTCAACGTTTTTGAGCTTTTGCACGGCTTTCATAAGGTTTGTGGTTATTTCTTTGCCGGTACAGTCCTCGTGAAAGCAAATTCTGTTCTTGGAATGTCCGCCCTCACGCGTTACCGCTAAGCTTCCGTCCGCATTGCGCGCAAAATCTACGCCGAGGGAGATAAGCTCGTCAATAACCTCGGGGGAGGACTTAATCATACATTCCACGGCTGAGGGGCTGTTTTCGCTATGCCCCGCGCGCATAGTGTCGGAAAAGTAGCTTTCGTAGTCCTCTTCGCCCTGTAAACGGCAAATTCCGCCTTGCGCTAAGTAGCTGTCGCTCTCTTCGGGCTTGCCTTTACATATTATCAATACATTTTTGTCTTTCGGAAGATGCAACGCGCAGTTTAAACCGGCAACGCCCGCACCGACGATAAGAACGTCGTACCTGTCTTTCAAATTTAGCCTTCTTATAATTGATTAGAGAAAGTTTACACTAAAACTTTACACCTGTCAAGTCATATGTAAAGATTTTTGCTTCTTCTTGCGTTCTTTTTTGATTAAGCGGTTCTTTAAGGCAAACAAAATCGACAAAATCGTACATTTTTATTTGTGTTAATGCCACGCGCATTACAATATGATAGAGCGTAAGGAGTAAATTTATGAACGTTTCTTTATTTTACGGCAAAAAAACGGTTAGCACGGACGGCAAGCGCGGGTACATTATTTCAGTGAACGCGTACGCAGGAAAGATAGAGTGCCTTGTGTGTGCGGACGAGGACGAGAACGAGTTTATCATAGACGCAAAGAGCATTAAAAGCTACGGCGACAAGATAATTTACGAAGACAGGGCAACCGCAATGAAAAGGGCAAAACCAGTAAGGCTTGGGCGGGCAAGCTACGACGACAACGGAAAATATTTGGGTTGTATAGAAGAGTTTACCTGTTCAGGCGCTAAAATTTTAAAGGCGAAAATAGGCAAGAAAAGTTACCCCGCCGACAAGCTTATTTACGGCGACGTTATAATTGCAAAAACTACCAACAAATTAAAAAGCGACGTTGTAAAGGGCGGAAAGGTAATAATTAAAAAAGGCACTCCCGTAACCGAAGAAGTGCTTGAAACCGCCAAAAAAGAGGGAGAATACGTTCAGGCAAGTTTAAAGTCGATATAAAGGCAATTTTATCGACAAAAATAGCGTTATTTCGATGATATTCGGCACCCTTTGCAAAAATTTAAGGCTATAATTAAACTGATGTTTACCGGATTTTTTGAAAATTTTTACAACTTTTTTATTAACTTACAGACCGATACGGTCATTATGATAATCTGGGGTGCTTACCTTGCGCTTTATATAGCCGTGTTCATCGCAAATATGTGTTCGGCTAAAATTAAGCGCGCTTCCAAACGCCCCTTTTTAAGCCTTACAAACGCTTTCACCGCCCTTACGCTTTCGGCGTTTTTACTGCGTTACGAATTAGTACCCTCTCTCTCCGTTTCAATACTCTTCTGGGCGGTCGGGTACGTTCTTTACGGCTCGCTTTGCGCGTTCACTAAAAAGAGCGAAAAGCGCGTTCCGGCATACGCCGTACAGCCGTCCGCGGTAGATACGGTTATCCCCCAACAGCCTATTAGGGCTTCTAAAGCCGAACCGCAGGCGCACGTTCCCGTTGCCAAAAACACGGTGAGACTTGAACACGCCGTTGCTGTAACGGACAACCTTTTGACCAAAAATTTGGCTAAGTCCGACAGGCAGGAGCTTGAAAAGCTGAAAAATACCCTTGCCGTACTCAAAATAAAGGGAACGCTTAACCCCGCCGAAGCCGATATTTTGAACGATAATTTCAACGCGCTTTTAAAGCTAATGGCTAAATACAACGTATAATTAAAGCCCCGACCGTTCAATGCGGTCGGGGCTTTTTTGCCTTTTTAAGGTCAATTTACATCAATTTGCCGTCTTTTAAAGATGTTTACTATAGTCGTTTTAATACTTTCCGCCGAATAGCCCGTAATGACCGCAACTGCCTTTTTGTATAAATCGAGTTGCGGTTTATAAGTTTCAATAAGCTTTTCGTCGTCCTTTTTGGAGTACTTATAGTCAATAATTTTTATGCCGAAATCGCCCTCCGCCAGCAAATCTATCGCGCCCTGAACCAAAATTGCGTCGTCTGCGGGCGTGTCAAGCAAATCGCGCGCCTCCAAACGGCACAAAAACTCCTGTTCACGCATAAGCTTTGCGCCCGAAAGGTCGGAAAAGACGGGCATTTTCAATATCTCACTCAGTTCTTCACTGTTTAAAAGGTCATACTGCTCCTTGGAAATTCTGCCCGAATTGAGGAAATTAAGCTTTTCTTCCTCTATTTCCTGCAAATTCTTTAAGGAAAAGTCGCAAAGCTCCAAAAACCTGTGGTACGCAGTACCCTTTTCAGTTCCCGTTTCGCCCTCACCGCCAAAAAGCTCGTGGCGGGCGTAATAAGGTTCGAAGTCTTTGAGCTTTAATATAGCTGAAGCCGAACTTTTTACCGGCAAATCAACGCTTTCCTTATGCCCGTACTCCAGCATAAACGACTTTTCAAGCTTTTTAACCGTTTCTTCGTCGGGTTTATAGAAGTACGCCTCTTTTTCTTCCCTTTCGGAAAGCTCTTCCTTGGGCGTTACCTCTTCGCAGACAAACTTAGACATATCAAAGAGGTCCGCATAGCACTTGGCGTCGGAAGCGCCCGCCTCGTCGTAGGGCTTTACCTCTTCCGCAAGAATATGCAAACTGCACATTGCACGGGTGCAGGCAACGTAGAAAAGGTTCAGCTCATTGTTAAGCTCTTCTTCGTCCTCTTTAACCTTTATAAGCCGTCTTAAAACGGTTTTTGCCGTAAGCAAATTTTCCCTGTCGTAGTATTTAGGCGCAAATCCGTAAACTTCGTCAAACGGTATTTCGGAATACTCCTGCCCCTTAAAGGACTTACAAATATCGGCAATGATGACTACGGGGAATTCAAGCCCCTTAGAGGCGTGCATAGACATTATTTGAATACTGTCCGAAGGTGCGGGTGCGGGAGCTGAAATATTGTACCCGCCCGCCTTTATTTTTTGCAAGAAGTCAGAAAGCGGTAGGTCTGCGCCTTCCTCGGCAAGGCGCAAAACGTTTTTAAGCTTTAACTCTCCGCCTGCGCCGTAACCGCCCTCTAAGCCGTACGTTTCCAACAATTCGTCAATAAGCTCGCCTGCGGTTAAAACGTCCTTTAAACTCCTTAATTTTCGCAATTGCCCCCCGAATATGCCCAACTTTCGCGATATTTCTCCGGGCAAACGGGCGTACTTTTCACAGCAACTTCTGAACGATAATTTCTCTTTGGAGTTAGTAAAAGCTATTCTTATCTGCGCAAGCTCGTCCTCGCAAAATCCGCCTATGGGGGATAAAAGCGCGGTAACTAAAGGTATATCCTGTTCTGCGTTGTCTATTAGTGAAAGAATGTCAAGCATCTGCTTTACTTCCGCAAGCTCGCAGATGTTCGCCTCCTGCGCGCCTGCAACGGGTCTGCCCTCGTCAAGCAAAGCGCGCACTATTCCCTCTGTTGACTCGCCCTTGTTTTTGCGCGTTAAAATGCAGATATCTCCGGGCTGGGTTTCCACGTATTTGCCCTGCTTTAAGTCGTAGTGCTTTTTTTGCAGTTCTTCTTCAACTATTTTAAGCAGGGCAAGCCCCTCGCGGGTATGGCGCGCTTTTTCACCGTTTCCGCTGACGGAGTAGACTGTAAGCTCGCTATCTTCCTCTTCTTCCTTGCCGAAAAGCCGTATTTTAGCCTCTCCTTCGCCCGCAGGATACTGCCCGCCTGCACGCATAACGCCGTCTTTTGCGTAATTTACACCGCAGACTTCGGGTGTCATAGCCTCTGAAAACAGCCCATTTACGAAGTTAATAACCCCGTCTGAGCTTCTGAAATTGCTTGAAAGCTTTAAAGCGTTGCCGAATCCTTTCTCAAAATTGCGGTATTTTTCGGAAAAGAATACCGATTTACTGCCACGGAAGCCGTAAATTGCCTGTTTTACGTCGCCTACCATAAACGTTTCACCCGAAAGTGAAGAAATAATTTCTTCCTGTACGGGGTTTACGTCCTGATACTCGTCCACGAATACGTACTTAAAGCCGGAATTAATTTCCCCCTTTATTTTGTCGTCGGACAGAAGTTCAAGGGTTAAATGCTCCAAATCGCTATAGTCAAGCTTGTTTTCGTCAAGCTTTACCGCGGTGTACTCTTCGTCCAGCTTTAAAAGTATTTTAGAAAATGCGCAGGCTATTTTACCGCTTTCAAAAAAGCGCTCTCTTTCAATATTTTCGTCCGCAAGGTCTGAACGCAAGGCGTTGTACTTTTTGGTTATTCCGTCCTTAAACGCCTTAAACTGCGCGCCCGCCTCTTTATCGTCAACGCCGTCCACGGGTTTTCTGGTTACGCTTAAAGGGGGCTTTTCGTCAAACAGTCCGCCCTCTGAAAAAGCCTTTAAAGCGTACTCCATTTCAGAGAATATCTGCCCGTAAATATCAGCCTTTTTTGATATTTTAAACCCTGCCCTAAAGCGTTTAACGGCACATATTAGGGGGGCAATCTTCTTTTTAAGGCTTAAAAGGTAGTCGTTGCACACCTTTGAAAAGCCCTGCTCTGTATACAAATTTTCCGAAGATGATAACAGCTCTTTATAGTGTGCAATCTGCCTTACTTCGTCATACTTTTCCCAAAGCAGCTTCTTTAACGACGCGTCGCTACGCTTTTTGACGTAACAACTTAATAACAGCTTAAAGTCGGCGTCGTCCTCTTCGTACAGTCTGTCGAAAAGCCCGTCAACAGCTAAAATTTTAAGCTCCTTTGCAACTGCGTCGTCGGAAGAAATAATATCAAACCCGCCGTCCACTCCGTCAAGCGCGTAAAAGTAAGTTCTTATAAGTCTTGCGCAGAACGAGTGAATTGTAGATATATTTGCGGAGGGTATTTTGGCAAGCTGTGCTTTAAGCCTCTTTTTCGTTTCGCCGTCGG
>JAAUYS010000004.1 GCA_014804995.1 Clostridia bacterium
AATTATAAACTACGTCAAAGAAAAATACGACGACGAACTGCAATTTTTATGGCGCACCTTCCCTTCAAACGCCGTTTGGCGCAGAAAGGACAATGCAAAATGGTACGGCGCTTTGCTTATTTTGTCCAAAAGGAAATTGGGAATTGAATCAGACGAAGTAACCGATATTATCGATTTACGCATTGACCCTGACGTTCTCCCTTCCGTTGTTGACGGAAAAAGATATTTCCCCGGGTATCATATGAACAAAAAGAGCTGGTTTACCATTTGTCTTGACGGGTCTGTTCCGTTTGAAGAAATTTGTACCTGGCTTGACAAAAGTTATGACCTTGCAAAAAAAGGATAATTGAAAAGGACGGCAAATACCGTCCTTTTTTTATTCTTCTTCGTATTTACAGCACTTTGAACTCGGTTCGGATAGGATATTTCCGTAAATATCGAACCTTGAGCCGTGGCAGGGGCAGTCCCAGGTATGCGTGTCCGCATTCCATTTGAGTTCGCCGTGGAAGTGAGGACACATACTGCCGATTATATGCAGTTTGCCCTCTTCATCCCTGTAAACGGCGCGCTTTTTGCCGTTATGGCGTACGACCATACCCGTACCGCGGGGAACGTCGTCCGAGGTTTTAAAAGTCATTCTGAAATAACCCATAGTAATTTCTTTTGCGTTTACGAGCGCGTTGACAATGAAGGCCCCTGTGCTACCCGTAATTCTTCTCTGCGGGGAAAACAGTTCTGAATAAACGTTTTCTCTGTCCATAACCGCGTCCGCAATGACCTTTGAACAAATTATCGAGTTTGTCATACCCCACTTATTAAAACCGGTTATAACGAAAATCCCGTCCGTTGCAGGCGAATACTTGCCCGCCATAGGCATACCGTCGTAAGTCATAACGTCCTCCGCGCTCCAACAGCTTATAACGGTATCTGCGCCGTAAGTCTTTTCCGCCCTCTCCTTTAAAGAAAGAAAATGCCCTGTGTCGAGTATTCTTCCCGTTCTGTGGTCGCCACCGCCGAAAAGAGTTCCTCCCGCAAACGGACGGACGGAAAGCCCGTCCTCCTTTTCGTCAAGAAACATCTCTCCAGTCAGTTTTTTATTTATTGCTACTGTATAGGAGGTTGACTGCCTCAGCTTAAAAATATACCCGCCGTGGGAGTTGATTATAGGGTAGTGCGTTGCAATAATTATCTTTTTTGCCTTTATTTTGCCCTTGTCCGTCAGCACTACTTTGTTTGTGGCGTCTATATCGAGGGCGCGGGTATGCTCGTAAATTTCAAAGCTTACGGGAAGCGCAAACAGAAATTTTAATGGGTCGAAAAGATATTGCCTTTTACTCTTTATTGCGCAGGTTGCGTCAAAATGCGGTAAGCCGTCCACCCACTCGCACTCTGCGCCGATATTCTTCATTACCTCAAACGTCTTTTTTAAACGCGTTTTAGAACCGCAGGAATAAATGTAACCGTTCGTTTCTGCCCAGTCGCACTCTATGCCGTACTTTTCTTTGAGTTCTTTAAACCCACGCATACCGTCAAGCTGAGCCTCATAATAGAGCTTTGCGGTATTCTCGCCGTAACGGGCGCACAAATCGTAATAGACGGGGCCTTGGTTGCTCGTAATTTTTGCGGTAGTCCTGCCGGTAGTGCCTTTAAAGAGTTCGTCAGCTTCTATAAGCGTTACCAACTGCCCCTCGCTTGCAAGCTTAAATGCGGTAAGATAGCCCGCTATCCCTCCGCCCACTACCACTATGTCCCGTTCGGCGTCGCCCTGCAATGCGGGGTAACTTTTTCTTTCACCCTTCCAAACGCTTGAATTATCCATAACTTCCTCCATAACCTTAATTGATTATTCCCCATTAAACAAATTTGAAACTATTTTTATAAACCTGTTTACAGTTTTGTCGGATTATGGTATAATTTGTCGTATGAAGCGTTTTGTAAATTGGAGAATACCCGTCTTAACTGCCTGCGTTCTTGCGTTGGGCGTATGGTCCGGATATTTAATGAATTTTTACGAAGCGGACATCTTTTGGTTGATTGCGGTCGTTCCTGTAACCGCAATTATTTTTATATTTTCAATAATTTTCAAAAAATACAAACTGCTTGCCTTAACTCTGCTTTTTGCCGTATTTTTTACAAGCGGACTTATAAACAGCTATTTCAGACTTGAAAACTACCGCGTATGCGGCATTAGCGCAAACCTGGTTTACGACGTTGAGGGCATTGTTGAAGAAAAAGGTCAAACAGACTACGGCGAGTATATAATCGTAAGCTCTGCAAAGGTAAACGGCAACGAAGTGCAAGAAAAACCTTTAAGCGGTAAAATACGGGTTTACCTTGCGGAAGTTTACGACGATTTTGTTGACGTGGGCTATAAAGTAAAGTTTAAAGGAAAGTTAAAATTTAACGATATTTACCCGTACGGCGAACTAAATTACTATGCAGAGGACAATATTAAATACACCTGCTCCCCTTACGGGGAAATAAGCGCGACTTACCGTTTTTCACTGTTCGGAAGTATAAGAAGTTCTATAAGAAAGACTTTATACGATAATTTGGATTACGATACCGCGTCTGTTTGTTACGGTATGCTTTTAGGCGATACCCAAGGCATTGATGACGAAGCTTTGGCAAGCTTCCGCTACGGCGGAATTGCACATATTTTTGCCGTTTCGGGCTTGCACATAGGGATAATTTACGGCATTTTCAGCTTTATTTGCAAAAAACTGCGCTTAAATAAGTACTTTTCTGCATTTTTAAGGGTTTTTGCAATAGTTTTCTATTCGGGCGTGTGCGGGTTTACTCTTTCTTCAATACGCGCCGTTATAATGTGTACAATTCTGATTTTAACCGGTCTTTTACACGTTAAAGCGGACGGTCTTAACAACCTTTCTTTTGCAGTAATTCTAATACTTTTAGCAACGCCGTTAAGCCTGTTTTCAATAGGGTTTCAACTCTCCGTATGTGCGGTCGGCGGTATTCTTATATTATCAAACGGCATAAAACGCACGCTTTCAAAGATAAAAACGCCGAAAAGCATATCTAAAACGGTCGGCACAACCTTTGGCGCGCAGGCGGGAACTTTACCCGTGATGATGGCAAACTTCGGGTACGTCAGCGGTGTCGGGCTTATTTTAAATCTTGTATTAATTCCGTTGATTTCCGTGTTGTTTATGGCGATTTTTGCGGGAACGGTTATTTCTTTGATTATTCCGCAGATTGCAGGAACGGTAGTTCAATTGACTGCGTTACCGCTTGAAGCGGTACTCTCTTTCCTCATAGTCGCGGACTTTGAAAAGTCTATTATTACAGGTTTTGGCGCAGGGCTTTTCGTACCGCTGTACTTTATTGCAATTCTTGCGTTCTCCGATAAGGTGAATTTGCAGGCGGTCTCCCGCGGGGTTATTGCAAGTTGCGGATTAGCAGTATTAACCGTTTGCGTTCTTTTGTACACATACACTCCTGTAAACGCATATAAAATATCAATTGGCGCAAGTAATTACGGCGGAAGCGTTTTAATTAAGTCCTCCCGTGGCAACGTGCTTATAATGACAGAAGAAGCAAGCATTACGCAAATTGTAAACAGTTTGTCAGACGACTACGCTTCAAATCTTGACGGGGTTATTATCCTCGGTGGTAACGAGTGTTTGCAAGCCTACAATTCAAGGCTAAAATGCGACGGTATTTACGTGTGTGAGTTGAATACACCCGTCCAACCGTACCAAAACGCAACCGTTCACTATGAAAAAGTGTTTCTACTCTGCGGGATAGAGTTTAACTACGAAAGCGGTTACTGTGTTACCGCTGAAATGGACGGTATAAAAATGTGCGTATGCGCAAGCGAAAACATCCCCGTTGAAAACTGCGATTTGCTTGTATCCTATTACGAAAATTACGACGAAGAAACCAAATCAGTGCAATGTTTGGCGAAAAATACGGTGTATTTCAATTTGCGAAACTGCGGTTACAACGTTTACGACTGCGGGAAGATAACCTTTTTTACTGATAGCGGAGAGCTAAAAATGAAGCAGACACCTCTGCGCTACCGCACTTTTTAAATAAAAAATAAGGCTCGGCACATCAAGTGCCGAGCCTTTAATAATTAAGCTTATTTGCAGTATTTCTTTTCTATTGCGGTTATTTTGTCTACGCGACGCTGATGTCTGCCACCCTCAAATTCGGTATCAAGGAACGTATCTACTATTTTGAGCGCGTAACCCTCTCCTACCACCTTTTCGCCGAGTGCTAAGACGTTGCTGTCGTTGTGCAGGCGGGTAAACTCTGCGCAATAGCTGTCGTGGCAGTGCGCACAGCGTACGCCGGGGACTTTATTTGCAACTATAGATACGCCTATTCCCGTGGAGCAGACTATTACGCCCTTCTCACACTTGCCGGAAGCGACGGCTTCTGCCGCGGGAAGCGCGAAATCGGGATAGTCGCAACTGTCCGCAGTATAAGTTCCGAAGTCAACTACTTCGTATCCGCGCTCTCTTAAATGAGCGGAAATTTTGCCTTTTAAGTTAAGACCGCCGTGGTCGCAAGCTAAAGCTATTTTCATTTTATTCACCATCCTTATAGGTTAAAATATAATTTTTGATTATTATGTCGCAAGCGCGTGAAAGTGCGTCTCTCGTTACCTTGTAAGCGTCTAAATTACAGCCGTAGGGGTCGGGAACGTCGTACCCGCATAAATCCTTAATGCACTTTACGTTACCGCAGGCTTCAAGCATCTTTTTCTGGCTTTCCGTCATACAGATTACGATTGTACTTGCCTCGATAAGCTTTTGTGTGAGCTGTTTAGGGGCAAATTTTTCTACGGAAATACCCGCCTCTTCCAGCGCGGTCTTACTGTTAGGGCTTATCGTTCCGCCGACTTCGGCGTGAATACCGCAAGAAGAAACGTCCCACCAGCGTATTTTATTCCTTTTTATTTTCGTTCTGAGCAACGCCTCCGCCATTGGGCTTCGGCAGGTATTGCCCGTACAAACGAATAAAACCTTCTTCCTTTTCATTTTTTACCTGCACGCTTTTTCAAGCCTGTTCATAACCCCTACCATAACGCCGTCCTGCTTTTCGGGTGCGACGGCAATTATAAGTTCGGCAACCTCTTCCCCCTCACGGAGCTTAGAGTACAGGTTTGAAGCTATTTCGTTTTCATCGTTACCGAGGTTTAAAACGTTCTTAACGCCCGCAATTTGCGCCGTCTGATTGTCGCACAGAAGAAAGACCTTCTTCCCCTCATCAGTGGTATTATTGTATATTTTGACTGCCTCGTCAAGCTCTTCGTACTTAAAGAGCATAGTACTGCAATTGGGGGAATAGTGCTTGTACTTCATACCTGGCGACAGGGCGCGCATACCGTCTTTATAGACGTATTCACCGCACTCCCCTACGACCTGAGCTATCATTTCTCGGGTAATAAGCCCCGCGCGGAGAACTACCGGTACTTTGCCCGTGCAGTCCAAAACGGTGCTTTCAATACCGCCCTGCGACTGTCCGCCGTCCAAGATAAGCTGTAACTTACCGTTCAAATCCGCATAGACGTGTTCCGCAGACGTTGGGCTGACGTGTTTAGATATGTTTGCCGACGGTGCGGCTACGGGTAAATTTAAGTATTTTAAGAACTCCTGCGCACCCTCGTGGGAAGGTATTCTTACCGCAAGCGTATCAAGCCCGCAGGAAACCGCGCTACTTACGCGGTTCTTACTGTTATAAACCATAGTCAAAGGTCCGGGCAAAAAAGCCTTTTGCAAAAGTTTTGCATAGTCGGGAACTTCGTCTACGAGAGTTGAAATATCGTAATCTTTATGAACGTGGACTATTAGAGGGTTGTCGTTGGGTCTGCCTTTTATGCGGAAAATATTTTCTACCGCGTCGTCGTCAAAAGCGTTAGCGCCAAGCCCGTACACCGTTTCCGTAGGAAACGCAACCGCACCGCCGTTTAAGATAATTTCCTTTGCCTTTTGAAGCGAATTACAGTTAATTTGTAAAACTTCTGTAGTCATTAGAACGGAGGCTCCTCTTCCTCGGGCGGAGCATCGTCCTCGGTAAGCGGGGCTACTTCGTCGCTGTATTTATCGGGACGGCTGTTAGATGCGCGTTCCTCCATCGATTCGTTCATTTCGGGGTTGACGAACTTGGTAAGTTCGCCCTTGAAGCGCAGGCGTATTCTTTCAAGACTACCGTTTCTGTTCTTTGCAATGTTTAAAAAGGCTTCGCCTTTTACTACTTTGCCGTTCTTTATATCCTCGTCGCTGGCAGTAACGTCGGGGCGGGATATAAACATAACCATATCTGCGTCCTGCTCTATTGCTCCCGATTCCCTAAGGTCGGTAAGCTGAGGCTCGCCAGACTGGATACGGCGGAGCTGTGAAAGCGCAATAACCGGTACGTCAAGCTCTTTTGCCATAATTTTGAGGTCGCGGGTTATGGAAGCAATTTCCTGTACCCTGTTCTCCTCGCCGAACTTCCTTCCGCTTGACATAAGCTGGATATAGTCTATCATTACAAGGTCAAGCTGACCGTTGTTTTTTGCCTTTATTCTTCTGCACTTTGAAAGTATTTCGGCAGGCGTTACCCTTGAGCTGTCGTCTATGTTAATTTTTGCTTTTTTCAGCCTTTCACTGGCTTTTGCAAGCTTTTTCCAATCGTTGGTTCTCTCTTCCCCGAGTTTTCCGGAAAGCGCGTCAGACATACTCACTTCCGCATTAGCGCATAAAAGCCTTTGCACAATCTGAACTTCCGGCATTTCAAGCGAGAATACTGCACAAACCTTGCCTTCTACTATGGCCGCGTGTTCTACTATGTTCATTGCAAACGAAGTTTTACCCATACCGGGGCGGGCCGCCAAGACTATTAAGTCCGACTTTTGCAGTCCGTTCGTGAGCCTGTCCAAACGGACGAAGCCCGTAGGCACACCGCGGTAAGCGTCTTTATTATTGGCAAGGGTCTGAAACTTTTCCAATACTAAATCAACCGCGTCGCTCTCCCTTATGTCCTTTACGGAAGAAGAGTCGTTAACCTGCGATACCGCGTAAATCTTCTCTTCGGCAAACTGAATGCTCTTTACAGAATCGTCGCTGGATTTTGAAAATTCCGCTATGTCGCGGGAAGCGCGGATAAGACTTCTGTTTATGCTGTCGCGACGGACTATATCAAGATAAAACTTGAAATTCGCCGAAGAAGGCGTAACCTGCGCAAGCTCTGAAAGGTATGAAATCCCCCCAGCCTTTTGCAAGTTCCCCTCGCTCTCCAGCTTATCGGATAGCGTAACGATATCAACGGGCTTTCTGTCGTTGAAAGTCTGCTTTATAGCGTTTATTATATATTTGTGCGAATCCTGATAAAAGTCGTTATCCGAAAGCCTGTCCAAAACTTCTGGCAAGATTTCGTTGTCTATTATCATCGCGCCCAAAATAGCCTGTTCGGCGTCTAAATTGTTGGGCATAACGTTAGTTTTGTCTGACATAGTACTTCGCAAATCCTATAATTTATTGATTTTGGCGTTATTTTTAACTGTTTTTCCTGATTTTTTGTAAATTAGTGAACATCCATTAATTTTTCAAACTCTGTAAGCGTTTCGTCAAACTCACGCATTGCAACCTCAAAAGGTTTGGTTGAAGAAAGGTCTACACCCGCAAGTTTTAATAGAGATACAGGGTCTGTTGAGCATCCGCCGGAGAGGAATTTGAAGTAGTCCTTTACGGCAGTATCCCCTTCGTTTAAAATCCTCTTTACAATGTTGATAGCGGAGGTTATTCCCGTTGCGTATTTATAGACATAGAACGAACGGTAAAAGTGCGGTATTCTCGCCCACTCGCAAGAGATATTGTAATCGTGTTCAATATCTTCGCCGTAGTACTTCTTACCTATTCCCGCATACAGTTCGCACAAGTTTTCTTTGGTTAAGGGTTCTCCCTTTTCAGCCATTTCGTGCGCCTTACTTTCAAATTCCGCAAACATTGTCTGCCTGTGCAACGTTGCGCGAATGCTGTCCAAGTAGTAATTTAAAAGGTACTTCTTTAATTTCTCGTCCTTTGCCTCTTTAAGCATATATTTTAGAAGCAGAACCTCGTTTACGGTGCTTGCAACTTCTGCAACGAATATTTTGTACTCAGACTTTGCAAAGGGTTGATTCTTTTGGGAGAAATAGGTATGAAGCGCGTGTCCCATTTCGTGTGCAATGGTAAACATTTCGTTTAAGGCGGGTTGATAGTTCAAAAGAACGTACGGGTGCGTACCGGGACAGCCTATGCTGTAAGCTCCACCCCCCTTGCCATCTGTTTCTTCAACGTCAAGCCATCTTTCGTCGTAACCCTTTTTAAGTAACGCCTGATATTCCTTACCCAGGGGAGCAAGCCCTTTTATTACGGTTGCATACGCTTCCTCATAGCTGTATTTTACGTTTACGCCGTCAACAAGCGGTGCGTAAATGTCGTAAAAATACTGTTTGTCATAGCCTAAAATCTTCTTTCTGGTTGCAATGTAGCGGTGCATAGAGGGCAAATTTTCGTCAACTGCCTTTATAAGGTTGTCGTAAACGCCCCTGTCTACGTCCTCCGAAAACAGCGCGTGTTCCAGACAAGACGAGTATTTATAGACTTTACTCAAATAAACGTCCTTTTTGACGTTGCCGTGGTAAATAGAAGTGAGCGTATTGATTAAGCCCGTATAAGCCGAATAGTACTTTTCGTAAACCTCTTTCCTCTTTTCACGGTTATCGGAGTGAAGTATAATTCCGTACAATCCGTGGGTAAGCTTGGTCTTCTTGCCCTCCCACTCTATTTCGGGTAAAGGCAAGTCGAGGTTGTCTATCATACCGAAACTTTCTATGAAAGAGTCAAATATCTCACCCGCCATACCTATAAGCCGTTCTTCGGCTTCGGAAACCACGTGCGGTTTGCCTGCAATAATTCTTTTAATGTCGTAGTCGAAATCGGAAAAGTCCTTATCCGCAACAAGGGCATTGAGATATTCGTCGCTTAATTTCGCCATTTCAGGCTCGTAAAAAGAAAGCTCCGTGGCGTATTTTGCCCACAGCGCGCCGATTTTTGCCTTGTAAGCGTTGTATTTAGATACACCCCTGTCCTCGTCGTTACGCATATGCGCGTAGACTGCAAGGCGCTCCAAGTCCTTACCGTACTCCTCGTTTTCTCTTAAAAACTTTAAAAGCGTAGCTTTGTCTGAAAGTTTGCCCGCATAGTGTGAAAACGCAAGTCTTTCTTCCGCCTTTTTAAAATTCTTTTCCCAATCTTCGTCGGTAGGATATATATCTTCTATTTTCCACTTGTATTTTTCTTTAACTTGCTCTCTTTTCATCTACTACCTCTTAAATTATTTGCCCCACAGCGTAAAGTTGAAGAAGGTATAAACGCCTGTGGTGAACGATTTAACGCTAATTGACCAAGCCGGAACAACCCCGACAAGGTTGTCGGCAGGATAATCTATACACTCGCTACGCGTTCGGTTAGGACGGCTATCCGTGCTTCTGTTGCGGTTATCGCCTAAAAGAAACATACAGCCCTCTTTTACAACGTGCGTATCGAAGCTGTATGCTGATTCGCTTTCGGCTAAATTATCTATTATGTCGTCAAGGTTCAAATAGCTTTCGTCAACCTTTTCACCGTTGACGTAAAGAACGCCCATTTCCATACTGACGGTATCTCCGCCGAACGCGACGACGCGTTTTATGATATTACCGCGTTCAACCGTTCCGTAACGCTCTTCTTCCCTGTAAACAACTACAATATCGCCGTAATCGGGTTTTGCGTATTTGTTGACGTAAATAAACTCTCCGCCGGACACGTTTTCATTTTCCGCACCCATTAGCGTAGGTTGCATAGATACGTTTACAACGTATATTCCCATATAAAACAGGTTAAAAAACAGTTCAAGTACGAGAATTACGCAAAAAAAGACGATTACCACGTTTAAAAAAACGTTGAATGAAGAACGCTTTCTTCTTTCGTATAAACTTGCGCCCGTCTTAAATAAACGGTTTTGTTGCAAATTTAATTCTTCGTCAGTCATTTAAAGTCCCTTAAAGCCACATTACGTTATTTACGGCATAGCCTACGGGACAAGTAAGCATAAACTTCAAATCGCCCGTAAAGTCGGCAAGAGGCACACCGCTTGCCGTTTTAAAGTTCTTACTCTCGGATATAACCGTCTGCCAAGCGCCACCGACGACGGGTATTTCGTTGACGTATTCTTCACCGGAAGATATATCGGTAAAGGTTAAAGTGAGTTTGGACGTTTCGTCGCTGAAAAAGTCAAGCGCCAAAACGCTGTTAGTACTGGGCGCAAAGCGGGGATTACTCATTCTGAAAGTTGAAAGCCCGCAAGGAGAATATAACCCCATTACCCCCTTAGTCTTAGTTACCAGTTGGGGAAGAACGGTATCGTTGGGGAAGAAAACCCCGCCGACTGCCTGCGTTGAAGTGTCTGCAACGGCAAAATCGTCCGCAAGGTCCTTGTCATTGAAAATAACTCTGCTTTTACCCCTCATATTGCGGAAACGTCCGCTAACCCTTTTTACGACTATTTTTGACCAAACAGTAAAGCCGTTTAAGTATTTTACACGGCAGAATACGAATATCGTCGTAGTTTTTTCGTATATATCGAGAAAATACTCGTATACATTTTCGGCTTTTCTGGATTTTTCGTGGCACAAGCACCACTCGCGCAAGGTCGCGTCAACGCAATCTTCAGCAAGATAAAGTTTACAACTTTCCACTATGCCCTTGCCGTCAAACGTTGCCCTTGCGATAAGGTTTGACCTTTCGTCCACTTCAACCACGATTTCAGGAGGCGAAGGAATGAAAACCTGACGTTTTTTGAGGTTTTTGTCAAGAATTAAGAACATATCCGCAATGCTCTTAGGCCCTATTGTAGTGCTGTTCTTTACAGAGAAAGCAATGGCGCTATCCTTAATATAGTCCTGATTTATCCTTGAAAACGTATCGTAAGCCCTGTCATAATCGAATTTAGGGTCGTTAGTCGAACAGAGCATAAGCACCGGACATTTTACATGAGGCGCGTACGCCTGCGAATCTATACCGGCAATAAAGCGGTATCTCTCTTCGTCGAGAACGGGGTCTTCGGTAACATACTTACTTATGCCGGCGTAAGCCTTCCAGCCTGCCGCGCAAACGGGAACTATACAAGAAAATTCACCAATCACGCCGAGCTTCCAGGCAATTTCACCGCCGTCTCTTATGCCGACTACGGCAATATTCTTGCTACCAGTGCGCTCAAAGATGTATTTGCGGGCGTAAAGACCTATTCCTACCCACTCATACCAGCTGGTTTTATCCGCGCTGTCATCAACGAAGTCTTTTTGTCTGCCACACTTAGCCGTGTTTGCGTAAGTAACGTTACTGGGATAACGCGTTGAAAATGCAGTGTCCTTCCACTCACCGCGGTAATCAACCATAAGCGCGGTATAGCCGTGCGTTACGAAGAGCTTTAAAACTTCGTCGTCAATAGTTTCCGTACTGTCAGGGAAGATAAGAACCGTACCCGCCGCCGGCGACTGAACGTCGTACGCAAACGACGCGGCTATCTGCACCCTTCCGCAACCCGTTTCCCTGCCGGAAAAGTTGATATGCTCTATACGGACGTCGTCAATTTGGGTTGACGAAAGCGTAACGGGGAAGGTCGGAAGCGACACGTCTAAATTATTAAATAACGATAGCGGTGTTAAAATTTTCGGCAAATCGTACTCCTCAGCAACTTACATTCACGGTTGAACCGCGGTTTTCTGTCGCTTTATTAACTGTTATTTTGTAATCAATTCTGTTTTTAAGTTCTTCAACGTGGCTAATTACGCCGATAGTAAAATCTGAACTTTTCAACTTTTCAAGCGCGCCCATAACCGTATCTACAAGCGTGCTGTCAAGCGTACCGAAGCCCTCGTCCAAGAAAAAGAACTCAATAGATTTCATCGACCTTGCGCAAATTGTTTGCGACAACGCAAGTGCAAGCGATAGGGAAACGAGAAAAGTTTCTCCGCCGGAAAGCGTGTTAACACCACGCAGGTTCCCGCAGTCAAAGTTATCGCCGACGTAGAAATTATTGTCCTTATAGGTCAAAAAGTATCTTCCGTTTTCAAGCTTCAAAAGCGTTGACGATGCAAGGGTAGAAATTTCGCAAAGATATTCGTTTGCGATAAACTCCATAAATTTATTGCTCTTGGTAACTTCTTTAAGTTGGGCAATAAGCTTTCTTTCTCTTTCGATTAGTTCGTATTCTTTTAATATTTCTGCCTTTTCTTTCAGGCGTTTTTCCAGTGCATTGCAAGAGTTTTTTAATACGGCAATTTCACCCGTAATTTGCGATAGACCCCCTAATATGTTGGACTTTTCACATTCAGAGGCCTTGTAAATCTCGTCTGAAACGTCTTTAATTCCGTCTATGCCTTTAAGCGTTTTTGCCCTTTCAGTAAGCACTGAAAGTTTGGTGTCGTACTCTTTTAAAACATTTTCGGCGTCAGTAATATTGCCGTAAGTCGCCGCAAGGGCTTTACACTCTGCTAAGCTTTCTAAACCGGAAAGCTTGATAACTTCCGCAAGCTTTTCTTCAAGCTTTTGCACTTCTTTATTTTGTGCCTTGTTTTCGGCGTCAAGTCTTTCATTTAAAAGTTCAAGCTCAGATTTGTCCTTTTTAGCCCTTTCCAAATTGGCAGTTAACCGGTCTTTTTCTGCTTTTAATCTTTCAAGCTTTTCGTCGTTTGACTTTATTGCCGAATAATAGTCCTTACAGTCCTCGCCGAACGCGCTCTTAAGCTCCGCATCAAGCTCGTCTGCACGCTCCCTAAGGTCTTTACCCTCTTTTTTGGAAATTCTAAGCTCCTTTTCTTTAATTTCCAAAGAGGCGGTTATATTTCGCAGTTTTTCAAGGCAAGCGTTTACTTCACCCTGCTTCTTCTCCCTTTCGCTGTCGATAAGTTGAAGGTTTTTAATTTTTTCGTTTACTCCGTCAAGAGTAAACTCTCTTACGTCGGCAACTTTTTGGGAGTATTCTTTTACTTTATTTGCAATTTCTCCGCTGACGTATTCGTAAAGAGGAGAATCTTCTTTAAAGACCTTAATTCCGCTGTTAAACTCGGAAAAATAGTCGCGCGCGCTTTCGTATTCGCCTTTTAAAACCGCGCCCTTAAAGTAGCCGTCTATCAGTCCTTTTAAATCTTTATCTGCAAGAGAAGAAAGTTCTTCCCTTGCCTCATCCAAACGTCTTTCGGCAATTTGTTTTTCTGCAAGAAGCCTTGACTGCTCCTTTTCGATTTCGCGGTATTCTTCCCTCTTTTTCGCAAGGTTTAAATTAATCTCCCGCAATTTATCGGCTTTATTGAAGCAAGTTGAATAAAGCGTCTGACGCTTAAAACACTCAGAAATATTTTCTTCAAAATTGCCGTCGGAAATATTTTTTTCTATTTTTGCAATTTCGTCAATTTTTGATTTAATTTTTACGTTAATTTCGTCAATTTTTGCGATTGCCCCCGTAATATCATTGAGTTTCGCGGTTTTTTCACCCTCAATTTTAACTGCTTCAATGCAGTGCGGGAGCGCCGAATACTCTCTTTTAAGCCTCTCCATATCGGGCTTTTTTACAAGCAATTCGGACAGTTTTTTATCCGTTTCTTCAAGTTCTGCACGTTTTTCGTTCAAAACTTTAAGTTTTTCGCACTTTTTAGTGATTTCTACTTCCTGCTTTTTTAACGCTTCAAACTGTTGATTTTTTAAATTAACCCCCACATATGCTTGATTTAACGCATTTTCGGTCGCATCTTCATAGCCTTGAAGTCTGCCTTGTACGTTCTGATACGCGTTCTCTGTTTCATTCTGTTTGGCGTTTAATTTTTCCTTTAATCTATCTCCGTATTTGGAAAGTGAAAACAGTCTTTCAATAAGCGCAAGCCTATCCCTCGGCGCAGATTTTACGAACTGCGCAAACTCGCCTTGGGGAAGCGCAATGCACTTTCTGAAATCGTCAGCCTGCACTCCTAATATTTCAACAATTTTATCTTCAACGGCAGTAGGCTTTTCTGCTATGCAGACTTCCTCTCCCCCGTCCTCTTCGTAAAGGGTCGCCTTGTGCGTTCCCGCCTTATCCTTCTTTATAAGCCTTTCAACCGTGTACGTCTTGCGCCTGCCCTCGTTCAAAATATTGAATACGAACTTAACATTAGCCTGCGTACAGCGGTAATTTATAATGTCGGTCTTTTCACGGCTTCTTTCAACATTGCCGTAAAGGGCAAAGTTGATGCAGTCGAGTATTGTACTCTTGCCACTGCCGGTATCGCCGAAAATTCCGAAAAATCCGTTTTTAGTCAAAGCTTCGAAGTCTATTATTGTATGCTCGGAAAAGCTGTTTATTCCCTCAAATTCAAGTCTTAACGGCTTCATTCTTCCTCCGTAAGCGAAAGAAAGAGCGCAAGAAGCTCTTCCGGAACTTCCGTTCCGTAACGCAACTTATAATAGTCTGTAAAAAGCTGTGAAGAGCTTTTGTTCTTATTTGAAAACTTTTCGTAATTGACCTCGGCGTTTTGCACCTCCGCCTTTAAGGAGAGAAGATTTTCGACTTCGTGCAACGCCTTACTCTCCTGCTGGGTCATAGGTTCTTTTAAATTTAACGTAAGCTCAACGTAGTACTCTTTATTTGCGTTTAAAAGCGCAACACCGTCAACTACTCCGTTTGCTTGCAGGCGAACAAGTTTTTTAGCGGAAACAAGCTCAACCTCTTTAAAATTTTCTACGCCGTTTGCCGTCAAATCAAAAACGTTGACCGACTTTTTAGAACCGCTTTCGTCAAACGTAAACTGCATAGGTGCACCGCAATAGTATGCGTTTTTGCCGAGTTTCTGTTTTTTATGAAGATGCCCCAAAGCGCAGTAATCGCAGTCGGGCAGATTATCAAGGCTGACAGCGCGCGCACCGCCTAAGTCAATTTCACGCTCACTGTCGCTGACCGAACCGCCCGCAACGAAAATATGGGAAAGAAATACCGAAGGTATTTTCTCCGCCTTTCCCGCTTCGCCTAAGGCTATCCAGCGTTTTGTCTTTTCTTCAAAGGTTTCGTCTGAACGACCCTCTTTAAATCTTGCTTCGTTGGGATAGGGTAAAGTGTTTATGTAAACCCTTTCACCCGCACTGTTTTTGAATATAACCCAGCCTTTGCCTGACTTTTCGGGGTAAACTTCCCCTCTTTTTTTGCAAGAAACGGGTTTTAAATCGTTACCGACTATATAGACGTTGTGTTCTTCCGCCAATGCGGAAGCCGCCGTAAGGCGGACGTAATCATCGTGGTTACCGCTTATAACTAAGACTGCACACCGCTTAGAGAGCAATTTGACGCCCTGATAAAAAATTTCTTCCGCTTCAGCGGGTGGCGTAAACGTGTCGTACACGTCGCCGGCTATAAGGACGAGTTCCACGCCCTCTTTTTCACAGACGTCCGAAAGCTCTATAAAGATTGAGCGGTATTCTAAAAACCGCTCTCTTCCCATAAGTTTTTTACCGATATGCAAGTCGGACGTGTGCAGAATTTTCATTTTGAATTTAAAATTTTATGGCAAAATACGGCGATTGGTGTTGATTTTTAAACCATTTACCTTTATAATGTAATTCACCGCTATTTAAGATTATAGTCTATTTTGATTAAGAAATCAAGCGAAAAGGGGAATTTAGTAAAATGCCTTTTATTTCGGCGTCGGACGGGTTCGTTAAAAAATCAATGACGAGCGTTGAAAACAAGTTTATAACAAAGTATCTGCCCGTGCTGGATTCCAAGGCGTGCAAGGTATATTTATACTCTTTATACCTTTTACAGAGCGGTTTACCCTATTCTTTAACCGATTTGGCGCAAAGTCTTGGCATAAGCGAGGACGAAGCAAAGGACTGCTTCCTCAGTTTGGAAGAGTTTGAGCTTGTTTCTATTGTTAGCACTTCTCCGTTTGAAATTAAGATTTTAGAAGCGGAAAACGTGGCGGGAACACCCAAGAAATTTAAGCCTGAAAAGTATTCCGACTTCACCAAAAATGCCCAAAACGCATTGAAAGGCAGAATGATTTCAACGAATGAGTTCAGGGAATATTTTGTTCTTATGGAGGAGTACGGCTTCGAGCAGAACGCCTTAATTATGATAATAAATTACTGCGTAAACCTGCACGGAGACAGTATAAGGCTTGCGTACATTAAAAAAGTTGCAAAAAGTTTTGCGGACGAAGGCGCAGTTACTGCAAAAAAAGTTGATGAAAAGCTTTCGGCTTATACTTCTTCCACGCCTGCGCTTATTAATCTTTTCAATCTTTCCGGCATTAAAAAACAGCCTGACATTGACGATGACAAGCTGTACAAAAAGTGGACGAACGAATTAGGCTTTGACGATAAGGCAATTATTTGCACGGCTAAACAGTTTAAGGCTAAAACCTGCGAAAAACTTGACGAAGCGCTTGCAGAACTGTACAAAAACAGAAAATTTGATGTAAAAGAAATTGAAGATTACTGCAAAAATAAGAATTCCGTCTATGCCCTTACCCTTGAAATTGCCAAAAATTTGGGCGTTTATATGCAAAATTCTGCCCCCTACGTTGAAAATTACGTAAATATTTGGTGCAACTACGGATTTTCTTTCAAAACCTTAAAGGAAATTTCTTCTTACTGCTTTAAACAGGGTAAAAATTCTTTTGAAGATATGCACGGGTTTGTTACTTCTCTTTACGACGACGGCGTGGTTGCAGACGCAAGCGTAAGCGAATACATTGAAAGACAGCGCGCGGACGATAAGCTTTTAAAAGAAATCCTTGCAACCTGCGGACTTACGAGAAAGATTATCCCTTGGGATAAACAGTGCCTTACAAAATGGCGCAGTTGGGGCTTTAACGACGAAATGCTGTTTGAGGCGGCTAAACTGTCGTCCGGAAAGTCAAACCCCACGGCGTATATGAACGGCATACTTTCTTCCTGGAAGTCCGACGGTATTTTCAGTACAGATAAAATACCGTCCGTCTCCCACTCTACGGTTGCCCCCGCACAAAAAGACGAGCGAGAAATGCGTGTAGAGATTGAAAGGCACTACTACGATTTAAGACATACTGCGGAGGTGCGTGCAGAAACAGCGCTTAAAAAAGCTACTTCCGACAGCGTTTACGGCGATATAAGAAAGCAATTGAACGAACTTTCTATTAAACTTGCGTTTGCGGAAATACGCGACAAGACCGAAGCCGAAAACATTTCCGCAAAGATAAAAGAGCTTGAAGCGCAAGGTAACGAAAGGCTTTCCGAACTTGCAATCAGCAAAGACGACTTTACACCTCAATATTCCTGCAAGATATGCAACGACACCGGCTACGACAGCACGGGCAAACCTTGCGTATGTATGAAAAAGTTTATTTCTCAATTAGGTAATTAAGTTTATGGAAGGTTTTGGTGAGCGTTTGCGCGCTTTACGGCAAGAAAGCGGAATAGGACAAATTCAACTTGCCCAAGAATTGAATGTCGGCAAGTCCATAATTAGCCTATGGGAACAGGACAAATGCGAGCCTACGCTTTCAAAATTGGTTGCAATGGCTAATTACTTTTCCGTGTCGTTAGATTTTTTGGCAGGGCTTGAAGACTGAATTTAAAATTTTCGTATTTCACCGCGAAAACGCTTGAATTTTATCTGCTTATGATATAAAATTAACAAGCGTGTTGTGCTTAATAAAAGCCCACTCTTCAAATTTAATATCTAAAACGCAGAGATGGCGGAGTGGCAAGCACTTCGTGCTTCGGTACGACGAACGCTGCGCGTCCGCCCACTCTTCAAACTTAATATCTAAAACGCAGAGATGGCGGAGTGGTAAGCACTTCGTGCTTCGGTACGACGAACGCTGCGCGTCCGCCCACTCTTCAAATTTAATATCTAAAACGCAGAGATGGCGGAGTGGTCGAACGCGCACGACTCGAAATCGTGTTATGGGCAACTGTACGGGGGTTCGAATCCCTCTCTCTGCGCCATAATTTAAGGAGGCTTTTGCCTCCTTATTTGTTTTTCTACGACTCTACGAAATATAGAATTCTTTATTCTTCAATTTTGAGAAACGTATTTTAATAATTCCGTTTAAATTTTAAGACAAATATGATATAATTAAATTCGACAAAGGAGCTAACTATGAAGTTTAACGAAAAATTGATAAAACTGAGAAAACAAAAAAATTTAACCCAGCAAGCGCTTGCGGAAAAGATAAATTACAGTGATAAAGTAATTTCAAAATGGGAAAACGGACACTCTATACCCGATATGCAGGCAATGAGCGTACTTTCAAAATTTTACGATTTAACGATAGACGAATTGATGAACGACTACGATATTTCCGTTAAGGAGGAAAAATCATTCCCTACACTCCCTAAAATTCTTTTCCACATCCTTCTTTTGTTTGTGCCGATAATAATTATAAGTAGCATATTGGGCTACTTCAATCCTAATGCAAATATAACCATAATTCCCACTTGGGACGCCGTAGTTCCCTGCGTCCTCGGCATTTTGTTGATAGTTTTAAATTTAATTGACTTAATATTTACGCATTTAAACTTATCAAGAAAAATTGTAGTCTGTTTGATATTTGCATTAATTTGCGTACTGTTTGTTTTTGCAATAATAGCTTTTGGTATGTATGGTGATTTTACTTACTTTACAAAACCCTTTATTTATTTGTGTGTTTCCGCAGTGGTCAACACGGCGTACGGGTTCTTGATTAATAAAAAATGCTAAAAATTAAGGAGGCTTACGCCTCCTTTTTTGTTTTGAATTTTGTTTTAATCGGGCGGTTTATGGTCGGGTTTTCATTTGCGCACTTATTTATTTGACTTTAAAGCTAAAAATATATTATAATTTTTAAGTAAAAATTAATCGAAAAGCGCGCTAATATTAGACATAAAAACAAAAACTGTTGACCAAAGCGATATGTTTTATTATAATGTTACGTGATTGACGATATAATAAAACTCAGGAGAATATGCCATTATGAAGACTGCAATCATTACGGACAGTAACAGCGGAATTACACAAAGCGAAGCCAAAGAACTTGGAATATACGTAGTGCCTATGCCCGTTCTTATTGACGGCGAGCTGTTTTTTGAGGATTTGACTTTAAGTCAGGCTCAGTTCTATGAAAAATTAAAGTCCGATGCAAGCGTTTCTACTTCCCAGCCCAATCCCATAGACGTAGGCGAAATTTGGGCTAAGGCTCTTAAAGATTACGACGCGGTTATTTACATACCTATGTCCAGCGGACTTTCTGAAACCTGCCATACCCTTCAGCACTACGCTGAAACCGAGGAACAGTTTAAAGGCAAGGTCTTCGTTGTGGACAACCAAAGAATTTCAATTACCCAGCGTCAAAGCACTATGGACGCCATAAAAATGGCAAACGAGGGTAAAACCGCTGAGGAAATTTATAAATATCTTATGGAAACGAAGATGCAGTCAAGCATCTACATAATGGTTGATACCCTTAAATATCTTAAAAAGGGCGGTCGCCTTACCCCCGCCGTTGCGGCTATTGGCACGCTTCTTAAAATTAAACCCGTACTTCAAATTCAGGGTGAAAAGCTTGACCAGTTTGCAAAGGTTAGAAAGCTGACCGACGCTAAAACAACTATGATTAACGCAATAAAAAAGGACTTTGATACAAGATTTAAACCCCTTGTTGAAGCAGGCAAAATGACCCTTGCGATAGCTCATACGGAGAACGTGGCGGAAGCTGAAAAGTTTAAAGAAGAAATTAAAGAAGCTTTCCCTAATGTGGAATTTACTTTTGTTGACCCTCTTTCGCTCAGCGTTTCCTGCCATATAGGCCCCGGCGCGCTTGCTGTCGGTTGTGCGGTTAAGTATTGATTAGGAGAAAAAGATGAAAATTGCGGTAATGGCAGACAGCAGTAGCGGAATTACGCAAGCCGAGGCAAAAGAACTCGGCGTGTATATTGCACCCGTACCGGTTCTGATAGACGAAGATACCTTCTACGAAGATTTAACTATTTCCCAGAAACAGTATTACGAAAAGTTGAGAAGTAACGCTAACGTTTCCACCTCACAGCCCAACCCCGAAACGGTAAAGGAAATGTGGGAAAACGCTTTAAAGGAAAACGACGCCGTTATTTACGTACCCATTTCAAGCGGTCTTTCACAGACCTGCCAAGTTCTTACTGCGTTAGCGAATTCAGAAGAGCAGTTTAAGGGTAAAGTTTTCGTAGTGGACAACCACAGGGTTTCAATTACTCAACGCCAAAGCGTAATGGACGCTTTAAAAATGGCAAACGAGGGTAAAACCGCACAGGAAATTTACGATTATTTGACGGAAACGGGTAAATATTCGAGCATTTACATTATGGTGGACACCCTTAAATTCTTAAAAAAGAGCGGTCGCCTTACCCCCGCCGTTGCAGCGATTGGTACGCTTTTAAAGATTAAACCCGTGCTTCAAATCCACGGTGGCGTCTTAGACCAGTACGCCAAGGTCAGAAAGATTTCCGACGCAAAATCAACTATGATTAACGCCGTTAAAAGAGACCTTTTAACTCATTTCAGAGATTTTATAAAATCGCATAAAATGACTGTGTGCATTGCCCATACAGACAGCTTTGACGAAGCCGAAAAGTTTAAAAAGGAAGTTCTTGAAGCTTTCCCCGATATAGAGTTTACGTTTGTCAATCCCCTCTCCCTCAGCGTAGCAAGCCATATTGGCCCCGGCGCTTTGGCAATAGCTTGCACAATTAAGTATTAAAAGAAGCCCTGCGCTTAATGCGCGGGGCTTTTAAAATGTTTTAAGCTTCATTCTTTTCGGTGTGTGCGAACCGTTTTTAATCATTCCTATAACGAAGCAACACATCATAACGTAGCACCATAAAAGAAAGATTATTAAAGACGCTATTTTGCCGTAAAGTCTTTCGGGGGTTGCAAACTGTGTGTATACGCCGAAGCCCACTAAAAAAATCAGCCACAGCCCAGTAGTTAATAAGCTTCCCGGAAGCGCGTGAAATACTTTAAGCCTGTAAGGACAAGCAATAAGATTTAAAACGAGCGCGACGAGGAACGCAAGCGCGGTAATAAAAATAACGGCG
>JAAUYS010000005.1 GCA_014804995.1 Clostridia bacterium
GTTCCCTTGTTTTTAAGGGCGATTATAATTGCGGTTACCGCGATTATAAGTACTAACAGAACTGCGACGCCGATTGCGATTGCAAGCCCCGTGCTTATACCGTTGCCCTCTACGGTTACGTTGGGGGGTACGACGGGTGCGGGTTCGGAAGAAGAAGTAGTATCGGGAAGGATATCGAACACGAAGGTCAGATTTGCGCCGGTTACGCCCTCGAACTCGTAGTTGCCGTCCGTAAGGCTAACGGTTACTTCGTGCTTGCCCGCTTCCGTCTGCTTGTTGCCGGTTACGGTCATTATGTTTGCGTCGAAGCCGTTGAACAGGAACTCCTGCTCGTTACCCGTATAGACGTAGCTTGAAGACATTGCCGTGGGGCGGGTAATCTTTTTAGCGGTGATTTCAAAGTCTCTTATCGTCTGTCCGATAAGCGTGTATTTACCGCTTGCAGGGGTTACTGCCTTTACTCTGTAAACGCCCTTGTCTATTGCGGAAACGGGAACTTCTACACCGTTTTCAACCTTATAAACCGCAACTTCAAGAAGAATTTTTACTTCCTGATTGTCCTGCGTTACGGTAAAGTAAGCCGTAGGCTTTTGTGCCTTGCCGTTGAACACGAATGAAAGCGTTTCGTCATCCCAACGGGTATCTACCCTGATTGTGTCGCCGGGCTGTTCAACCCTTATCTGCTTTTCGCCTAAAACGAAGTTGCCGTTAGCGTCCGTGTAGCGGAAGTTTACCGTGCAATCTAAGTTTGCGACTAAGTTGAAGTAAATTTCGTAATCGGCGGGGTCAATGCCTCTTTCCTTGTAGATATTGCCGTTGCCGTCGGTGTAGTTGTAAACTGCGGTAACGATGAACCTGTCTTTCAAATCGCTTGCAGAAGTCGTGGGGTAAACGGTTGCGCCCGTTCTAAGCTCTATTTCAAGGCTTACAACCTTTTTTGCAACCGCGGTAATAGGGTAAACGCCCTCCGCGCCTTCGTAGTCGTTTTCAACGGACTGTGCGGGAACGAACTTCCACTTATAGGTGAAGCTACCCGTTTTAAGCGTTGCGTCAACCTGATTGCCGTTGCCGTCGTCAACCTTTTCCCAAACTATCGTTCCGGGGGTATCGCCCGTGGAAAGGCTGATTTGAGGAAGCTTTTCTCCGTCAACGAGTACCGCGCCCGTCATATCGATTTTGGGTGAAACTACGGGCTTCTTCTTAACGAGGGTAACTTCTCCTACGTTTACTCTCAAAGAAGCTTCGTAAGTGCCGTCGGAATAAGTTACGACGAGGTAGCAGTCCGTACCGGCTTTAAGCTCGCCCGTAAGGGTCAAAGCGTTTATGTTGCTTATGGTCTTGGAAGTGGTTGCGTACACCGCGCGGAGCTTGAATGCGCTTGTGCCTGCGGCCTTATCTAAAAGAGCGGTCAAAGGCGTTCCCGTCGTCAAGCCGTCGGTAGGTCTTGTGTACTCGATGAGTTCTATCCTGAGAAGCTTATCTGCTTCAACGTCGGGGATTGCGACGTTGGTCGTAACCGAGTTTGCCGAACCCGCGGGGGTGTAGGTTATGGTGAGTTCGTTGTTGGGGTTGGAAGCGGAAAGCGTACCCGTAAGGCGGTACTCGCCGTCCTCCAGCTCTATCTCTTCGCCGTCGGTCATAACTCTCTTTACGGTAATAAACTTCTTTAATTCGTTTATCTTATCGGGGTCGATAGTTTCGTAAATAAGATTGTTTTCGGGCTTGAATTCAACGGTTATTCTGTCGAACCTTGCCGTGCCGAGGTTGTGTATGTTACGGTAAGTAAACTCTTTATCTCCGTAAATAACCTTTATGTAGGGGTTAGTATCGGAAAGGTGGTTTTCCACCTCGTAATAGTCGCTTGAAGTGAGGGCCTTTTCCGTACCGTCGTTGTATATAACCGTTACGGTCAGGTTTTCTTTGAGCTGTTCTGCCTTGTAGCTTGCGTACACGGTCATAACTCCGGTTGAATTAGCCGTCGCGGGATAGCTTGCCTTAATGCTTGCTATTTCAGACTTGATTACTCCTTCTACGGTAAAGGTTGCAACCTTTCCGCCGTAGGTTACGGTAATAGTGCTGTTGCCTGCGGTGAGCTTACCCGATAAAGAGTACTCTCCTGCGGGGATTTCGCCGTCGGGGTCAAACTGCGTATAGAGCGAACCGTCGTTGTTGTAACCGATAACGGTAACTTCGGTTATGTCTTCAATATCGTAAGAAGTATATATTTTAGCAAGTACGGGGTTGCCTGTAACAGGGTCTAAAACGGGGTTGCCCGTCGCGGGGTCAATTTCAACTTCGGGGTCGTAAGTTACGACTATTCTGTCAAGCTTGACCTGTTCCGCCGTAAGGTAGTAAGTTCCGGTAACTTCCGCCATATTGGGGTCGGTGGGCTTAAAAGTCCAGGTGTAGCCGTTCGTTCCCGCCGTGAGGGAAGGGAAAACTTTATTTCCGTTGCCGTCGTCTACCTTATCCCACTCGATAACGCCTGCCGTGTCGCCCGTGCTTTTTGCAATTGCGGGCAGGTTGCTTGAAGTGTACAGAGTACCCGTTACGGTAACTTGGGGCGTAATTTTGGAAGATGCTCGCTCAACCGTAACCGCAACGGTAGTACTCTGCGTAACGCCGTCCACGGTATATTTAACCGTAGCTTGCGTATCGCCGTAGTGGAAGCAGTTTGAAGGGTTACCGTCGTAATCGGGGTATTCGATAACGTAATCGGTTACCTCTTTTTTAGTGCCGTTGGAGTAAACGGCTTTAACCTTCATACCCGTCTGGTTGAACTTTTCGTAAGCCTTGTAAGTAAGAACGTTGGGCTGTGAGGAAATTTCCAGACTGTCGTAGGTTATTACGCCGGAAGACTGCACGCCCGTTATTCTTACGTCAAACGCCTTACCGCCGTAAACTAATTTAAGTGTGTTAGTACCGGCGACAAGCTCTCCGTACAGCTGATAATCTGATTTTGAGATTGTTCCGCCTGTCGATTTATCGTTATTTACCGCGGTTACCGTTAAGTAATCTTTAATGGTATCCAACGGGGTCGTCGTATAAACGTTGTTAGTGCCGGGGTCAAATTCGTATTTAATAGTATCAAACTGTACTGCAAGAGCCGTCAAGGTGTACCAACCGGTTACCGTCGTGTAGGATGAGGAAGTAGGTGTAAACTTCCATTGATATTTAGAAACACCCGCTTCAAGAGTTGTATCCACCCAGGCTATCGTACCGGCAGTGTCTCCGGAAGTAGTCGTTATGGTAGGCATTTTGCTGGACGTATAAAGAACCGAACCGCTAATAGTAACCTGAGGGTGTACTACCGAGTCCTGCTTAAGACCGCTGTACGCCTTTGTAATGTTTAAAGAGAAGCAAGGGCGTACGCCGTAACTTCTGCTTCTTAAATTCATTGCGCCCGAAGTAATGTTGGCGCTGTCCGTAGATAGAGGTGTAGTTCCGTTGGGAGACATACCGTAAATCCAGTTCTTAGTAACGTTGCTGGTAGAACCGGTAGGGAAATCTCCGCTCGTCTGGCGGTTTCTCACCTGTAACCAATAACCGTTATATCCGTTAGCGGTACAAGTCTGCTGAATTACGGAAGTTCCGAACTTACCTACGCCGTCTCCGAAATCGAATGCTCCCTTTAAGGCGCCGGTATTCTTATCGTAGTTAACTCCTACGTTACCTATAAAGTCTACAGTGGGAAGCCAGAGATAGTCGCTTTTACCGTTTGACTCATCCCTGTAAGAGCCTAACGTGCCGGATTTAATATAGGGTGAAAATTTGTTTATAAACCCGTACCAGGTGCTTGACTGCGAAACAGTTGAAGTACCTAAGCCGGTAAGATGTTTTCTTATATCGCTACTAATGTAGTCCTGATTTCCGTAGGTCGACGTTCCCATACAGTCTGCAAGCCAGAACGTTACGTAAGCGTCCCCGTCTACAGTAGAAGCGTACACGGGCGTCCAGGAAAGACCGCCTATCTTCACCATTAAATTTTTAGTGGTAAATTCAGAGGCTTTTTTGGTTTGACCCATATATGCGGGATTTCCGTATATTTTCTTAACGAGGTCGTCCAAAGCGGTTACCGAGAAAATGTTGTAGTAATCGTTAAACATCTCGTTACCGCCGTTGACTTGCGTAAACTGGGAAACGTTTGACGAAGTAGAAGCCCTTGCAGGTTTTGCCGTATTTATACCGAAGACGGCGCATATTACCGCGCCAATCAATAAAAATACTACCAAAAGCCTTAGTTTAAGTCTGTTAAGTATTCCGCTTTTAGCGTTATTATTCATAAATTTCCTCCTTATAAGAGTTATTTAGTATTTGATTTATATACCTTATATTTAACCGCAATATATGTGGCGGTTTAGGCGTTTTGAAAAAGTACACCTAATAGCATATTAGGTGTACTTTTATGGGCAAAATATGGCATTTTTAGCTTAATTTGCATATGGTTAAATTGACAAAAATTAAATTAAAACCCGTAATATGCTTGACTTTTAAAATTTATAGTGATACTATTCAAGCAGAAAAAGAACATCTATTATGCTATTAGATGTTCTTTTATTTTATGCTTAATAACATACGGTTTTAAGGGGGTAAACGGCTTTTTTCTGCCGTTTACCCCCTATATATGCCTTAATTAAGCGGTTTTTTACTTTTTTAGTTAAACAAATTAAGCAGTAAATTATAAAACGCCTGCGAGTGTTTTTCGCAGGCGTTTTATATATATGTAAATATTGTAGTATATATAGTTAAAAAATGTAGTAATTTATCTGCCGAGCCAACCGCCGTCAACCGCAATTGTGAAGCCGTTTACATAGTCCGAAGCCTCGGAAGCAAGGAATACTGCCGCCCCCTTTAAGTCCTCGGGCGTACCCCATCTGCCCGCGGGTATCCTAGAAAGTATGTCCGCACTTCTCTCACCGTCCTGTCTTAATGCCTCGGTATTGTTCGTTGCCATATATCCGGGCGCGATGCCGTTGACGTTTATTCCGTACTTTGCCCACTCGTTAGAGAGGGTCATAGTTACACCGCGGATAGCCGACTTTGAAGCCGTATACGAGGGTACGCGCACACCGCCCTGATAGGAAAGCATAGAAGCGATATTGATAATTTTACCGCCCGACTTCTGCGCAAGGAACTGCTTTGCAACGGCTTGGGTTAAGAAGAACACCGTCTTTAAATTTACGTTTAAAACGCTGTCCCAGCTTTCTTCCGAAAAGTCTATACTGTCCTCCCTTTTAATTATGCCTGCGTTGTTTACGAGGATATCTATCCTGCCGAACTTTGCAAGCGTCTGCTCTATGACGGAGGAGATGACTTCCGTTGAGCCTAAATCTGCAATGACGTTATAAAATGCAGGTCCGCACAGCTCCGCCGTTTCGGTGCTGGGACGTCTTGATACGCCGACGACCTTTGCGCCCGCCTCTACGTAGGCTTGGCAGATGCCCTGACCTAAGCCGGTGTTACTGCCGGTTACTATTGCCACTTTGCCTTTTAAACTGAATTTATCTAAAACCATAACTTCCCCCGTTGGAATTTTTTACCATTTAATTATAGAACTAATTATCAATTTTTGCAATACCCGTTTTGATTTTATTTTAAAATATGAAAGACGGCTTTCCGTAATTTTGGAAAGCCGTTTGTTTTTTGTATCGCGGGGGTGAGGTGGTTCGCACACCCCCGCCACTTCCTTTACGCTTGCGCGCAAAAGACAGTTGACCTTATTCACATTTATCGAATACCGTTTCTTTGCCGGGAAGAAGCTCGTAGACCTTACCGCGTATTTCTATATATACGGAAGAGTGCCCAGGGTTGTATACTCTTTCCCCGTCAATAGAAAATTTTAAATTGTTGTACGCTTCTACATAGTCGTAGACTTCGCCACCCGTTGCAAACCAAATGTCGTCGCACGCGCTTAAACGGGCGCATAAGCTTTCTATTATATCCCAGTTATTGTTATCGTCAAACTCGTAGCTGTGTCCCCAAACGTATAAAAGCCAAGGCTCTCTGTGTTTGAAGTCCTTTTGCGGGCAACCGGTTATAAATTTTTCTGCAAGCTCTTTTAAGGCGGGGTCGCCGTGGTGGCAGGTGGGCTTTAATTTAAGCCAGTCTTGGGGAAGCGCAAAAGAGTGCGAAGCCTCCGTCGTGCGCGCATAGCAAACGCCCGCACACTTTAATGCCGTTATAACCTCGTCGTTGTAGCCGTTGTAGGCGTAAGCCATTCCGCGGACTAACCTTTCAAACTTATTCTCTAAATAAAGGCGGTTCTGCACTACCTCGTTTACCGCCTCTGCAAGGGGTACTTTGTTTAAGAATATGTGGCGCGCGCCGTGAAGGGCAACCTCGTGGCGGGAGCTTACGAAAGTTTTATAAGTTTCCTCCTCGTCCATTCTGCCGTGCCAGTTCTCACAGTCGAACAAAAGGTTGTTTAAATTGAACGTTGCTTTAACGCCGTACTTATCAAAAATTTTGACGAGCTTTTTATCGGCTTTAACGCCGTCGTCGTAACTGAACGTTGCGCACTTGGCTTTGCCGTCAGGAAAGCGCATATACTTTTCTTCAAACATTTGACGGAACATAATTACTCCTTTTCTTCCTGCTCTTCTTTCTCTTCTTGTACTTCCTGCACTTCTTGTAAGGCTACCTCGGCGGAAACAACTGCGGGTTCGTCAACCGCAACCGCCTCCGCGGGGGTATCGTTTAAAAGCCCCGACGACTTTTTCCACCTGCCCGAAAGAAGCCTTGAAATAAACAGTACTGCACGGCTTACCCAATCGGCGCACATAGCCACCCAGAAACCAAACGCACCCCACTGTATAGGCAACATATCAGTGGTAAGTATGAAACATACGCCCACTCTCATAATAATCATCGAGCCGACGGCGCAGTACATTACATATTTTACATCAGAAGTAGCTTTAAGTATTGCGGGGGTTGTGAAAGACATAGGGTAAGTTACAACCTGGAATACAAGGCACATATACAAACACTTCAAAGCAATTTGCCGAGCTTCGGGTGAATAGTCGTACAAAAGAACGAGCCATTGCGCCGTACCGAGTATAACGGCAACCGCGCAGGCATTGGCTATGTAGGAGATTATGAACATCTTCTTCATATAATACTTCGTCTGTTCTACATCGCCTGTGCCGACCGCCTGCCCTACAACAGTCAAAGCGGAAGTTCCAACCCCGCTTCCTACGACAGAAGCAATATTGTTTACGTTGGAAGCTATCGAATTAGCGTTTGCCTGAACGTTCGTCCCGCCCACGTTATAGCAAGAAAGGTTGACAAACGTAGAAGTCATCAGCTTGCCAAGTTGGAAAAGACTGGACTCTATCGCACCAGGAATGGCAATGCGCAGAATGCGTTTTACCATTGAACCGTCAAAACGGAATTTTTCGAATATCTTTATGTGTACGAGGTAATTCTTTTTGGTGAGAAGACAAAGCATAAATATCGCGGGTACGATACGGCAAAATAATGTTGCAAGCCCAGCACCGATAACACGCATATCCAAAGCATAAATGAAAATTGCGTTGAAGCCTACGTTCAATGCGCAGGAGATACCCGCGCTTACCATAGTGTACATACTTTTACGCTGTGCGCGGAGAAGTGCAGCGCAGGCATTAAATAGCCCGATGAAAGGGAACGACGCTGCAGTTAGATAAAAGTACTGTTGCATATACCCGAAAGTTAAGTCGGGTACACCGCCGTAAAATAACTTCAAAAGGGGCCAGTTTAACGCAAGGCACAAAGCCCCAAAACCTATTGATGCGAGAAATACTAAAACTACAACCTGCTTTGCGCTTCTGTTGGCGTCCTCTATATTCTTTGCTCCTATGTATTGGCTGGTTATAATAGCTCCGCCCGTGGCAAACGCAGAAAAAAGCTGAATTATAAGGTGATTAATTTGGTCTACATTGGATACAGCTGTACCTGCATTCTTTATAGTTTCACCCGCTTCATTCAAATCTGTTATGCTGGATACCATCATAGAGTCAAACAGACCAAGCGAAGTGGAAAAAATCGACTCTATAACGATAGGCGCTATTAAAAATAAGAGCGCCTTAGCCGTAAACAGATTGTATTTGGGTTTAACTTTGGTTTTAGTCATTTCTACCGCCCCTCTGCGGTTAATTAATTGTATTACTTTATTCTATAAAAGTAAAGTAAATGAAATAATAAATTCGGCTTGCAAAATATGCACAAGCCGAACTGTTTTTAATCGCCTTTTATTCTGTTGTCGGTGCAGGTTACGCGGAAGTGCTTAAAGGTTGCGTAGCCCTTGCTGTCGGTTGCCGAGCGGGCGTAAATACCAATCTTTGCGCCCGTCCAAACTCCCCTTTGTGCGTAAAACTTATGCGTGAACGCGCTACCGCCGAAAGAGAATTTATAGGTTAAAAGGTTAGGGTTTTCATATTTTGCGGAAAGGCGGAAGTTTACGCTGTTCTCGTCATAGGGCTGACTTTTTGCAAGAGTTTCGTCTTCTTGCCCGCCTATTGCGCCCTTTCTTATTTCAAGGTAGTTCTGTCCGTCGCGACGTACTACGCAGACGTAGGCGTACTCTCTTCCGAATACGGTAAAGCCGACTTCGTCCCCGTCGTTTACTAAGTTTAATCTGCACTTGGCGTTTACCGAAAAGTTGCGGTACTGCACCTTTTGCATTATAAGTTGCGGAAGGTTTGAAAGCGCGCTTTCTTCAAACTTGCAACAGTTGAGCCTTAGCCCGCTTTTAAACGTGTACCACTCCGCCCTGCGGTTTGCGGGGGTCTGCCAGACGAGGGAAAGCTTGTTTCCGTCAAATTCGTCGTTCGGGTCTATCCTTGCGCCCGTTTCTATTGCGACAGGGTATTCGCCGAAGTCCACTGGCGAACCGGGCAGGTTGTCCTCTTCCATCTTACCGCAAATGACCCAGTCGTTGACCCATTTTGCGGGTTGCAAATGCACCACCCTGCCGTACGCGCCCATATCCTGAAAGTGCATAAACGCCGACTTTCCGCCGTCGTCGTCAAGGTCGATAAGCGCGCCCTGATGAGGACCGTTTACCGCGCTGTCGCCCTGTACCATTATTATCTTGGTTTCCCAGTCGCCGTAAATTTTTTGGGAACGCAGGGCAACTTGCCAACCCGTTTTTACTCCGCCAGCGGGGGCTAATATATAGAAGTACTTGCCGTGTTTGTAGAACTTGGGGCCTTCTATTTTGGGTGCTATGTCGTGTCCGTCATAGATAATTTTATAATCGCCTTTTACGGTCTTTAATTCTTCGTCCGCCTCGAATACGGCAAGCTTAGAGTTAAAGCCTATTCTGCTTTTTACGAAGGCGAAAACGACGTAGCACTTCCCGTCCGCCCATATAGGGCAGGGGTCTTCGTAACCGCTTCCGGTAAGAAGGGGTCTTAAAAGCGACCACTTGCCGTAGGGGTCGTCCGTTTCGGCTACGAAAATGCCCTCGTCGGGAAAGGGAATAAGACAATAGAACTTGCCGTTATGGTACCTTAAAGAGGGCGCCCACGCGCCGTGTCCGTGGCAGACTTTATCAAAGCGGGCGAAAGGTATTTCGTCTAAAACGTAGTTTATAAGCTCCCACTCTACAAGGTTTTTAGAGTGAAGAACGGGTACGCCGGGAACGTGGTTGAAGCTGGACGCAACCATATAATAGTCGTCGCCTACGCGGATTACGTCGGGGTCGGAATAGTCTGAAAGTATAACGGGGTTAGTATATTGCATATCTTCTCCTTAACCCGTAAGGGGTTACTTTTTACTTTTATTTAATTTGGGTATGTTAAAATGGTCGAATATAGCGGTAAAATTCTGAACGGCTTTATCCGAAAACTCGTCAAGGCTCTTTACCTTTTCAATTTTGTCTTCGTTTATCTTCCCCTTATAAATTCCCTTTGCGTTTATGAATTTTTTGTCGGATTCTTTATCGAATAAATCTTCAAGGCAACCCTTTTCCCCCTCGCCGACAAAGTAGCAAAGCTCGGGGTGTTCCTCCATTTTCTGCAAGTATAGTTTGTATTGCTGGTGGTTTTTAGTATAAGTTTCGGGTTTAAACTTATTATCGTTGTCGGCAATGGAAATAAAGCTAATCTTACGTTCTATGCAGAAATATGAAAATAACAATATCGCCGAACCGTCGCAAATGAGAATATTGTAACCGCTTAAATCGTAACCGAGAAGTTTAGCAAATTTTTCAATACATACCTCATCGGTAGGCCCTTCTACAAAGATATAGGTTTGCTGTGCGGCGTTGAGTAGAATATCGTTTACCGTAAGACTGCCTAGCTCTTTTTGGGCTTGCTTACTGAGTTGCTCTGTTTCTTCCTGCTCGGTTTCGGCAAGCTCACCGCCAAGCTCGCTCTGTATTTTGTTTTTAAGGTCATCGGGGGTATAAATTTTTTCCGTTGCCGTTCCCCCGACGCCCATAGTTACGGTGTAGACGCTCTTCCAGTCGTCGGAAATCATATAAGGGCTGTGCGTTGACATAAATATCTTTACTCCCTTAAAGCTGAGGCGTTCAAGCTCTTTTCTGAACTCCGTCTGCGCCTGCGGGTGAAGAAATACCGCGGGTTCGTCAACTATAAGGTAGTCGCCGTCTTTTAATAGCCTTTTTACGAAAAGAAAGGTCAGATACCAACGGCGGCCTAAACTCGTATCGTTGAAGTTTACAACCGTTTTGTCCTTTTCAATTACGTAAAGCTGGATACGTCCATTTTCAATTTCTAACTTGTATTTTATCTCTTTATCGAACTTAGGCTTGCCCTTTTGCAGACACTTGTCGTTTAAAATTTTGACTATCTGTTGCTGTCTTTCCTCCGTAAAGGTTTTGTCGTCAAAAAGACTTTCGCCCTCTTCGTAATGCCCTCCCTTTTTAAGGAATGCGTCCATTGATTTTACTATGGTATTGTAGGCGTTTAATTTGCGGGCGCGGTCGTCGTCCTTTGCAGAATAGAACAGCAGGGAATTTTCGTTATCTATAAACTGCAATTCGGGAAAAAGAATTGTATTAATTAACTCTTTAAAGGCGTCCTTTCTGTCTTCAAATTTCCGCCATTTATCTTGCTGTTGCTTTGTTTTTTTATAGAATATATCCTTTGCTTCTTTCCTGATGCTTGCGACTTTTAAAAGTAACGAGTTTATTTTCTCGCACAGGGTTTTAAACTTTACGTTATAGCTTTGAACGCTCTGCGATAAAGCATAGCGGATTTTCTCATACTGCTCTGCATTCTTTTTTAAGTTTTGCGCGACAATTCCGCTCACGGCTACGTCTTCGGTCTGAACTTCCAGTATTTTTATTCCGTCTATGTCGTCTTTGAAACCACGGTAAAAATATGGCAAATCGTCTTCGCCTATTGTAAATTCTTCCTGCTCTGATTGAGAAAGAAAATTTTTCATCGTAGCGGACAAATCTTCTATCTGATGTATTTCGTCCCAAAAACAATAGTTAAAGTCAGGGTAATATCCGGTTTTTTCGTCAAAAGACATTTTAAGCCTTGTAAAAGCTTCGTGTCCGTAAACGCTTTTTTCAAACTTCTTGAAGACGCTACGGAACTCTTTCGTTGCATTATCCAACAGCGGGATAATTTCTTGCAGGCACTCATTATATTTTTTTACGGAAAGCTTATCCACAGGATAAGACCGCCATTTTAAATCAGGCTCTCCGTCAACAAGTTCAAAGCGTATTTGCTGTAACGGTAAGCGTTTATCTTGAGTGAGTTCTAAGTACTCTTTGTATTCTTCGTCGGAAAGCTCTAAAGTGTAAACGGCTTTAAACCCTTTTTCTTCCGCCTCCCACTTTTCATCCGCCTTTCTTCTGTCGGCGCTATTGTCAAACTTATAACGGGAAACGGCAAGCTCCAACGCTTTTAAAATGTTGGATTTACCGCTTCCGTTCTTGCCGATAAAGGTATAAAAGTTGCTATCCGCAATATCTATTTTAACTGGCTTTTTTATTGATTTGTAGTTAGAAAGTTCTATGTATATTAATTGCATTTTTAAACTTTTCTCGTCAATTAGTTCTCTGTAAACGGCGTAAGTTTGGGGTGGAATAAAACGCACTTTTTGCTTACGCAGAATTACGGTTCAATTCTATCATAATTGAAGATTTTCGTCAAGCAAGCCCGAAAGCACAACTCAGCAACTTATAAAATATTCAAAAAGAAAAAAAGCGCAAAAGTTGACTTGACTTTTTTTGCGCCTTTTGGTAATATAGTTTACGCTTAAATATTTGCTTGTGTGGTGGAATAGGCAGACGCAAGGGACTTAAAATCCCTCGGTAGAGATACCGTGCCGGTTCAAGTCCGGCCACAAGCACCACTAATAACGTAAGTTGAACCAAATTCAGCTTGCGTTATTTTTTTGCAAAATTTTAGCCCGAATATACTTAAATGCGGTATTTAGGCGGGGAATGGCTACACGGCGTGTGCTGTTCTTGATACACGTCGGCTCGCTACGCTCGCCGAAGAACAGTACACCTCTTAAAAACATTCTATTAAAAAAGAGGACCACAGATAATTCCTCTCACTTTTGGGTGCACCAAGGGCGACGCGAGAAGCGTCGCCCTTTTTGTTTGCAATTTTTTTAGTTACATATATTATTCAAAAATAGTTTAAAAAAATTTTTTAATTATACCGTATCCTGTCATATTTAAAGTTTATTATATAAGCAAACATATGTTTAATAATTTTAAGGAGGTTTGTATGGAAGATGCAGAAATTGTGTTATCTCTTGCCGGTACGGCGATAAGTCTTTTAATAACCAGCATTATCTTTATAGCCAGATTGTTTAAGGCAGTTAAAGATAAAAAAAGAATGCAAAATTGTAGTTTTCTTGATGATGCTGTTGCGCCTTTAATGGAAATAGCCGAAAGCTTTTCAAATTACAGCGGAGAAGAAAAAAAACAATTCGTACTTACAAAAGTAAATCAGTTTGCAATTGAAAACGGATTAAAATTTAACGCCGAAGCTACGGCAGAAGAAGTAGAAAAACTAATAAATTTATCCAAAAAAATTAATGTTAAAAAATAAAAAGGAGTATAAAAAATGGATAATAATAAATTAACTGAATTTTTAAAAAAAGTTGAAGCTCAATCTTCGACATTCATAAATGTTTCCCCACAGTCGGCGGTTGAAGATGATGAGTTTGAAATGCACGAAGAACAACTGAGTGAGGACGAGATTCAGGCAAGAATTGATACCGCCATTTGGTTTAAAGAACGATGCGATAATTCAAAATATTCTATAAAGTTTTTTAATGTAATAGATAAGAAAATTGAGCTACATGATGATTCTCTAAGCCTTAACTGTGTTCCTGAATTTTTCGGCATCTGCAACTATTTAAACCTTTTACATTTATTTGGCTTTAGTCCTATTGATGTGACTTCCTGCAAACTGTTTATTCGTGGCAGAACAAAAATGTTTCATAATTATTACGTTTATAGCTTGTCATCATCAGAAAAACTTATTGATGATAAGCAATATCAGTCTGATTTTCAATATGAAATAGATTTAAAAGGTCTTTACGATAAGTTTGGTTCGGCAGATTTCAGATTAGAAACAGATGATTCTTTAGACAGTTTAGCAATTGGTAATACATCTTTACAAATTAACGGTGAAATGTTTGATATAAGTAATATTATTGAAATAACGGAAAGAGATAAAGAAATCCAAGCGAGTTTAGCAAGAATTGATACTGCACTCAAGTTTAAGGAAAATTACGATAATTCAAGATACTTTATAAAGTTTTTTAATGTAATAGATAAGAAAATTGAGCTACATGATGATTTTCTAAGTCTTAACTGTGTTCCTGAATTTTTTGTAATCTGCGACTATGAAAAATTTTTACAATTTTTTGGCTATAAACTTAGTGAGGTGACTTCCTGCAAGCTGTCTATTTGGGGCAGGACAAAAATGTATCATAGTTATTACATTTACGACTTGCATTCATCAAAAAAACTTATCCGTGATAAGCAATTCCGGTCTAACTACCAATATAAAATAGATTTGAAGGAGCTATATGATAAGTATGGTTCAGCAGATTTCAGATTAGAAACAGATGATTCTTTAGACAGTTTAGTAGTTGGTGATACCACCTTACAAATTAACGGAAAGATGTACAATGTAGGGCAATTTTTTAAAAAAACTGTTAGTGAATTTGGCATAGTAAATAATGAAATAAAGAATATTGAGCAGTTCCCTATTGCTGACTTGGGTGAGGGGTATTTTAACATTAACGATGGTAATTTTATAGCTTCATTTACATCTTTTAAAGCAGACGATTTCGCAATCCCCCTGAACATCACGCATTACCATAATCCCGGCAAAGGAATAGACGGATATGGTTCCAACTGGCGTTTAAGTTTAAATACATATCTTAATGATGATTTGGACAATAAATCATTACATTATCTTAAATTTTTAGACGAAACAGGTGAAGCGCATACTTTTAAAGAAGAATTTTATTATATTGAAAACGGAGCAAAAATATTTATACCCAAAAGCTTTGTGAATATAGATATAAGCGGTAATTTAACTTATGATGGTAAAGAAGTTAAAATCCAGCAATTTTGCGACGGATATATCTTAATTCCGGAGATAAAGGACTATGGCAGTTCCGAGTATATTGACCAACGTCAGAGCGAACAAGCCGAGCTTGAGGATTACATAAAATCTTGCGAACAGTCGCTTTGCAACTATGTTAAAGTGCAAAAAGATGACGGACTTATTTTGCGAAGAATCGGCAACTTGACTAAGACTGAATATGACGTTTTGATGGAAGGGGTTACGCCTTCTTCAAATTATTGCATAATGAACGAGTCGGAAGCTCTACAGTTGCAATCGTTATATGAAAACTCTAATCAGTTAAGAAAACAACTTGAACAAATAGATTTTCAAAAAAGTCAAATTGATTTGCAAGAATCTCAAATAAGTTTTCAAAACCAACAATTAGCACACCAAATTAACCAATCTGCACAACAGCAAAGCGATTTGGAATACGAAAAGATATATCACGAAAAAGTTCCAGGAAATGATTCTTATACACTGAAAAAAATCCTATCTCAGAGCGCAGAAGGTTATTGGGACAGCGTTAATCTTGTAGATAAAAACGGTCAGCCTCTAAATGATGACGAGAAAAAGAAGAAATTAATTGAAGCTAAAGAATTAGTACCCTATAAAAGCGCTGTACATAATTTAGACTTGGCAAAAACCAGTGACACCTTAATGAACAAGCAAAAAGAGCTTTTGAACAAACAGCTTAATTCTTTGTTTTCTCAAAGAAGTCTTTTATCTAGCCAAAAAGACTCCGTTCAAAATCAGCTTAATTTTATTGAAACGCAAATTACTTATTTAATTTCGCAATCAGAAAAAACTCTTCCCGCTATTCAAGAATCGTTTACGAAATATTTTGCAAAAAAAGCAGAACTCCAGTTAATGTTGTTACAGGCCCCTGTAAATTATCTTAAAAACGAAAACGGTTTAGTTAGCGGATTTAACCGGAACGGTAACCTGTGCTGTATGTTCGATTCCTACGGCAATTCGGTTGCAATCGAGTACGACAATTTGTCCCGTATAATAGCTCTTCACGATTCTAAGGGTAAAATTATGCGGTTCAGATATGTTAACGGATTACTTGAAAGCATTACCGATAGCCGTGGCCGGTGTATCAATTACGGTTATACTGATGGCAACCTTACTTCTGTAAAATTTGCAGACGGCAAGACCGCACAATTTGAATATTCAGACACTCAGCTGGTAACTATAACTTCAAGTGAAAATATTAAATGCAATTTGGAATATCTTACTGTAACAGAAGATGATAAGGAAATTAAAAAATTCAAAGGGTTAACTAATTTTTCGCAAAATGTTACGATACAAAAGAATTTTGAAACTAACAAAGATTTGCCCTACGATAAGATTCTTTCTTCTGTTATTGCTGACTATGACGTTAAAAAAGTTAACCTAACTGACAATTATAATACCTTTAAATCCTATTTGTTTTATAGCGCTGATAGTTTGAGAATATATAAGCATACGGATGAAATGGGTCATGAAACCGAAACGGAATATATATACGATTTTGACCCGATTAAAGCCGTTACACAATGGACAAGAAGCCCTTTGAAAGATATAGAATATCTTAGAACTGAATACAGCGACAGCGATAAAGAAATTTTTAAAACTACTAACTGGCAAAAGATTTCTCCGACGTGCGAGCGAAAAACACAAACCGATTATTCTTACGACGCTGATGACAGACTTTCCAGCGAAATCGTTACCGAATATATTTGTTTGAATGGTGAAATATCTGCTACAGAGACCATTACTAATTACCGCTACAATGCTCAAGGCAGTTTAATATTAACTGAAAAATTTGTAAAGGGTGAAGAACTAACTTCGGGCATTACTTACGAAGAAAGGACTTACGACGAAAATGGCAATGTTATAAAATCAGTAAGTTGGAACTCTTTGGATTCTTCCGCCAGATTCTATACTCAAAGCGACCGTTCGGAGAACGGGCAAATAACAGCCGACAGAAACGAAGAAGGCGAAATTTCCACCGAATACGAATATGTAAACGACACGAACATTGTCAATTCAGTCAGGTATTCCAACGGTAGCAAAATGTCATACGGAAGGAACCCTTATAACTTCAACGTAACTTCGATAACGCAGAGTACTGACGAAGGTGAGGCAAACACAACCGATATAATTTACGAACATAGCTTGCCTGTAGAAGTAAAGAGCGGAAACACCGTAATAGAATACGCATACGACTATAAGGGCAGAAAAACAGCTGTAAAAGTAAACGGCGCATTGCAGACCTCCTGCACTTATACCGATTTTACTGGCAACCCAACAAATAGCGAATATACTTTTGAAAAGACAGACGGAACCTCTTTCGTTGGCGAAAACGAGATTGTAACTTCTTGTTCGGAAAAATCGGGCATTCGGGACGAATCAAGCAATATTATAAAAGTTTCCGAAAAACTGAGAATAAATGACAGTGATGTCCTTGTTAAAAATTACGACGAACATAACAGGCTTACTGACCTTTCGGATTATGTTGCCCAGACATATACGGAGTACACATATGACGACTTTGATAATATCAGCAAGGTAGAGACGGCAAATAACGGCAACATTGTTTTTGCAGAAGATTATACTTACAACGAATACGGCAAAATTGCAAGCAAAAACATAGCCACAGATTCGTTAAATCAAGTATATTCATATATTTATCGCAATAACATGGCGCAAAATCTTGACGAAATTACCTTTGGCGGTTCATTAAAATTCAAGCCTTTAAGCGATGTAAACGGCAGAAATACCGGTAAAGAAATTACTAACGAAAACAATAAAATTGCAGGCGAGTATATCTCTTACAAAAAAGTAGGCGACCACGCAACAAATATGCCCTCTTGCATTTGGTTCGGTAGTGGCTCGGCCGTTAAGGACAGCATCAAATATAAGTACGACAACTGCGGTAATATATGTGAAATTAAAGAAAACGGGCATATTGTTGCAAAGTATTCTTACGATAGCTTAAACCGCATTATAAGGGAAGATAACAAGCAACTCGGTAAAACAGTACTGTTTAATTACGACCCTAACGGCAATATAACGGAACGCTGTGAATACGCTTATACCGCAAAGACAGGCGAAGAACTTTCCGAACTTGAATGTACGCATTACAGTTACGATTATATTGGTGATAAACTTGTAGCCTACAGCAATGAAGGGTTTGCGTATAACAACCTCGGCTCCCCTACTACATATCGCAATAAGGTCTTACAGTGGCAGTATGGAAAACGTCTTATCAACTTTGACGGGACCACGTTTACATACGACGGACAAGGCAAAAGAATAAGCAAGGGCGCAATAAATTTTGTATACGATGCAGACGGCAATCTTATCTTTCAAAGCAACGGTTTACAGTTTATTTATGACGATAAGGGAGCTGTCGGGGTAATTCAAAATGGTAATATGTACTTCTACCGTAAAGATATACAGGGTAACATAATTGCCATACTTGACGGAAACGGCGAGGTTGTGGTAAAATACGTTTACGATGCTTGGGGTAACCACGCAGTGCTTGACGCTAAGGGAAACGATATTGAAGATGCTAACCATATCGGCAATATTAACCCCTTCCGCTACCGCGGTTACTACTACGATGTAGAAACAGGACTGTACTATTTACAGACCCGCTACTACGACCCCGAAACGGGCAGATTTATCTCTCAGGATAATATAGAATACGCCGACCCCGAAACTATTAACGGACTTAACCTTTACGCTTATTGTAGGAATAATCCTGTAATGATGACCGATGAAACGGGAACTATGCCGAATTGGTTAAAATGGCTGTTGGGAATTCTTATAATAGTTACCTCTATTGCAATTTCTTTTGCAACTGCAGGATTGGCCACCCCGATTGCATCATCGTTAGGTGGCGGACTATTTGGAGCTATAATTGGTGGAGCTGTTGCTGGGGCAATAGGCGGAGCTGTTGCTGGTTTTGGAATTAGTTTAGGATTACAAGGTATTTCACAAGGTTTTAATAACATTAATTGGAAACAAGTTGGAGTAGATACTTTAAGTGGAGCTATTTCCGGAGCAATAGCTGGTGGATTATTTGGTGGACTTAAATATGTTGCAAGTGCAAGTAAAGTCGCTAGTAAAATGTCTGGTTTAAAAAATGCACAAGAAAACTTTAACAAAGCTTCTTTCGTTTTACAAAATACGCCAATAAAAATTACAGGAGGCGTAATGGCAACCGAGCGAGTAACCGCTCAATTAGCTTATAATGTAGCAAGCACTCTACTTGGTTCTGCACAAAGCGTTGCTCGAGTAATTGAATTCACGATAACACAATTTTATAGATTAGCACAATTTGGACTTAAACTTTTTGTAAATTATAATATTAAAGGTTAATCAATGGATTATTTAAAATTAAAAAAAGCGATATTTTACCCTGATAAAATCATTATTCTTAGTAAAAAGAGAAAAACCGTAATTAATATTAGTTCTATTAATCATATTGATTATGTAAAACCTTCATTATTAAATTATATGTTCGCTTCTGTATGGTTTGGCGGAACCTTTCCTGGACGTTTGGAAATTTATCTAAATAATGATTTACTTACAAGGCAAAAATGTTATACAAAATTATACCTAATTAGAATAAAGTATAAAGATTATCTTAAATTACCTGAAATTTATAAACAAAAAATTAATTTAATATAAGTGCAATGTAAAGGAGGCGGGATTCTGTTGAAGAATCTCGCCTTCCAATCTTATCAACAATATGGTTCAGAAGCGGTTCCTCGATAAAAGATAATATCCGATATAAGTACGACAACTGCAGTAATATATGTGAAATTAAAGAAAACGGGCATATTGTTGCAAAGTATTCTTACGATAGCTTAAACCGCATTATAAGGGAAGATAACAAGCAACTCGGTAAAACAGTACTGTTTAATTAC
>JAAUYS010000006.1 GCA_014804995.1 Clostridia bacterium
CTCCGAATTTCAGGTGAGGTAATCACCACTCCATATAGCTTTGTTGCCACCACTCATGCTCTCTGGTGGAACGGCATCAAACCGGTGTTTGTGGATATCGACCCCTCGAACTGCGGTATCGATCCCTTGAAGATTGAGGCAGCCATAACACCCAAGACGACGGCTATAATGCCCGTGCATTGCTACGGTAAACCGTGTGACACGAAGGCCATTCAGGAAATCGCTGATAAATATGGTCTGAAGGTCATCTACGATGCCGCCCATGCGTTCGGGGTAGAGGTAAACGGGGAATCCATCCTCAACGCCGGTGATATGTCGACCCTGTCGTTCCATGCGACTAAGGTCTACAATACCATCGAAGGCGGCGCGATGGTCATGCACGACGAGCAGACCAAGAAACGTATAGACTATCTGAAAAACTTCGGATTCGCGAATGAGACCACCGTTGTCGCTCCCGGTATCAACTCCAAGATGGACGAGATGCGGGCGGCCTACGGACTGTTGAATCTCAAACAGGTTGATGCAGCCATCGATGCCCGTCATAAGGTGGCCGACGCATACCGTAATGAACTGCGCAATGTCGAGGGAATCACATTCTTCGACGATATGCCCGGGGTAAGACATAACTACAGTTATTTCCCCATCTTCATAGATGCGGAGAAATTCGGTAAGACACGCGATGAACTCTATTTCGAGATGAAGGATGCCAACGTGTTGGGCCGACGCTACTTCTACCCCCTGATAAGCGAGTTCAGCACATATCGCGGACTTCCCTCCGCAACCCGTGAGAATCTCCCCGAAGCCTATAAATTGGCTGATACGGTTCTGTGTCTGCCGATGCATCATGCATTGTCCGAAAACGATATTGAAAGAGTTCTCAATTTCTTCAAGAAATGAAAGATAAAAGAACCCTGTTGCTTCTCGGAGGGTCCCGCCAGCAGGTTCCCGCCATAGAGAAGGCCAAGGAAATGGGATTCCGTACAGTCCTGATAGATTATCTCCCCGATAATCCCGGACAACATGTGGCTGACAAATGGTATCAGGAGAGTACCACGGATGTTGAGGCGGTCTATAGAATAGCCAAAGAGGAGGATGTGGATGGAATCCTTCCGTATGCCTCCGATCCCGCCGCGCTGCCGGCGGCAATCGTCTGCGAGCGTCTGGGATTACCGACAAATCCTGCCGGTTCGGTTGAAATCCTGGGATTAAAGCACAAATTCCGCGAATTTCTGCATGATAACGGCTTACCGTGCCCAAACTTCCGGATTATTAGTGCTGATGAAAATTTTGAAGATATTAAGAGCAATATAAGTGCTCTTGAATTCCCGATTGTAATAAAACCCACAGATTCCTCCGGCTCAAAAGGAGTGACGGTGCTTGAAACCCCGGATGACCTGAGGGAGGCAATCCGCTCTGCAAAACAATATTCGCGGAATGGCATATTGATAGCTGAGGAGTTTATCCAGAGAGGATTTCCGGATGTCATAGGAGGTGATATATTTGTTGAGGATGGCAGGATTACATTATTGGGCGACATGGCGGCAATCCGCGAATCCAGCACTAACGGACTGATTCCTGTCGGAGAACGCAAGCCGAACGGTCTGAACAGTGTCCAGCGTGAGAACTTATTGAATGAACTGCAGAGGGTCGTGTCGGCCCTTGGAATAAAAAACGGGGAACTAAACATAGAGTTACTCTTGGATAAGAATGACCATCCCCACTTCCTTGAATTAGGACCACGCGCGGGAGGGAACATGATACCGATACAGCTCTCTGACGCATATGGNGNGGATTTGATAGAGGCAAATATAAAGGCTGCGATGGGATTGCCTGTGAATCTGGAATTGAAGGAAAATTCAGATTGCTATCTAACCTATGTCCTGCACTCCCACAAGGATGGGATTTTCGAGGGAATCGAATACGACGACCATATCAAGCCATACATATACCGAAAGGTAATCTATAAGGAAAAGGGTGATCCGGTTGAGGCTTTCGACGGCGCAGGAAAAGCTCTGGGTATTGTTTTTATGCGATTTCCTACCGAAAAACGTCAGATAGAAATTGTGAGAAATTTAGATAGGTATATTAGAATAGTTTAAATTTCTTTAGTAGGTCTTATTATGGAGACATCATTAACCATATCTAAAGAGAAGATAAGTATAATAGAATTGTATCAATATTTTCAGATTTGTAAAGATGATTTTCCAAGTTTGGGGGATGAGAAATTTGTAGAGGCGTATGCTCAAAAATTATCTGAGTATGCTAATTTCATGGTTGCCAGAACACAGGAAGGTGAAATAGGAGCAATGGTAATATACTATGCAAATCAATCTCCAACAATTTTTATTACACATGTGTATACACGTCCACAATTTAGACGTAGAGGTCTTGTTCAAAGGATTTTGGATCTTATAATGCAAAAAGAAAGCGATAAAGACTTCAATCAATTTAAGTTGGAAGTATTGAAATGCAATTACCCCGCTATCAGAAGTTATGAGAAATATGGATTTAAGATTGAAGGGGAGACAGAGACTAAATATAAAATGAAACTAGAATATTAAGATTATGTCGATTAGAAGTAAATTTTTTCGAACTACTTATTGGATTAATGATTAGCTTCATGGTTCGCCAATACGTAAAGAATACAGGGAGATAAGAAAATTTATGGCTGGAGACTGATGATTTCAATAAAATCCAGATAGACAATCACTATACATGCTATCTTCTGGAAAACGCAATCAATAATCAGGATGGGAANTATTGGGAATCCTTTAAATCCACTCATGATATACTTACTGNCTCGAAATATCTTAAGGACAAGAAGTATTATCCATATAAGGTAGGAAAACTCTACGAACCATTTTATCGCAAATACAAGGTCGCAAATACAAGGGGGAGATGGATTCTGTGAAGTTGTATCAGTTCAAGCAGAAATCAGCTCAGCTGCTGGAAATGCTCGATAAGTACCTTATACCAATCCCCCTGTACGAACGGATGTGGAAGAAGCAAGAGTAGGATTGACTAATATTATTGAGGATAAAGTTGAACTGATTAAATAATCCTATAATTCAATTATCCGGTTATGATGAATTCCGTCGCACAAAAATATATTGATGAGATACGCCAATTTTCCCAGAGAATTAAACCCCTTGTGGTCGTACGTTGTGCGACTTATAATCATGTAGCATATATACGTGACGCTTTGGAGAGTTTCGTTGCTCAGCAAACCGATTTCCCATTTATCGTAATTGTACACGATGATGCCTCCACAGATGGTACACAAGAAATAATCAAGGAATATGTAGATAAGTATCCCTATATAATCAAACCAATATTTGAGAAGGAAAACCAGTATAGTAAGGGTAATGGAGACGTCAGTAAAATATTTGATGCGGCATGTCTTGCAACCGGCGCAAAATATATTGCCTTATGTGAAGGAGACGACTATTGGATAAATTCACTAAAGTTGCAGAAACAAGTGAATTTTTTAGAAATTCATGAAGATTATGGATTAGTTCACACGAATGCACTCCAAGTAAATTGGCGGGATAGATTTAAGAGTAAGCTTCATATAGATAGAGACATTCCAGTAGGAAATGTATACCGGAATCTATTAAACGGAAATTTTATATATACACCATCAGTCTTATTCCGTACAGATTTATTAAAAATAAAAAAGCGCGAAATTAATCCACGATGGTATTTTGATAGAGTATTATGGTTATGTTTTTCCAAACATACCAAATTTCATTATCTTAATGAAGATATGGTGGTATATCGGGTTGTAGAGAATTCTGCGACTCATGGGAACCATAAGGAAGTTTATGGTCGAATGGTAAAATGGTCTCATAAGATACTGGAGTTTTTGAAAGCTAATGATACTCCCACTGAAGATATAAACTATTTTTTACGACCTAGATATTCATTGTTGCTCAAGTATAGCTATCTAGCTGGAGATCATAATGCAGTAAATGAATATTGGAATCTAATAAAAGGGTTGAGTAAACACAGCTTACAGGATTATCTATTTAAGATTTTAAATACTGTTAAGTTTCCTGTTAATTGGTATGATAGACTTAGGAGGTTAAGGAAAGATTATTAATTAAGAGGGTATTTTGAATGGTATTTTTAGAATAATACATTAATCCTCTAATTTAGAGCGTACTATGGGATTGAAGGAATTATATAAGTTTTGCCAGCACTCTTGGTATGGTCGAATGCTTGTAAACATAGGAAAATGGTTTATTGCCAGAGATGCGTTTCATAGAAAATTAAAAATACATAGTAAAGGTTCCCTAAGGATTAATAAATGGGTATATGGAAAAAATAATATATTAGTAGTTGGAGAAAAGGCTTGTTTAGATAAAGTTTTAATTAAAATTATTGGGTCTAATAACGTAATCCATATAGGAGCTAATACAATTATTGGAGAACGGTGTAGGATTCTATTGTTTGGTAATAATTTAAATTTAACTATTGGCGAAGATTGCACATTTAGTCATGATGATGAAATCTTGGTCCAAGAAAATCATTCATCAGTAACCATAGGTGATGATTGTATGTTTTCCCATCATATAAATATTCGAACAAGTGATGCCCATCCAATATATTCATTAAATTCACACAAACGAACTAATACCGCAAAGAATATAACTATAGGTAATCATGTTTGGGTTACAGCAGACGTAATAATCCAAAAGGGTACGGTAATTGGTAATGGGTGTATTGTTGGGGCACGATCTATTGTGAATAGCAATTATGCTTCTAATTCTTCAGAAGCCTCTTCAGATATAAATAATATAATTATAGCAGGAGCACCAGCACGAATTGTTAAAAACAATATTTATTGGAAAAGAAGTTTTGATAAGAACGATGGATAATCGGCCAATAAAATTATTTAAACAAATATTTAAAGATACGGATTGTATCATCGTGTCATTGATTCTTAATATAAATATCCTGAGATTCTTTATGAACACTCAGGATACAAATCTTCTTCTCTATCTACTATTTATTATCACTATTTTTGTTCTTTCGAAAAGGTACTTCAATAATATTATTTTGATTTCACGCTATAACGTGAACATACGTATATATTCTCAATTTTTAATTTTTATTTTAATATATGGATTAATTAGTTGCGTGTTTATAACACACGATTTTGTAACATATTTTAAGTTCCTTGTAGCTATTACTATTGGTTGGTTGTGTTTAGGGTTTACCCCAACAAAGATAAGTAAAGTATATGTATACTTTTTTATCTTAAATATTGTCTACTCTATAATAATAATGGCAAATCCCACAAAGGTCAACGCATATATGTCCGGCGGAGAAGTTAATTATTTGAATATGACTCTTACATTAGGTCTATGTCTCACCTTTAGTTTGGTTAATATGGTGTTGTATTATTATTATAGTAATTATCGTAGGTTCTTCATAGCTGCTGGCTTGAGTAGCCTATTTTTTATTACATTAATGGCATTTGCAGCGAGGGGTGTCTTACTATTTCCCCCCCTTATAGCACTCTTTATAGCTTTCAGTAATAGCAAAAGACATAAAAAAAAGCTCGTTGGTATCATCATATTATTCTGCCTGTTGTTGATAGTAGCATTCTTTTATTTTATGAATAATGCCTCAGAATATGCGCTAGCACATATGACGGGATTGGTCGAAGATACTGAGGATGAGAGCCGTCTGCGAGTATGGGCAAGATCTATTCAGGCAATAATTGACAATCTATGGTTATTCTGGGGTGCCGGATTAAATGGATTTAAGGAAGTGATGACATTTTATCCTCATAATATATTTTTACACTTATTGGCAGATTTTGGAATTATTCCAATGCTATTATTCTTATATATATCATTTTTAGTGTGTAGAGGCTATGCAAAAATTCATAGTATTCCTTTAGATTTTCAGAAAAAATACCTTAATATCATTACTTTTGCTGCTTTTGCTTATTATCTAATGACATTTTCTAAATCATTTTCACTATATGACTGTTGTCCATTCCTTATTAGTATATCATTCTGTCTGAAACTTACATCTGGTTTAAGATACAAAAATTATAAATTTTTATTAGGTAACTCAAAAGTATGTCTATAGTATTCAGTATAATAATTCCTCATAAAAATATTCCGAACCTATTACTTCGTTGTTTAAAATCAATTCCTGAACGCGAAGATACCGAAATTATCATAGTGGATGATAATAGTGACGCTGATAAAGTGGATTTTTCAAGATTTCCTGGTTATGATAGGCCTAATGTCAAAATAATATTTNATAAAAGTGGAAAAGGAGCGGGGGCTGCGCGGAATATTGGGCTTAAGGAGGCTGAAGGTGAATGGATATTATTTGCAGATTCAGATGACACTTACACGGTCTCTCTAAATAAATTTTTAGATAAGTACAAGAAATCTGAGGCTGAGATTATCTATTTTAAATCGAATGTTATAGATTTCAATTCTAAAAGACAGAAAACGGCCTTAATGAACAGTTTCATTGATGCTTTTATCAATAACAAAGGTAGTCTGGAAGATATTAAATATGGAGCATGGGAACCCTGGAATAAACTTATTAAGAAATCAGTAATTGACAAACATAATATTAGATTTGATGAAATTTCGTCTTCTAATGATAAAATGTTCTGCTTAAATCTCGGTACTCACTGTAAGAATGTATTAGTTTGCGCAGATGTTATATACAATTATATACTCCGAGAAGGTAGTATCATTCACTCTGGTAAGGAAAAAAGATTTAATAACTCTTGGAATACTATTGTGAGGCAAAACCGATTGTATCATGAAGTTAAGTATAAAAGAAAGGTTTTTATTCCATACTTTCTTCTTGTTAACTATAAGTATATAAATAAGCAAGTTCTTAGAGATTACCTAATATACCTTAAAGACACAGGGGCAAATCCCTTTGAAGGTTTCTTTTGTAATTTTATCAACAGGATATTTAAACGAGTTTTCAAATGAATATCGCAGTCGCCGGAACCGGATATGTTGGTCTATCCATAGCCACACTTCTCGCCCAGCACAACCACGTCATCGCTGTCGATGTTGTGCCGGAAAAGATAGACCTCATCAATTCTCACAAGAGTCCCATCCAGGATGAGTACATCGAGAAGTATCTTGCCGAAAAGAATCTTGACCTAACCGCGACACTCGATGGAGAAACAGCCTATAGGGATGCCGACTTCGTAATCGTAGCCGCTCCGACCAACTATGATTCGGTTAAGAACTACTTCGACACGACACACGTTGAGGAGGTATTTGATATGGTACTTAAGGTTAATCCCGATGCCGTCATCGTCATCAAGTCAACTATCCCTGTCGGATACTGTCGGTCTCTATATAAGAAATATGCGGCTAAGGGGTTCAAGCAACTGAATCTCCTCTTCTCTCCGGAGTTCCTGCGTGAGAGTAAAGCTCTTTTCGACAACCTCTACCCTTCCAGAATTATCGTCGGCTATCCCANACTCATAGACAACCCGGAGTTCGCCGAAGAGAATGAGGCAATCCAACGGCTCACAGACATACCTTTCCTCAAAGAGAAAGCTCATGAATTTGCGCGGCTTCTGCAGGAGGGTGCCATAAAGAAAGATATTCCCACTCTATTTATGGGACTGAAAGAGGCCGAGGCAGTCAAACTCTTCGCTAACACATATCTCGCACTTCGCGTCAGCTACTTCAATGAACTTGATACCTACGCCGAGGTGAAAGGATTGGATTCACAGGCTATCATAGAGGGAATTGGACTTGACCCGAGAATAGGAACTCACTACAACAACCCGTCATTCGGATACGGTGGATATTGCCTGCCTAAAGATACCAAACAGCTTTTGGCTAACTATGAAGATGTGCCGCAGAACATGATGTCTGCAATCGTGGAGAGCAACCGTACACGAAAGGATTTCATCGCCGATCAGGTGTTACGGAAAGCCGGGTGGTATGATTATTCGGGTCGAAATAGGTATGAAACCGGCAACGAAGGTAGATGTATCATCGGTGTCTACCGACTGACAATGAAATCGAATTCCGACAATTTCCGCCAATCTTCGATTCAAGGGGTGATGAAGCGCATCAAGGCAAAGGGAGCAGAGGTAATTATTTATGAGCCGACTCTCGAAGACGGCTCGACATTCTTTGGCTCTAAGGTNGTCAATAACCTTAATGAATTCAAGTGTCTCAGCCAAGCTATAATCGCAAACCGATATGATACCATCCTTGATGATGTCTCTGATAAGGTCTATACTCGGGATATTTTCCAACGAGATTAATAATTTATATTCAGCTCAAACTCTAACCGATTATACCCTTTCGCTCGTATGTCGGTTTGCAGCAAATATAATTGAAGGTTCTTCCGAGCGCCNATAGAAAGGCTAATTAATCACATATAATGTGGTCTCAAGATTGTATTTGGGCTTATTGGAGAGGAGCAGACGGTCCTAAAATAGCTAATTTATATCGAAAATTCAACGTCATGCTTACGATTAGATTAGAGATAAGTCGAGGATTTGAGTACTGGTCTACGAGTAGCATTAAATGGAATTGTTGCGCGGATAAATTCCAATGATTCTGAACAGATATACATACTATCTAAACAACTTGATTTTATCAATTCCAATCATGAGATAAATATCATGGGNAATGTTGAATTTATTGGTTCTCNCGATACCTTTATAGTGAGACCAACAGTTTGAGTAATAATGGAGCATATTAAAAAAAGCGAGAAGAATTTTCCGGATCATATCTAAATCAAGCGATAAACACTCTTTTTCAGTATTGGTTAGACCCATTCAATTGATTCTGGATACAAGTGGCGGTAGCGACTAAAGTACATGATTTTATTTTTAGAAACTTTTAAAATATGACGGAATTAGAACATCTACAGAAAGTTATACTCTCTCTCACCAAAGATATTGACAGGTTATGTAGGGCGAATAATATTCAATATTATCTTTTGGGGGGCAGTTGTATAGGCGCGATTAGACACAAAGGGTTTATACCGTGGGATGATGATCTTGATATTATAATGTCAAGAGAAAATTATGATAAATTTCTGCAAATATGCAATAAGGAGTTAAATAAGGAGAAGTACTACCTTCAGGAGGGACTAAAGGATTGGCCATTAAATTTTTCTAAAATCCGTCTTAAGGATACCTATTTACATGAACCGGAAGATGACTATGCTCCAACTGATAAGCATGGTATATATGTTGATATCTTCTTCATGGAAAATGTGCCTGATTCCAATTTCTTATCAAGTATTCAGTATTTTTTGTCAAAGGTAAATTTATGTTATCTTCTAAGTAAGAGGAAATATCTCTCTGCTTCGAAAAAGCAGAAGATATTGATGATTTTATCTGCACCAATGAAAGTTGATATAATAAGGAAGTGGGTCTATAAAATTCTGAAAAATTTATCGAAAAAGCCATCGTCCAGATACGGTTTTTACTATGGCAGAACTAGGTTCAGAACTTCTATAACACCAAAATCGATTTTTGGCATTCCTAAATATGTTCAGTTTGAGGATACCACATTGCCTGTACCGGAAAAGACTCATGAGTATCTTACACAGATGTTTGGTGATTACATGAAGCTACCTCCCGAAAATCAACGTAAAGGACAACATCTGTTGTCAGTTGATTTTGGTAAATATTAAACTGTCCCTACCATGAAAAAAGTCATCACGTACGGCACATATGACCTTCTGCATCAGGGTCATCTTAACTTATTGCGCCGAGCAAAGGAATTGGGAGATTACCTTATAGTCGGCGTCACAAGCGACAGTTTCGATAAGAACCGTGGCAAGCTGAATGTTCGTAACAACGTATTGGAGCGCGTGGAGGCCGTTAAAGCTACCGGTTATGCAGATGAAGTAATAATAGAGGATTATGTAGGGCAAAAGATTGATGATATACAGAAGTATGATGTCGATATATTTGCCATAGGTAGCGATTGGGAAGGGAAATTTGATTATCTGAACGAATACTGTAATGTAGTATATCTCCCCCGCACACAAGGCATCAGCTCTACTCAGCTCCGGGCGGAATCGACTATTGATGTTAGGGTCGGAATTATCGGCTGTGGCCGGGTCGCACAAAGATTTCCGAGTGAAGCAGCGGTAGTAAACGGTATCAATGTTATTGGCGCTTACGATATCAATCCTCACATCTCTGAAGAATTTATCAAGGAGGAAAAATTAGAGAAGACTTTTTCTTCAGTCGAGGAGATGTATCCTTGTGTGGACGCAGTCTATATCGCGACTCCCCACCTGTCACATTATGAATTAATAAAGGATGCGCTGGAGAATAAAAAACATGTCTTGGTTGAGACCCCGATGGTTTTAGATGGGGAAAAAGCAATTGAGCTTTTTGAATTAGCGGAGAAACAAGGGGTTCTTCTCATGGAAGCCAATAAAACAGCTCATTGTCCGGCATTCAATCATTTGATGGTGATGATTAAAAGCGGGGTAATAGGTGAGGTGGTGGATATCGATGCATCATTGTCAAAATTATGGGATGACAACATGTCATTACGGGAGTTTGATTCTTCTCAGGCAGGAGGTTCCATGTACGAGTTGGCCAGTTATCCGCTGCTGCCGATAATCAAGCTGATGGGTATCAATTATGACAGTATACGCTTCTTTTCAAGAATGTACAATGGCATTGACATGTACACAAAATGTATTCTTCAATATCCAAAGGGTGTGTGCGCATTGAAGGTGGGATTAGGAGCCAAAACCGAGGGAAATCTGATAATATCAGGAACGAAGGGATATGCCTATGTCCCGGCACCTTGGTGGAAGACGGACTATTTTGAATTGAGATATGAAGACCAGAACCAAAACAAAAAATTCTTTTATCAGTGGGATGGTTTTGGGTTGAGATACGAGATACAGGAATTTATCTCTTGCATCGTAAATCATAGGTTTTCTTCTGCCAGATTAAAAAGGGAAGAATCAATTGCTATGGCAGAGATAATGGGTAAATTTAGAGAACGAGATAATTTTATCGAAATATGAAGAATGCTATCGTAACAGGTGGATCCTCCGGAATTGGGTTAGGAGTGGCGACCATGCTGGCAGAAAGAGGATACAAGGTTTTTATTACTTACGTAGGTGAATATGAGGTATGTCTGAATCCCAATATTATACCTATCAAGACCGACCAATCGAATCGTGAAGACCTATATAGATTCATTAATACTGTAAAGAATGAGGTGGCGCATATTGACTGTATCGTTTGTAATGCCGGCCTGACTATCCGCAAGTCTTTTGAAAATACCAGTGATGAAGATTGGGATAGGATGATGGAAGTCGCTGTTAATTCCCATTATATCTTGATTCGCGAATTCTATCCCATCATTCCACCCAACAGTAGAATACTTTTTACAGGATCTCAGATGGGACTTAGTCCTCACGCAACGGTTTTGGGATATGGCGTGACAAAAGCTGCGATCCATGCCCTCACAAAGAATCTTGTAAAGGAATTTGAGGGTACAGGTACCACGGTGAATGCTATAGTCCCCGGGTTTGTAAACACTCCTTGGCAAAAGGAAAAACCTGAGGAAATAAAGAATAATATCTACAATAAGACCGCGATACACAGGTTTGCAGAAATTGATGAGATAGTGGATGCGTTCCGTTTTTGCTTGGATAATCCCTTTGTCAATGGCTCTCTGATTGAAGTTAATGGAGGTTACAATTATAAATAACTGTTTTATTATCCATTAACTTCTAAATTAGCTAAGATGCCTTCTGAAAAAATTTAGATGATAAATGAAGAAATTATGTGTTCTTATGTCGTTATATAAAAACGACATAATAGAGTTTGTTCAGCAGGCTGTTGAGAGTATATTAACTCAAACCTATAAGAATTTTGATTTCTATATTATTACAGATGGCCCTATATCAAAAGATGTAGAGAGTTATGTAAGTGAAAAATCAAAAGATTCGAGACTTCATATCATAAGGAGAAAAGAAAATAAAGGTTTAGCGTCCTCTCTTAACGAGTTATTGAATCTTACATTAGGTGAGTATGAGTATTACGCGCGGATGGATGCTGATGATGTTTCTTTACGTGAAAGATTTTCAAAGCAAATAGAGTATTTAGACTCTAATCCCGATACGGATTGTGTTGGATGTTGGGCAATAGAAATTGATGAAGATAATAAAGAGTATTTTCGTAAAGAAATGCCTATAACTAATGATGAATGTTTAGAGTTCTTTAAAAAGAGAGATTGTATGATTCATCCTACCGTTATATTTAGGCAATCTTTCTTTCAGAAAGCGGGATTATATCCTGAAGATACTTATTTCGGCGAAGATACCATGATGTGGGCGAATGGATTTGCCCACGGGTGTAGGTTCTATAATATTCCCGAATATCTTTTTAAATTCCGGATCAATAAGGATTTCTTTTCTCGAAGAAGAGGTTGGAAACATGCTAAGAGTATATTCACACTTCGTCATCGTGTTAATAAATTACTACATTTTGGTCCGGTAACTGACTTATACGCCGTTCTTTATCTTATTGTTAAGATGATGCCTACTCCTATTCTTGATATAATTTATCGTAAAGGTCGATAGATAGGGAAATTTATAGGGATTTTGGTAATACAGATACGCAATATACAACTCATCTATGGATGAAAGAAGAAATATAATCGCAGCTTTGTCAGAGGACAACTTTAATAGCCTTGTGACAGCCTATATCAAGGGAAAATATAATGCTGACGAGGTATGGGTATGTAATGGTCCATACGATGGAGGAAAGGATATTGTCGCCGCCAAAGGGGATAAGGAAATAAGGATAAATTTTCAAGCTACAGTCCAAAAGAACAGGATTGAAAACAAGATTAAAGATGATGTAAATAAACTTGAGAGGGCACTTAAGACGGGAGTGGCTAAATCTAATAAATTGTCATTCTTTTGTAGTCCGCATATTTCGCAATCGAAGGTTGATGAGTACACATGGGACGCTCTCGCTAACCATGATGTTGAATTGGATATTTTTGAAAACTACCGACTTGCCTCATTAACCACCAATTATCCTGGGATGAATGATGTGGTGATTTCCGTAGTTCAAAAAATGGCGGGGAGTGGTAATTTAAAACTGGATAAGAACCAGAGACTTCTACTTGATTATCTTGCCACCAGCTATGATGCAAGCGAGATGAAAGCCAGTTTTATAAGGGTCTTTATCCTCTTTCGGTTATATCATGAGGGACCTGCTACGGCACAGGAAATTTTTGATAGCCTTACAACCACATTTGGATCAAAACTTGACAAGACGTTTGTCGATGGTCTGATAGGCCGATTAAAGAGTAAGGGTTTTATTCGTTCTGAAGATAGGTATGGGAAAAAGGTCTTCAGAATCGATGATGAGCACGCAGATAAGATCAGGAATATCGAAAATAAGTCAAGAATGGATGAAGCTGTGCTTATCGGAAAGATTAATGGTATTCTTCAAAAATACAAGATATCAGATCCTGATTATGCGGTGACTAAAAAGATAGTGGGATTTCTTGGAGGAAATTATGATGTGGATCCATCCGAACTGGGAAAACCCAGAAATAACGGTATCAGTTCTGAAAGAAGGAAAATTGATAATCTTAAGAGTGTAATTATTCAGCATTCCACTGACGACAATGTGAAGGCTCTGGAGGTCGTCAATGAAATTATTGAAGTCGCTAATAAATGGCCGATTGTGGAGAAATGTGCGGCCTCGAAATTATTGATGAATCTCTATAAAACCAATACAATAGAGAATTTCTTAAGCCGGTCGGTCAGAACAATAGTATACGATACACCGGTGCTGTTACAGAGAATCTGCTTGTTTATGGATGAGATGTTGGATTTTGAAGACTATCTTTTCCGTACGGTAAAACTGATGACACAGGTGATCGATGATGTGGATTTTCAGATTCTTCAGTATACCACCACTTCTTATCTGGAGGAGGTGGTGTACCATCTATGTGAGGCATATAAACTCAGGAGATTCCTTGGATTGCCATGGATCGCGGGATTGGGAAAATCTAAAAATGTGTTCTTCAATTATTATCTCCATCGTGAAAAGAATGGAGATTATAATAACTTTGAAGATTTCCTGAAGGAGCTTCTAAATACAGTTCCGACGGATGAAGGCCGTCTCAAAAGGGTAGCTACAAGAAGATTGAAGGATGTACTCGAAGCGTGTGGTATTGAAATTAGACCATTCCAGTCTTATACAAATTTTGAATCTACAAGAGCTGAATATGAGAAAATTCTTTTCTCCTCGGGATCTATAATCAAAAGTGAGAAACCAATCAGAAATGATGTAAATGCTATGTTGGAAATAGAAGAACTCGCTCATAAGCTTGAATCGGAACAGGGTCTGCCATTAAATTTCATTACTTGGGATAATTCTTTTTTCACCTATAAGCAGGCCTTGAATGATAGCTCTTATTGGAATGTGGTGGATCCTCAACGCTTTGCCAACAATCTTTCGATAGCAAAGTTTCAGGTGAATCCGGATGCTATCGGGAATCCGATGTTACTTTATTTAAGTGACAATATATTGTCACAGGATGCGGGTGGTTTCCTTGATATAATCAATGACCTATATAAAAGTGATCAAATCAAAGGTATCAAACTTTTGAATACTATTGCGGATTTGCGTAAGCGTCAATTGGAGCAAGTCTCTGATAGCGACGTTATCAACGATAAGCTACCTATAGATGAATTTTTAAATCTTCTTCTTTCGCATTTTAAGAGTGCCGAATCTAATGCTCCTGAGATCATTGCATTATCAGATGCTTTACAGGATGATTCTATAGCTGAAGAAATCGCCTATATCATAAAGTCAAATTTAGGTGGATTTAAGTCCGGGGATGGTAGACTTAAACCTTCTATTGCAGCTCAATTCCAAACTATTATTCGCCCATACCTCCCTAAGGAAGAGGGGTAGTCTCCCCTCCTCCGGCTGAATGCCTGTCGCACAATGACAAGTCTGTAAAATCTATATATTTCGCGGCTTTGCCGCGTATCCCATTATGAACGTTGAACGTAATATCCCGTTCTCTCCACCCGATATCTCGGATGCTGAGA
>JAAUYS010000007.1 GCA_014804995.1 Clostridia bacterium
TCCTTTACCCGTGCCATATCGTTATTAGCATAACAGTATCGGCAACCGTTGGGGCAGGTATCGTATGCGCCCACGTCACGGCTCTCTATACAGTGGCAGCCTTCGCGCAAGCCTTTGTGTTTAAGTTCTTTAAACTCACAACTGTTCGCTTTGCCCAAAATTTCCAAAGTGGCACAGCCCGACGCATTAATACCGTACTGAGTATAATCTCCGTTTGTGCCGCAAGTCTGAATGAGTATGCCGTATTTTTTTGCTATCGCGCCCAACCCCTCCGCCAACCGCAATTTGTCTGCCTCGGTTAAAGGAATAAGTTCGGGCATATTCCTTTGCAGTTTTTTGTACGTTTCAACAAAGCTGAAAATACAGCGGTCTATGTGCGGCGCAAGTCGCTTTGCCATATATTCAAAAGTTTCAAAGTGCTTTTCTACCGTATATTTTTCGGTAAGCAACACGGGGTCGTAACGCCAAGCTATCCTTCCCTTGCCAACGATTGACGAGAGCTTTATAAGCGTATCAATACTTGTATCGATATCCGGAACATTCGGTTCAACGTCCCTGCCGTACGCCGTGATGGTATAATGAAAGTAAGTGCAATACTTGTCTGTAATCTCTTTAAGGCGCGGAAGTATCGGCGCGTAATTTTTTGAGCAGAACATTACCAAATCTATTTTCTCCGGCGAAAGCTCGTAGCGGGTAACCTTATTCGGGAACAGCGGATTGCGCGTTAAAACGTATCCCTCGGCAAACCTGTTTAAAAGCCATTCGGAATAGTATTGAACCGTATCAGTTCTTGCACCCGTGTTAAGAATCATCGTTCCGCTCCCTTTTGTGTTTGCTCTATTATACATCAGTTAAATATAATTTGAAATCCGCAGACTTACAGTCATTTAATAATCCGATAGGGCTTGCCTATCGGATTTTTTATTGATAAGATTTATTTCTTCATCAGCTTTGCGCCCGATTGCCAAGCCTGCCCTACCTTTTCGCCTATCGCGTAGTAACCGCTTTGGAATTGGTCGAATACGAACGCGTTAAGCTTAGCAGGGTCAACCTTGCCCTTTTCGTCAAGCACCTTTTCGTCCGCAAGCACGTTAACTATTTCCCCGAGTACTCTGAACCCGTAAACGGTGTTCTGGCACTCCGCCACTTTACATTCCAATGTTAAAGGAAATTCCTCCACTATCGGCGCGTTTACTTTCGCGCTCTTAACGGCGTGCAATCCGGAACGTTCAAACTTGTCTTTCATTTTATTGCCCGTTGCAATACCGAAGAAGTCCGCCTCCTCTATATGGTCAACGTCTGCAATGCTTAAAGTGAACGCACCCGTGCGCTTGATGTTTTCAGAAGTTTTATGGTCTTCGTCTATATTCAGCGCAACCATATTTTCTGCACAAACTCCGCCCCAAGCCATATTCATAACGTCAACGCTTCCGTCCTCGTTATACGTCGAAATCATAAGCACCGGCATAGGAAAAGTGTAAGGTTTAACCCCCAAATCTTTCAACATATTTTTACTCCTTTAAGTTTTATTTTTTTAATATTTATTTAAGGTTTATAGTCTTTATAATTCTTGCGGGAACCCCGCCGACGACGGTGTTTTCGGGGACGTTCTTATTGACAACCGCTCCCGAAGCGATTACCGCGCCGTTACCGATAGTAACGCCCGCAAGAATGGTTGCGTGTGCGCCTATCCAGACGCCGTTGCCTATTTTTACGGGTGCAAAAAACATATTACCGCGCTTTTGGGGATTAAGGTCGTGATTTATGGTTGCTATTACAACTTGCTGACCTATTAAAACGTCGTCGCCTATTTCTATACCGCCCTGGTCCTGAAAACAGCAACCCGAATTAATGAATACGTTTTTACCGACTGTTATGTTTTGTCCGTAATCGGAATAGAAAGGCGGAAACAAACCGAATTTACCGTCCACCTTTTTACCCGTGAGTTCGGAAAACAGCTCTCTAAGGTCTTCCGCCGTGCGGAAAGCGTTGTTCATTTCAGACGTAATTTTACGCGCTCTCTCCGCGCCCTCGTGCATATGCAGATGCGCCTCGGAATTAGCTTCTACGTAAGCCTGCTTTTTAATGTACTCTTTAAATTGCGCGCTGTTCATAAGCCACCTCTTTGATTAAATTATATTTTAATTATTTCCGTAAGTCAACCGAACGGCAACAGAGTACGGGCAACAAAAAGAGCGGTTGCATAACGCAAACGCTCTTATTGTTATCTGTAAATTACCGCCTGCTTGTATATATCACGTACATTCTTGCGGTAGTTTGCGTTGATATGAAAAGCGGTCTTTTATACTTCAGCGTTACGTCCGTTACGACGTCGGTATTCGGATGATGATACTTATTCCCCAACCCGAAAGAGGCCACGTAAGCGTTGAAATTATCTCTTAAATAGGCTAACGTCTTCCAGTTTTTAGATGAACCGTGGTGAGGAACCTGCAAAATTTTCAAACCGGTATATTCAAGAATATCTGCAAGAGTTGCCAGCATTTCGTCGTCAAACTCGGCGTCGCCCGTCAATACGGTTACAACAGTCTTGTCGCAAGGATTTTCATAAATGCCGTCGGGATAGGGATAATAGTCAGGCGCATCGTAATTACAAAAACACAGACCGGTGAATATATCCAACGGATAGTGTACGAGTACTGTGGAAGTTAAATTCTGTTTTCCGTCGCCGAATACGTTTTTATAAATATCCTGAATAATATCAATGCCGTTTGGGTCGAACAGTAACTTTTCTATTTTGTCTACCCCATTTCTTTCCATTTCCGCCTCGATTTGGGCGTTTAAGTCATTCAACTTCGCATCGCTTGCCCGCATATTGAAATAACTGAAACACCAGCGCATTTCGGCAGAGTCGTAAAAAGCTCCTTTGCTATAAGCAATAGCGTTTTCGTCGTTCCGTTTATACGGTTCTTGTCCTATAAACTCAACTTCGGTCTCCCTTTGCCTACCCGAATATAAATTATAAACCCTGTAATACAGAGCTTCTCTGTTTGAATAATTGTTCTCTTCGGAACCTTCCGTCGGTAAGAACACCACTTCCCTTGCAATCAGAAATTTTTTTAAAGTGTCGTTTCCATCGCCCAGGTAGGGCAAATAGACCTTTTTAACGTGGGCATTGCTCATTAATTCCGACAAACCGCTGAAATGGTCTTTATGCAGGTGCGATATCATAACGAAGTCAATCGTTTTTTTGCCGTGCAATCTGTTGTTACAGACGTCCTGTATCGCACCGGAAAGATACTCGCTTGAAGAATCCGTTCCGCAATCGTATACGAAATTGTAAGCACCGCCAAAAAGACTGCCGGAGTAAAAAAGTCCCTGACCGACCGCGTTAAAATAAAACTCGTTACACATATTTTCTTCCTCTGTACAAAAATAATTTAACCGCTACAAAACGGCTTTTAATAAAATGACAGACGACAACTTAAATATGTTGCAACGGACAAATAAAAATAACGGCGCAGGCGGTTCGCCTGCACCGTTTATTTTACGGTATGAATTAATATAATAAAACCGATTCTATGTTAGCTTCTCCTTTGCAACGGATAATTATTTTGTGCTTGCCTTCGGAAAGCTCGGGGGAAAGATAAGTAACGGTACTTACACCGTTATCCTCTTTCACCGGAACGGAATCTACTTTTACGTCGTCAATATAGACCTCATAATTGTTGCCGAAGTTTTTAGAAGTCATAATCGCAAACCTTGCGCCCTCGTACTCGAACTCCATAGAAGCGTCGTTTTTGCCGACGTAGACGTGTCCGAACGTAGCGGTAGTATGCTTAAACTCCCAGTCGCCACGGTATGTAAACATCTTGTTGTCAGGAGTAATATGGTTGTTGCCGTTACCGTTCAGACGGAAAGCGTACGTGAAATATACTCCGCTGAGAATTATACGGCCGGTGTTGCTGTGCGTTGAGATTACGGTTATTTTTACGTAACGGAAGCTTATAACCTTATTCAGGCTAACCGTCGCGCTATGCACGGCGCCCTTTGAGTTGGTAAACTCGCCGACTTCTTCAAAATTCTCGCCGTCGTCGCTTATTGCAAGAGTGAATTTGTTGGGAAGCCCTTGCTGTGCCGTACTCGCCGCCCTGTCAGTTCTGCCAAGGAAAGTAATACTGTCTGCACTAATCTTCTTACCCATATCTAAGGTAATGTACACGCCTTTGCCCTGGTTCGCCTTTGAATGGGTGTAAGTATCCTGACCCTCTTTGAATAAATTCTCAATACCGTAAGGAGCGGTTTCGGGAACATAATTAGTTTCTACGAGAGTAACGCCTTCGTTCCAGGTTGAATTCGTTTCAGGGGTGCCGATATAGTTGTAATTATAGCTCTTTTTATAGAAGTACTCGCTTTCGAATTGCTTTTGGAACTGATAATTGCTCTTGTAAGCGGTTACGTAAGGTTGGCTTTTATCGGTTACCACGGGCGGAATGGGGTCGGTGTTGCTCGCTTGTTCTGCCGTAACCACTTCACCGTTTGCGTCCTTATAAATCGTTTCCGACTGTACTGCGCCTACGGTACTCTCTGAAATTACCGCTCCGTCGGAGTCATAACGGTATCTTGTACCGTCCCGCTCTACGTAATGCCTTACATTGTTACTTGTATAGTAATATCTCGTACCGTTTTCTGTAGTTTCTTCGGTAACGTCTTGTCTTGTATCGTTATTCATAAAGTAGTATTTAACTTCAGCCGTATACATAGGCGTGGTCCACTGCGACATACCTACGCCGATGTAACTTACCGCAGGAGAAGACTGAACTATTAACACTTCTTTAATATGTACCCAGCGTTCGCCCTCACAGGTAAAGCTATACTGTTTACCTGCCCCGTCGTCAACTCCGGTATAAACCGTAACTGTGCAGTTGCCGTCGTCAAACTCCACGTCAAAATACGTATTTCTGTCATTAGGACGGAATAAGTGACTGTTTTTGGGAACTGTTTCGTCCTTAATTGTAGCGCCTACCTTATAGTCTTTACCGTCTAAAGAGAAATATAACGCACAGTTAAGCCTTCCGCGCAGATAGACGCGGTACTTGCCGTCTTCCCTGAAGAACAGCTTGCCGTCGATTACCTCTACGTCATTGTTCCTTGCAAAATATTCGGGATGGGTTTCAACGTACGATTCGTGTCCCGTAGTTGTCGGCCAATACCAAATATCCGTGTTGCTGTTCTGCGTAGGGTTGGAGTGGTCGTACGACCTCGTCGTTTCGTAGTTGGCAAAACCACTGTTGAACGCTTCTTCCGCGTCCGTGTACATATTTTCCGCCGTATAGGTGTACGTCGTTCTTGCCAGTACGGATTTATTCGCCTCGTGAGATTGCTGGAATTCAAGGACCAAATCAACGTCGTCAAGGCGGTGTCCGTTATATTCGCGTACGCCGTCCTCTACGTTTCCATAGTAAATTTCAAGCGTTACGTAAATCTTGCCCGAACGCAGTTCTGAATTTGGCGTAAAGGCATATACACCGTCGCTTTTCTTAACAAATGTTCCGTTAATTCCGTCCGTATTAACGCTTTTAATCTTGTAAGTAAAGCCGTTACCTATAACAACGCTACCGCTTTCGTACTGTCCCGCGCTGTTTACCTTGTAAGGGTTAAGGTCAACGGTGTACTCCTTATCGGCAGGAATAACGAAGGGTTGCATAGTTTCTATGTACCGCTTTTCACCGTCGTAAACGTAACTCCTGCCGGTTTGATATACGGACGATACAGGTACAAACAGCGGATAATTTGCATTCTGAACAGCTTGTGAAGGCGTATACGTTCCACCGCCGTAAGAGCTTATGCGCTCCGCGTAATAAGTGAAGTCCTGATGGGTAACAGTAGCCCATTTGTTTAAGTAATTATTCTTACCGGAGGACCCGCGCGCTTTAATGTATGCGTCCTGTCCAAAGTTGTGCAACAGGGTTGCGTAAATGGCAAGACCGTTAGTACTTCCTATTGACCCGTTGTTCACTCTTTGCAAAGCCCAGCTTGCGCTGGTGTATTGGTTCCAGCCGGAAAGTCCTGAACCGCCGTAACCGGAAAGTTGTCTTGATGAAGAAATTTTAGTAAACAGACTGTATGATACAAGGTTCAAACCGTTGTTCGTAACTTCGCCGTCCGCACCCGAGCCAAGACCGTAATTTTGGAAGTTGTGGTGATATTCGTGCATATTACCCCAAGAACCTGAAGTTACCATTGCATTATAGTTTAATGAACCGGACATCCAGCCCGTAGGGCAGTTTACAGAACCGCGCCCGGGGAACGCGACTGCCGCGCCTGCCGCAACGAACGGGTCGTAAAGGAATACTACGCCCTGATTGTTGCCGGTAGTTGAAACGAGTGAAACCTTCTCCCAGTATACCGCGGCTTTGTGCAAGTCCGAATAAGAGAAGTTTCTTGCCTGGCTTTTAGGGCCGGAGTGAAGCACACCGCTTTCCCATACCTCCAAATCGAAGTAGGGCGCGGAAGACGCTCTGTCCTTATTAAACTCTTCCTCGGAGGTTACGCCAAGGATAAAGTGCGAATATTTTACAGCGCCGGATATCGTAAGCGAATACGTTGCGGAAGAGTGTCTGACATAGATAGGTCCGCCGAGGAAAGAACCGACGTAAGCCGTCCATAAGCCCGTGTCCTCGTCGTAGGTCGCCGTTTGCTGGGTTACTACCATTGTATTGAGGATTATCGGCATACGGTTGATGCCCCTCTGCTCCCATATGTTGTTTGCCTGACCGTTATATAACGCCTGACCTATATGTATGGTAATTCCGCCCGTCGACTTCATATCGGCGTCGGTCATCTGCACTTTTATAACTTCGCCCGCGGGCGCATAGAGACCCGTTACGTTATAATACCTTGAATAAGACCTGGGTTTGAAGGTGAATTTTTTGGTTACCGCAGGTTCGCTGTCTGAAACGTTGCCACCGTACAAACCGACGGAAGCCGTATGCTTATATAGCTGTGCAGGAACACCGTCCGCGAGAGGTTTACCGTCGTTTCTGTAAAGATAGCCGTCCTTATCCATCTTATCGTAAGTACCCGAAGTTCTGCTGGAAACGTCCCTCCACGTACCGTTTGCAGTAAGCTTTATGCTTTCTGTAATGACAGCCCTTTTCTGCTCTAAGGTATAATTAGCGCTTTTACCGTAAGTCGGATAATTTTTGATAGTTCCGTTAGTAACAAGTCCGCCGTTTTGAATTCCTTCTACGGGCTTAACCCTTTCAACCTTATCTTCTATTATCTCGGAAGAATAGCCGACCCTGGTCGCGCTGGAATACTCGGTTACGGTTGAAACCTGCAACACGTCTCCGCCCCAAGGGTTCGTTGGAATATCATCGGGAAGAATCGAAGGAAGGCACGAGCGCAATCCGAATATAAGTCCGAGCATACAAGCAGTAATAAAAATTGAAATACCCGCGACAAGCCCTATAAAGCGCCAGTCCAACTTTGCGTTTATTGCCGCAACCCAGCCGGGGACTTTCCTCTGTGAACCTTCACCCGAAGTTTTAGCCTCTTTTACCTTCTTTTCTTTTACGGGCTTTTCAGCCTTTTCAACCTTTTCGGGCTTTTGAACCTTTTCTTCCGCCTTTACCTCTTTGGCGGGTTTAACCTCTTTAACTGGTTCGGCGGTCTTTACGGGTTGCGCCTTTACGGATGCGGGCGCAGGCTTTGCAGATTTAACAGCCGTAGCCGTAGCAATCTCCGCCGTTGCAGGTGTTACGGGTTTTGCCACAGTAGTTGCAGGCTTAGCCGTTACCGTAGCTTTTGCCGTGGTAGCGGGCTTTGCCGTAACCGTGGGTTTTGTTGCGGTTGCGGGCTTAGTCGTCGCGGTAGCCGGTTTTGCGGTAGACGACGGCTTAGCGGTTGCCGTTACCTTGACCGTAGTTTTACCCGCCGTGGTGTTGGTAGAATTAGAATCAGTTTTCTTCTCTGCCACTTATATTTTCTCCTTTAAAGCTTTTCTCGGTTAAATCGTTAAAATAGTGCTTTACGCCCTCTTTATCCTTGTATGCGATTACGGTTGAAAGGTTTACGTTTTCAACACTTTTAAAAATATTTTGTTCTATTTCGGGGTCGTCGGCTTTGAGGGTGCGGATAAGCTCCTTTACTTTTTTACGCTTACCGCTGTCTTCCATAGAGCCGTCGGTAAACTTGCAGGCGCACCGCAAAAAGTCAAGTCCGTTGTAGTCCCGCCAGGCTTTGATATCGTCCTCACGAATAAGATACATCGGACGGATGAGTTTCATTCCCGAAAAGTTTGAGCTGTCCAAAACGGGCAACATAGTCTGAACCTGACCGCCGTACAGCATACCCATAAGAATAGTTTCTATAACGTCGTCAAAGTGATGCCCTAACGCAATTTTATTACACCCAAGCTTTTGCGCATTGGCGTACAGATGCCCGCGCCTCATCCTCGCGCAGATGTAGCAGGGTGATTTTTCTATATGTAAAACGTTTTCGAAAATGTCCGTTTCAAATACCGTTAAAGGAACGTTCAATTTTTTTGCGTTCTCTTCTATCTTTTCACGGTTTTTGGGGCTGTATCCCGGGTCCATTACGAGGAAAACCACCTCAAAGGGGAACTTATGGTGTTTTTTCAGCTCCTGAAAGAGCTTTGCCATAAGCATTGAATCCTTTCCGCCCGATATGCACACGGCAATTTTGTCGTTCGGCTCTATAAGTCCGTACGTCGCCACGGCTTTGGTGAACTTGCGGAAAAGTTGTTTATGAAATTTTTTTATAATACTCTTTTCCGCGCGTTCAAGCGAAAATTCTTCACTCATTTTTTACCTTTACGCTTTTCACTTATTTAGTCCGCACAAATCTTTTATAACTTCACCCGCAATAATAAGTCCTGCGACGGACGGAACGAAGGATATGCTACCCGGGGCTTGCCGTTTACCCCCATCGCTAACAGAAGAAGCGGGGGTTAAAGGCTCCTCCTTTGAATAGACTACCTTTACACCGCTTATACCGCGGGCTTTAAGCTCCCGTCTTATGACCTTTGCAAGCGGGCATACGGAAGTTTTTGAAATATCTATAACCTCAAAAGCCGTGGGGTCAAGCTTGTTGCCCGTACCCATACAGCTAATTACGGGAACGCCTGCTTTTTTAGAGTTTTCTATAATTGCAAGCTTACCCGTAACCGTATCAATTGCGTCAATGACGTAATTATATTGCGAAAAGTCCAACATATGTTGGGGTGTACCGAGGTAAAACAGCTTAAACTGCGTTACTTTGCAGTCGGGGTTTATACGTGCAATTCTCTCTGCGCAAACTTCGGTTTTGTATCTTCCCACAACATCTAAAGTGGCTATAAGCTGTCTGTTCACATTTGAAAGGCTTACAACGTCGTTATCTATCAAATCAAGCGCGCCAACGCCCGCGCGCGCAAGCGCTTCAACAGCGTAACTACCTACACCGCCCGTTCCGAAGACCGCCACGCGTGAATTTTTTAATATATTCAAGCAGTCAACGCCTATTAAAAGCTCTTCTCTTTCAAACGCTCCGGACAAAATTGACCCCCATATATGCCTAAAATAACAACTTTTTCTATTCTTTCTATCAGTCTCGGCAACCGCAAGGAAACTACGGTCGCCTCGGTCACCGCAAACGCGCTATTATGCGTTTGCTCATCTCAGCCTTGCAAAACAGCGCACTGTGCTGTTTTGAGAAATCAAGGCTTCGTCCCCATATATGCTTGAAATAACGCTATTTTGATGCGTTTTTAATCATAAGTCTGATAATTTCTTCGTCGGTTTCACGCATACCTATGCGCGCTATGTCGCCAACGTTATCTATGGTACTTTCAACGCAGTCTTCAAGTATTCCGTCGCCACCGCAGAACCCGCTGCCGTTACGGCACATTTCAAAACCTAAAAGTCCCGCCTCTACCGCGGAAGCAATTTTACCGGCACAGCTTGACTTGGCACCGTCGCAGATTACGCCGGAGTTAATAGCAAGCGCGTTTACGATAGTTTTTGAAACTTCTTCTATGCCACCGCCGTGCAGATAGCAAACGCCTGCGCCCGCACCGCAACCTGCGCTGACAGCTCCGCAGTACGCGGAAAGCCTTCCTATCCCCGTCTTCAAATGTATGGTGATAAGGTCGGACACGACTAACGCGCGGATAAGCGCTTCCCTGCTGACGCCCAAATGTTTGGCGTAAACTATGACGGGCAGAGAGGCGGTCATACCTTGGTTACCGCTACCCGAAACTATGACAACGGGCAGACTGCAACCGTTCATTCTTGCGTCGGAACCGGCAGAAGCTGTCGCCTTTGCGCGGTTGTGAACCCCGTCGCCGAAAGATTTTAAAAGAACTTTGCCTACCCTTGCGCCGTAATCGTTTTTAAGCCCCTCTTCCGCTATGGCGGAGTTGTAGTTGATTTGGCGGGTTATGAGCGCTTCTACGTCGGCAATTTTAACTTCGTTAGCAAAATTTATGATTTTGTCTACGGAAAGCAGTTTTCTGTCTGCGCAACAGGCAGGTTCGTCCTTGTCGTAATGCAAGTTTACAACGTCCTTGCCGTTCTTTTCTATAAGAACTACGTTCGTGTGATGTCCTGCAATTCTTACTACTGCACTGTCATTCCCGTTGAAGACCTTTACGCTTATATCGAAGATACAGCCGTTATGCGACTGCTCTACGGAAAATTTTGCAGATTTTAAATAAGAATTTATTCTCTCCTGGTCGTTAGGCGTTACGTTTGAAATTACTTCAAGCTTTTTATCAGCTTCGCCCGCAACGATACCCGTCGCCGCCGCACAGATAACGCCCTTCATTCCGCCCGTGTTAGGGACGACCACGCTTTTTACGTTTTTAAGTATATTACCGCTGACGGAAATTATCACTTTTTCGGGCATTGCCCCCAGAGTATCACGCGATAACGCCGCCGCGTACGCTACGGAAATAGGCTCCGTACAGCCCATTGCGGGAAGCAATTCTTCATTTAAAATCTGAACGTATCCTTCGTATAAACACTTATCCATTGTACGCGCCCCAGCGTTTTTTTAAATTATAACATTTAAACTTAAAAAACACAACCAACTATGATAAAATCTTTTTTAAATTATATATAAAGTATTTTGTTGCGCTTAAAAAAACGCTTGCAAATACTCCCCCTTATTGATATAATGTATTTGCTTCGGGGGCATAGCTCAGTTGGTCAGAGCGCTTGCTTGACATGCAAGAGGTCGATGGTTCGAGCCCATTTGTTCCCACCAAATACAGAGCAAATGGCGAGAACCACTTGTGAGCGAGTGTTAGCGANCGAACAACTGGTTATTACNCCCATTTGTTCCCACCAAATACNGAGCAAATGGCGAGAACNACTTGTGAGCGAGTGTTAGCGAGCGAACAACTGGTTATTACTCCCATTTGTTCCCACCAAAAAACCGCTTTATTAAAAGCGGAATTTACGGGGATATAGCACAGTTGGTAGCGCGATACGTTCGCAACGTATAGGTCAGGGGTTCGAATCCCCTTATCTCCACCATTGGCAACCTAAAACGAACTACTTTATTTTGTAGTGAGTTCAGTTGCTTTTTATTTTGTATAAAAATAGGCACAAGGTCTTTTGCCTTGCGCCTATTTTATTTCTTGTTCTAATTCTTTAAATTCCTCTGTGTTAAAAAATTCTATTAAATTTATACCTAAGCCATCACATAGCATTTTAATCGTTACAATTCCAGGATTAATACTTTTGCCGTATAAAATGTTTTTTATTGTAGAAGGTGGTACTGCGGACTCAATTGCTAATTTATTTATAGACATACGCTTTTCGTCTAAAAGAACAAGCAATCTATTTGTTACCGCAGTATATGTATTCACTGTATCCTCTTTATCTTATTTTATGTAATTATATCATAAATTCCTTGACATAATAGGCTATATATGATACTATTTAGGCTATAAATAGCCCACATTACCAAGGAGTAAATTAATGACAAAAATAAAACTAATAAAATATTTAATATGTCTAATATCTTTTTCAATTATTAGCATTTTAGTAAGTATAATGCTTTGTTCTTGTGAAACAGCTAATGAAGAAGATAAAGATGTACATACATTAACTGGAATTTGGGTAACTGATACATTTGAAGTTGAATATTCAATTAGTGAAGCAGTAACGAATAAAATCAAAAATGATTGGTTAAATACAGAAACATATTTTGAGATTACCACAAATAATGTTCTATATGTTAAAGACAAAAAAGGCAATACTTGGCCTCCTTATTCATTATCAATAAGCGATATAGGAAATGATACTTGTCAGATTAGTACAAACGGGCATCCAGATTATGTAAAATTATCTTTAAGATGGTATAAAAAACTTGATAAAATAATCTGCACTTATTCCAACAATGCTGTAATAGCGCGTATCGGCTTACACAAGTCTACAATTTGAAATTAATTTAATATTAAGGAAAAATATATGAAAGGTAGAATTAATCAATTCATATTTAAAAAAGGTGTTTCACCTGTAACTATAACTGAAATGACTAAAACATTTTTAAAAAATGAAAATTGTATTTTAGTGTATGATAATAATAATTGTGTCGGAATAATATTTGAACATTACGAATCACGCAATGCGAGAGCAAATGGTCAGGCGGAAATTCGCTTTTGGGATAGATTTAATAATGAATACGGTAAATGGCACAGAATATTTATTAATGGGCAAAGAATTTCATTTAACTACTTAATGAATAATCTAAATAATTTGCACAGCATTGAATATTCCGGCTTAATAAAAGGTTAACTAAATTTTAGATTACTATTAATTCACCAAATAAAGAGAGGAAGGCTAAATTACCTTCCTCTCTTTTTATTTAATTGCTTTTTAGGGCGAATTTTTTGTGCTTTTTGGGCGTAGACCCCGATATATGCTTGAAATAACGGGGTTTTCTTCTTGTAAATGTGCGCAATAACAGCTTGTAAAGTTCACCAGCGGGAATAACCGAAAACGACAGCCCGAACACCGCTATCCACTGCACCGCAGTCAGTTTTTGAAGCCCGAAAGCCACGGATAAGGGGCTTACACACAGTAAAACGTTCAAAATTATGCCAACGGCGACTGTTAAAAGCAAAATTTTGTTTGAAAAGAAGTGTTTGAACGCCGACTGCCTTTCCGAACGGATATTGAAAGATTGGAAAAGTTCCAAAAAGGAAATCGTCATAAAAGTCATCGTTGTAGCCGTTTCGTTGCCACATATATTGAGGGTAACGACAAAAACGCCTATTGTTACCGCCGTCATATACAGCCCGAAAAACAGTATCGACGCAAGCGAAGTTTTTGAGAACAGACCCCTCTCCGCTCTTTCCGGCGGTCTTTGCATTACGTCGTCGTCCGCCTTTTCCATTCCCAATGCCAACACGGGGAAGCTGTCAGTTATAAGGTTTAACCATAAAAGCTGGGTAGAAAGTAAAAAGTCAAACTTAAACAATACGAGAGAGGCTATAAGTATTGCCAATACTTCCGCAAGGTTAGTTGATAAAAAGAACTGTATTGTCTTTTTAATGTTGGTTGAAATTCTTCTGCCCTCTTTTACGGCTGAAACGATAGTAGTGAAGTTGTCGTCGGAAATTACCATATCGGAGGCGCTTTTTGTAACGTCCGTGCCGGAAATTCCCATTGCAATACCTATGTCCGCGCTCTTTATGCTCGGTGCGTCGTTTATGCCGTCGCCTGTCATTGCAATGACTTTACCCCTGCTTTTTAGCGAATTTACAATAATATTTTTGTGTTTGGGGGAAACTCTTGCAAATACTCTGCAATTATCAATTGCGTCGTCAAGCTCATTGCCACTAAGCTTATCAAGCTCGTCGCCGGTCATAACCTCGCTCATATCAGTGGCAATTTTCAGCTTTTTGGCTATGGAAAACGCCGTCCTTACGTGGTCGCCCGTAATCATCACGGTCGCAACGCCCGCCGTACTGCATTCTTCAACGGCTTTGCCTACGCCCGCTTTAAGCCCGTCGGTCATCCCGCACAGTCCTATAAAGATAAGCCCGTCTTCCTCGATAATTCCGTTAAAGGGTTTATACGCAAAACCGAGAACGCGCAACGCGTCGTCGGACATCTTGTCGTTTTCTGCAAGCAAGAAGCTTGCCTCCTCGCGTGTGAGTTCCCTTACAGCGCCACCGACTAAAATATGCGTACAGTGTTTAATAAGTACGTCTGGCGCACCTT
>JAAUYS010000008.1 GCA_014804995.1 Clostridia bacterium
GCCCTGCGCAGCGCGCGCCTCATAGCCGCCGACTTCCTGCGCATCGACCAGTCGAAGCTTTGGAAACGCCTTGCCGTCTCGATTCCCATCTTCGGCCTCTCTTTCCTCATCATGATGATCGACTTCAATGTGCTATGGAGATACTTCGCATGGTGTAACCAGATGCTCGCAGTCTTCACCCTCTGGGCCATCACCGTATGGCTCTCGCGGGAAGTCAGGAGCAAGGTGTTCGGGCTCTTCCGGCCCTACTGGCTCACGCTTCTTCCGGCGATGTTCATGACCGTCGTCTGCATCACTTACATCCTCTTCGCCCCGCGACCCGAAGGATTCGGGCTGCCCTACGAAGCCGCCCTCGGCAGCGGACTGGCCGTCAGCCTTATTCTCGGACTCCTCTTCATGCGCTCCCTCTCCCGACCCCTCGCGCTCACCAAAGCGTAATGATTTCCGGTAGCCGCCCCTGCGACGGTTGCCGGAAAAAATGTTTACCTTTCCGCTCCCATTGGTATCATTGATAGGAAAAGCTGACAACAGCCCCTTGAGATATGCGGAAAATTAGTAAATTTGCACTTAGAATCCGGCCATTCACAAGCGCGGCGTGACGCGATAGCCTCGGAGGAGGCGGTCCCGTCACCCTCGCGGTCCGGATTCCCACATATCAAAAGGTGATTATCGCCGACATCTGCTCCATTCAAACTTGGCCGTCTGAATCAACGAGATGAGGATGCTCGAACGATAGTCTCCGCTCGACTTGATGTATAGCCGTCATCCCCGGCCTATGCGATTCCATTCCCCCCTGGCGGGGGAGAGGAACGCCATGGTCGTCCCGGGGAGACCTCCACTATATGCAAGATCGATGCGGGGCTGTTGTTTTTTCATCCATCTTGTTAGGTAGGCCAAGACCTGAATGGAGGATGACGGAACCGACGGTCCCGCATTTTTGTGTCTGAGCCGAAACCAATCGAGACAACCGCGCCCACCGGAAATGCCATCCGTCGGAAGATCCGCCGATTCAACGATAACCAAACCTTTCAATCTTACCGAGATGCAGAACCCCGACATGCGCCGCTTCCGCGCCACCGACAACACCCTCTACTTCAACACACGCGACGAACTCGTCCGCGTGCCGCTGGACCGTGTCGCCTACTTCGAGACCGACTCCAACTACTGNGACGTCATCTTCATCAACGGCCTCCGCGCCACCCTCCTCACCTCCCTCTCCAACATCGAGCAGATCCTCCTCACACACTTCACCATGTTCGGCACCGACCGTGTCGAATCCGCTCCCGTTGCGAAACATATTGATACGGACAAAGCCGAAACTACCTCCGTTGCGAAGTATGTTGGTACAGACAAAGCCGAATCTACTTCAGGCGTGAAGTATGTTGAGCCGNACAAAGCCGAATCTACCCCNGTTGCGAAGCANGTTGAGCATGTTAACTCNATCCCAAATCCTGACGGTAAAGGTTCCGTATCATCCTTCCTCCGAGTCGGCAAACGCCACATAATAAATCTCCGTTACCTGATACGTCTCGACATTCCCCGACAGCGNCTTATCCTTAGCGACCTCAGNCAAGCGTCACCGCTCGAAATCACCGTCAGCCGTGAAGCNCTCCGCNNCCTCAAACAACACTTCACATAACAAACCCTATGTTTCGTCAAACATCCTNNCNAAAGNTTGTGANCTTTTCACAATCCTTATAAATTTGCAATGAAGTTTAATCAANTTTAANTTGTGCTCATTTTTTCACTCTTGTGTAGGGTTCACAGAGGGTTAGTATGTGCTTAAACAAATGTTGAAAATATGAAAAGTATAGAATTTAAGAACTATAAAAGGTTTAGAGAGAAGGTTGACATTAATTTCAGTAATGTGACTTTCCTTGTGGGTACCAATAACGCCGGTAAGTCAACCGTTAATACGGCTTTGGATTTCCTAACATCTAATTTGAAAAGCATGGGGACAACTAATGATTGGTTTTCTCCAATGCCATCTTTCAAAATTCCAAGTGCATTAGGTGAGTACGGACGCATTCATAATATGAATTCCGACGAGCCTTTGGAATTCTCTACAATGGTAAGAGAGTTTATTTTGTCATTCGAATTTAATGAGGCTAATAATGAAGATAAAAGTGTAAGTGTTAGAAAATTTATCATTGAAGATTTAGTGCGCGGCTACAAACTTACTGCAACGCGTAATTCAACAATAATCGAGTGGATGGAATATGACGAATATAACTATCCCGAAAGTTGGAAGGATGTGTTTCGTGATGATGTGAGGTATGAAAAAAATGGAATTTTAACTATAGATTATCTGATAGCCTATATTGAAGATACCATTCGAAACTATAAACAATCCGGTGCTTCGGTTCAGGATCTTGAAAGTTTAGAAATAGAATTGGATACGATACTTGATGAGGCATATCAATTAAGGGAGACTCGATTTAATCAAATCAAGTTTCTAAATTCGCTTGATTATACTAAGGCGGTGAAGTTAGACAAGTCTCCTGTTGCCGATGATCCTACAGTGGATAATTTGGTTACACCATATTTATTATCTAACTGCTTAATTTCAGTATCTAAATACTGGAAATATCCTTCTATCTCTGGCTCTATTCCAAAGTATATAGCCGCTCGAATTCAATCTTCAGCTTATTCGCTTGAGAAGGTTTTAAATCAAATGATTGTCAAGTATTTACCTGTGCATATATTGGAAAAATCCACGGTATTTTTGCCATCTCATCCGTTATATGAGCTAATAGATGGATTCTATAAACGCTGTAAATCTTTGGCTTATCTAAATTATACTGAGGATAAGGATGATTTCCTGAAATATCTTGATATTTTTGGAGTCGCAAAAGATATAAGAATAAAATCAATTGGGGGGGTGGCTTATACGTTGGAATTATTGACTGTGGAGGGGGAATGGACTCATCTATCCGATATGGGTACGGGGACAATGCGAATAGTGGAATTAAGTTTGTATTTTCAATTATTGACCCGCATTGCATATATAGGAGGACAAGGATCTAACTTTATTCTTGTTGAGGAGCCTGAACAGAATCTGCATCCGAAATATCAAAGTCTTTTGTGTGATTTCTTTCAATTGGTCAGTCAGAAGACAGGGTATAAGATTATTGTAGAAACACATTCTGAATACTTGATTCGCCGATCGCAGGTATTGGTGGCAGAAATGAAGTTCAATAATGAGATAGAATTGGATAAGTGTAATCCTTTTAAGGTATATTATTTCCCTGAAGATGATTCACCATATGAAATGGTCTATAGAACTAATGGATACTTCGAGCAATCCTTTGGTTCCGGATTCTTTGATGAAGCTTCCAAATGGAGTAGACATTTAATGCGTATTAATAATAATTGATATGGAAATTATTACTACTGAACGGATTGTTAGACAATTGTCTCTTAATCAGGATCACAAATATGAGGTTTGGATTGAACTGATAGAAAAATGTAAACCGACACTTCGGATTTTCTTAAATGAAAATTCGGACTTCTATAGTAATGATGAAAACGTAGCATGGAATTTTATTCAAGCTAAGGACTTGGAACCTAAGATAATAAAGGATTGTAAATCTATACTTTCATATTTTTCATCCGAACAGGTGTTTGATGAATCCGGTATCATTGTCGGTCTTCTTAACATTGATTCTTTTGAAGCAAAACGGATCTTTGATCAATATGGAATAATATGCCACACGTTAGATCAGTCAGTTGCCGGGAACTTACTTTTTGATGAGGGTATTGAAAAAAGTGTAGATAAAAATGAGCCGGACAGAGGTTGGGAAGAAATTTTGGGAAATAATCCGATAAAACCCTCAAATGCTTTGATATTCATAGATAGGTATATGTTTGCCAATGATACGAGCAATCATATAACCTTTCAACATGGTGTGGAAAATGTTTTCCAAGTACTTGATAGGGTATTGCCATACAAATTTGCTATATCTTATCAAGTATTGTTAGTATTTGATGCCTCAACGCTTGATAATAAAGGTGATATTGATTTTAATCTTATTGTCAAAAATATAAATAAGATAAAGAAGCGGCTTAATAGGTCATATAATATAGACATAGAAGTAGTTTCAATTAATAAAACCTATTTACCAAACTATGATGAGACTCATAATCGTCGTATAATTTCCAATTACTTTTTATTGCGCCTTGATCGATCATTGAAGGCATTTGATAATGGAAGAAGTCTCTACTCTCAGACAATATGGTTTGATTGGTTGGCTTCAAAAGGTATAGTACGTCAAAAAAACTCTGATATGCCATTTAAAGCGCAGATGAGGTATTTGAAAGAATTGCGAAAGTCTATATCTACTTTACAGGCCGTTAAAGATCAGAGTGTCGTATCATTTGCGCAAAATGGAAATACTCATATATCCATTAAAGATTTACGCAATCGACTCTTAAAATGAGAATTATTATTGCGTAACTCTTTCATAAATTAAATTATTTATAGAACTTCAAGTATAAGTGTAAAATGAATATAGATAGACTCATAAAGGAATGTACGATGATGTTATCTCCCGATATTCGCCGTGCTCCATGGTCTCTATTGAATCATGGGTATGATGCTTTGGATTCAGAGGAGAAGCTTGATGCCTATATCGCTGCGTATGGAGAGATGCATGTAATGAAATGTCGCAAGGCTCTTCAGACCTTCCCATTCAATGAAATCTGGTCAGAGGATGCAGGTCTTTTCCAAATCAGGAAGATTGAAGTCTTTGACTGGGGATGTGGTCAGGGATTGGCTTCATTGGTATTTCTACAGTATTTGGCTGACCGAAACCTCTTGCATAGTGTTAGACGCATTAATCTTATTGAACCGTCACAATTTGCCTTGAACCGTGCTGTTTCTTTCGTGTCTCAAGCCGCTGCTCCTCATACAGAGATTCGTCCATATTGTCGGTTTATTCCCGATAATGGAGAAAATTTATGGACAGATATTGATTGTGCCGAAACCGTAGCGGTACACCTATTTTCTAATATCCTTGATATCAGAAGTGTAGGATTGCATTGGCTCACAGAAATGACGCACGCTTTAGGGAACAAGCGTTACTATGTATGCGTGGGCCCTAAATACGGCGGCCAAGTTTCACGTATCAAGGACTTTTATAATTATCACAAATCAGCTAAAGTATACTCGGATTATTCGGTATATCCGTGTGGTTATACATCCGACACAAATCATCCGTATGGAATTGAGGTAAAATCCTTTTTCCATTCTGCATCTATGGAGCTGAACGGATCGAATATAGAAGAATCCAATCAGGGACTTGATGGAACATCATTTGCGGGAGAAGAGTGTCTCAAGGGTATTCTGAATGATAATGTGGTGGAAGCGTATAATGTTTTACGTTCGGCAGCCGAGAATCATTTTGAATTGTTTCTACAGCCCACATTAGGAATAGAAGTGCCGGATTTCCTTCTTATGAATCATTCAGGTAATGATGCAACATCAAAGGGTGTTGTTATCGTGAATGTATGCGATGATATAGAGGATTTTGATAAATCGTATGAAAAGGTAGAAGCAATCAAAGCCGCCTTATATGATACTTATATTGAGAGCTTGCAGGTGAATACAGTTCTTGATCGCTCAATATATAATTCAATTAAAACAGGTCTGTATTTCCCCAATGCTTCCGAAGATGAGATTAAGAATGCTCGAATGAATTATCAGATAAAAAAACTCAAGGAGCAATTAGGTCCTTTGGAAAGTAAATTGAATACTTTGAAGCAAGAGATCAGAAATAATCCGGCTGAGAGGAATTCAAGGAGTCGGGAGATAACAAATATTGAAAAATTTATAGAAAAGATTAAAAAGAAGATCGATAATCCACATCTTGGAAATCCGACAAACTTTCTCGTTGTATTGACATCCGGGAATGCCAAGCAAAAATTAGAGAATGTCAAGTGTAAGGTCTTCCCGTTGATTTTCTACAAGGAAATTAAAGAACTTATTTTTCCTAAATGGCATCCTGCTTCAGCGGGTGATACAAGCATTGTATTGACCGCTATGCAGAGGGAGATTCTTTCTAACCGGAAAGAATTCGTGCGTGTTAAAGGGGTGGCAGGAAGTGGCAAAACTCAATTATTGGCCTACACTGCGGTATCAGAACATCTGCGGACAGGGAAAAAAGTATTGATAGTAACTTTCAATATAACATTGCGGCAATATATCTATATGAGGATTATGAAAGTGCCGATGGATTTCTCGACTAAGGTGTTTAATATTATTAATTATCACCAGTTTTTCTTATCAAAATCAAAGCGCTATGCTGGGTCCACACCTTTCGGAGGTGCGGATGATGCCGGTTTTTTTGAGAGATATAGGGCACAGATAATATCAAATGATGATCAGTATGACACTATTATTGTAGATGAGGCTCAGGATTACGAGTCAAACTGGTTTGACATTTTGCGTAAGTATTTTCTTAAACCGGGAGGAAGATTTATAGTATTTGGAGACGGTGCTCAGAATATATATGAAAGAAATTATGACACGTCCGGTATGCCGAAAATGGCAGGGTTTAATGGTAGATGGATTGAACTACCGGGTCGTGTATCAATGCGAATGCTGAATCCTAAGATAGCGGAAATCTCGTCGGCATTTGCACGAAGTTTCGGGCTTACCTCAGGACAGCTTGAAGTGGATTCCTCATTATCGTTGTTTGATAATAGTATCGGCTACTGTTTTTTTGACAGAGCCACAACGAATCAAGATATTGTTTCTAAGATATTATGGATTTTGAGTACTCATGATATCGCCGTTGCAGATACTGTTGTCCTCGGACAAACAGTAGATTTACTGCGTGAATTAGACTATATCTATAGGCAAGCCACTAAATCTGATACGAAGCGAACCTTTGAAAGTCAAGAAACATATAATCAGTTGACAGGGGCTGGCAATAGGTCTGACAATAGGTCTGACAATAGATATCCAATTGATGCTGATCTGAAGAAAATCAGAAGAGTATGTAAGGTGCATTTCACTACGCTCTGTGACTGTATGAAGTTTGCTACGATTCAAAGCTTTAAAGGCTGGGAGTCAGATACAGTAATTCTCATAATAGATGCTGGGTGGAGTTCCCCTTCCGCTCAGTCTTGTCATGCAATGATATATACTGCTCTGACAAGAGCAAGAAAGAATTTGTTTATAATTAACAAAGGGAATAACATATATGATAGATTCTTTAGAGGCCAAATTCTTGAAGAGTAATTTCTCGCAGGAAGAAAAAATAGTTATGATGGTGATACTTATTGCCATCATGGAGGCAGACGGAATTATAGATCCCGGAGAAGTAGCATATCTTGATGAAATGGTGAAATTATTTGGCATGACAGATGAGACGATGGATTTTTTGTCTGAAGCTGATTATAACCAGTATGCAGAGTATTTCCGTCGATTTGATTGTCAAAAAAAGACTATGGCTATAGAATTGTTCAAAGGTATGGCTATAAGTGATGGTTATGAAGATCCGCGAGAACTAAGTATAATAGAATCTTTAGGATAGCGTTGATACGATAGTATGTCAGAAAAAGTAAGAATACTTAATGATAATGGTGAAAAGGTTGAGGCTATGGCTCCAGTCGTGGTGTCAGCAAGTCGTGCTACCGATATTCCTGCATTCTATGCGGATTGGTTCTTCGAACGCCTGAATAAGGGTTATTCGGTCTGGACTAACCCTTTCAATGGAAAGTCATCTTACGTGTCCTATCAGAACACACGATTTATAGTATTCTGGTCAAAGAATCCCAAACCATTGCTGGAATACCTGGATGAATTGAAGCAACGAGAGATCGGATGCTATGTGCAATACACCCTGAACGATTACGAAGAGGAGCAATTGGAGAGGGGAGTACCTCCTTTGGATCAGCGTATCAAGACATTCCGACATCTTGTGGAGAAACTTGGAGTTGGAGCAGTCGTATGGCGCTTTGATCCCTTGATCCTGACAGACCGTATCGATATGGATAAACTGTTGGATAAGATAACAAGAATCGGGGATGAGCTTAAAGGGTATACGGAGAAGCTTGTATTCAGTTTTGCCGATATTGTGTCTTATCGTAAGGTGCAGAATAATTTAAAGCGGAATGGAATCAACTATATTGACTGGACAAAGGATTACATGATTGAATTTGCCAGACGGTTGGTTGAGCTGAACCGTAGCAAGGGATGGAACTACATATTGGCGACCTGCGCTGAGAGTATGGATCTTGAAGGGGTAGAGCATAACCATTGTGTAGATGATAGACTGATGGTGCGATTCGGACATCATTCTCCGGAACTCATGAAGTTTCTTGGAGCTGAACTGATTAATGTCCAATATCCCGATAATGTTTTTGCTGCCCTTGAAGATATTCGGATTCCGGAGGGTGCTATTCGTATCAATGATAATATATATGCTGTGATTCACAATAACAACAGAGATAAGGGACAGCGAATCGCGTGTGGTTGTATGAAAAGCAAGGATATCGGCGAATATAACACATGTCCTCATCTGTGTGAGTATTGTTATGCTAATTCCAGTAAGGAATTAGCCCTGGCTAATTTGCAGCGACATAAGGCCAATCCTTTACAAGAGAGTATTATAGGTAGAAAAAAGTTTGATTGATACTGTATCTTGTAACTATTTAAGTAGAATGGAAATCTGATTAATAAATATGAATGAAATTCTAAATGGCAATGTTTTTGAACTTGCTGGTGCCGATTCTCGAAAGTTTAGGATAACAAAACTAAATTATAATGATTTCGGTTTCCATACTAGGTATAATTTGGAAGAAATTATACCTAAGGAACCGTATCCTGTTCGTATCGCATCTCTTCGTATTGCCAATCCGAATCAAGAAATAGGTAAACTTCCTACTTCGGGGGATTGCGTCCCCTCTGTTTGGATTGATGATATTAGTAGTGCAGAGGAATTATTACTAATTTTATCACCAGAGGCCCGAAGAAATCTTCAATCATTGCTTGATATAAAATTTGATGCAAATCGAATGGAGGAAACACCAGTCTTTAGAGTATCGGTTCTTAGAGACAGGAATATTAATAAATTCCAAGAAGACCAGCTGAGAATTAAGCATCTTATTCAGATACAGGAGGATATTTCTTCAATGATACTGTCTCATAAAACTCATATTAAATGGGTATTATATGGAGGAGCGGACTACGATAAACCAAACGTTTATTGATAGAGAGGGAATGACTATGGCCGATGGTACAGAATGAAGAATTTGTCAGGAACTTAATGATAAGATTTCCAAAAAATTCCCATTATAATATTGGTAATCCTTGACTCCATATGAATTATGTGAGTGTAAATGATATGAATATTAGTAAGTTAATAATAGCGTTGGCAGTCTTTCCCTTTAGTTTTAATGTGGATCTGGCGGCAGAGAGTGTGTACACGGATGAAGTGCTTGTCATTGATCCGGATGAAAGATATGAAGTCTATGACCCCGATTTTACATCAGAGGCTGACGTTGAAAAATCGGAGGATGATGTAAAGGGTGAGATTTTCGATCATATAGAGGAACCACCTGAATTCATAGGTGGACAGCAAGCGTTGATATCGTATCTATGCAACGAAATTCGTTATCCGGAACAGGCTATTAAGGATAAAATCGAAGGACGTGTAGTTGTTCGGTTTGTTGTCGATCAACTGGGGCGAGTGTGTGACCCTACGGTCGTTCATGGTGTGCGTTCCGATCTTGATGAGGAGGCTATTCGTGTTGTCAGGAACATGCCTCTATGGCTGCCCGGTCGTATTGGTGGAGAACCGGTTAACTGTTATTTTCTCCTACCCGTAAACTATCGGTTGACACCTCAGGATGAGCAGATTCCTTCGCGATGATCAAGCTCCACGGAAGAAGCGGCGTTTGTCGCGTAAGCCCTATGGTCTTTGGTTCTATGGACAAAATCCTCCGGCATGACGGCGCGGGTTGTTGTCTGGGGGCTGACGCATCAAAAGAAAAATGTAATGCTCAATTCGTTATTTCTATGTTGAAGGAAATATCCATCCTACACTCTGATTGAGAATATTCCTCTTTCCATTTCCTTCATCTTCTCCAACTGCTGATGCTTGTGATTTCTCATTGCTTCAAAGAGCTTGAGAGTCTTTGGGGAAGGGTTGGTGATTATTATTGGTTGTGCCATAATATCCTTCTATTCTTTTTCCTGCAAATTTAATCAAATTTTTATTATGCTATAACTAATTACGTGGAAAAGTTCGGAGCAAAGAGCAAGCTAAAAGGATATACTCCATGTTCATGTTTTTGCAAGCCCTTTGGTCAAAAAGGGGATGGGGTCAGGTGACGTAAAGTCGGGACCTATTCAATAAGATATGGAATCAAGATATTCTCTGGGAGACATGATCGGTATATTGGAAAATATGAAATCTTTCTGATTTCTTGTTATGATAACATCACATTTAGCTTCTAAGGCAGCTTGATATTGTAAACCATCCTCGAAATCATCCACTTTCATTTCCAGGTTCTTGAGAATCTGCTCTTTTGTGTTTTTCACTACATTGAACACCGAACAAATGCTCCGGATCTTCGTGTAGAGTTCCTCTTGCGGCAACTTACGCATTATGTACGCAAAATTCGCTACCGACAGATAGGAAATATAAAAATCGTACTTTCGGGAATGACCATATCTTAAAAGCCGTTCGCAGTCTCCCGGTTCCTGTTCCCTCACAAAATAGTCGAGGATGAAGTTCGTGTCAAGATATATTTTCTTCATTTTGCCATCAGATAACGGGTTCGATCATCAGACATGTCAATCAACGAAGGGTCAATGCCTTTTTTGATGCTGTGAAGAGTTTCGAGCCAGTCATCGCTATCTTTTTCGGTTTGGCTTTTGACACTGGATTGTAACGAGGTGCGAAGAACACCTTTCATATTTTCAATCATTTTTTGGAGCAATGATGAGTCCGCTCCTTTTTCCAATGTTACTACTATCTGTGTCATAACGATGAGTCAGTATGGAATCCAGCAGTGGCTGATTCCGAATAAGTGTATGCAAATTTAATCAATTTTTTATTATGCTACAACTAATTACGGGGAAAAGTTCGGCGTAAGCCCTATGGTCTTTGGTTCTATGGACAAAAATCCCTATTGAATTCCTATGGGCCAAGCACCGATGGTTTACCTTTTGCTTGTCGAGGTATATTATCCTGAAGTCTGACTGATTTATATATGTATATTGCTATGAATGGATTTTTGCTGTTAGCGGGAGGATTGGCCGGAATAGGATGTATATGCCTGTTATTGCTCGTGTGCTCTCCGACCAAAGGATGGGCAGGAGAGATGCTGGTACGGTTGGTATTGAAATTCACGGCTCCTAAAGATTCGATTATATTTAATAATCTGTATTTCCATAATGGGAGACAATCGTGTCAGATAGATCACCTTATCATCTCCCCGAAAGGGGTATTCGTCGTAGAAACCAAGACTTTTCTCGGTGAGGTGTCGGGGGCGGCGTTAGGTCCCAAGATTCACAGGCGTGTACTTGGAATGTCATATTGGATGAGAAATCCTGTTGAGCAGAACGAATATCATTTGCGATTTCTTAGGGATAATCTGCCGGTTATAAGGGCCTATGTCGGCGCATTACGTTCGATTGTGGTCTATTCCTTCATGACTCGTCTGCGGATTACGGGAAATCCGGGGTTTATCGGCACATTGCGCGATATTCCCTACATGTTGGCCCGATACGGCACCGCCTCTTTGAGTCTTGCCGAACGCGATGCCATAGCATCGGAAATCGGCAGATTCAACCGACGTTGACAGATGATATGAGAAATCTCTTCGGCCTCTTGCTCAGGTGGAATTATTATAGTATATTTGCAAATTGTGCCCATGAAATTCTGAAGTCCCTCGCGACATCTTGGAATAAAGAGCTAAGGGCGATATCTATCCAGAAATTCCTGTGCTGATAAAACTGGTATCAAGAAATATACGTTTCATTTTGACATGAGGTATTTGGTGCGCTCGTCTTCCATATCTATCACTGATGGATTCACACTGTTACTCAGGTTTTTCATTTTTTTGATCCATTCAGTAGTTTCTGAATCCTCCTGGACGTGGTCCTCGCTATAATCCCTCATTGATGTGCGTACAACACCTTTGATATTCTCCAGTATACGAGTTATAAGGGATGCGTCCGCTCCTTGTTCTAATGTTACGACTACCTGTTTCATTACTTTGAATATTTATGTGGTAAAGTTAATCAATTTCTTTGAAAATTCAAAACGTCTATCAGACATGTCCTGATTTCCTGACCAATGAAACGTCATAAAAACAAAGCTCCAATGCATCCGGGTCATCTTTACCTTTGCCGGTCGTACGGTATTCATTTATATGGAAAAGAAACTTAGAACAAGAAGCGGGAATGGGAAATCCGGTTTTGTAGATATGGAGGGTAAATGGATCATCCCTCCGATTTTTGACAGTGCAAGAAACTTTCGGGAGGGAACGGCCTGTGTATCGATCGACGGTTTGTATGGATATCTCCTCGAAGATGGTTCTTATCTGATTCCCCCCATGTATGAATATGCGGAATCTTTCTGGACAGGAGTAGCTGCCGTAACGGTTAATGGAAAAGTTGGATTCATCAATAAGGAGGGTATATTCGTGATACCTCCTATATTCGACAGGGCGGCTAATTTTTTTCACAGAGAGTTCACATATGTGGTGCTCAACGGTAAGTCTGGCTGGATGAATGTGGATGGCAGTTACCTCGTAGAGCCTATTTACGATGATTCTTTTCATCATGTTCGCTGGATAGAGGTGATGCTTGACGGCAAACTCGGCGCGCTTTATCCATCCGGCGAAGAAATCGTGCCATGCAGGTTCGATTGCATAAGAGAGGTTGACGGCAGTTTATATCTTCTGGCGGGAGGCGTGTGGTATGTAAAGAAATTCTGAGCCATAGCCGTATAATCCGGATTCAATGCAGTAAATCAATGATTTACTGCATTGAATCCGTTATTCCCTTGGATTTTATCTGAAACGTGGCGATTATTCCCTTGGATTTTATCTGAAATAAGTGGATTATTCCTTTGGATTTTGTCTGAAATAAGCGGCTTATTCCCTTGGATTTTATCTGAAATAAGCAGATTACTCCTTATCGGCATTATCCGATCTTCAGCTTCCGGAATGAATGCGCCGCAGTTGGTT
>JAAUYS010000009.1 GCA_014804995.1 Clostridia bacterium
AAGGCGTCGAGAAGAATAAGGCTCGTTTCAGCATGTCGGTCCGTGTTTGAATTTCAGTTCGCCGGTGACGGTCAGCTCGAAGTCGTAGCCTTCGACGTAGGCGTTGAACCCGGAGATACTTAATCGTAGTTTGGGAACCGGATGATCGGCATCGAATGTTGCTATTCCGGGGCCGAGTGTTGTTTGTTCGCGAGCTTCTTGGTGAAAAAGAAATTGTATGCGGCCTTCTACCGACATGGCAACTACCTTGTATAATCGTTTTGCCAGTTCTGTCTGCGAACATTCGTGCAACTCTTCCGGCGACTTTTTGTAGAAAAGCACCATCGTTCCTGGTTTCAGGATATATTTCAGCGGATAGCCGTTCGCATCGGAGAGCGGCACTAAGTCGGGCCGGGCCGTTCGGTCGGCACTCGCCTTGAAATATTGTGCGGCTTCCAAATTGCTGACGATCTCAAAAGATCGATTTGTTCGACCTTTCATATCTGTACCCTCATATATCGTTATGCAATAATTGTTTTTAGTCGTGATATAATAAGGCCGTTTATATTCGTGTATGGATGAATCTCGTTGGGTTTTGCTTCCGAGAGGTTTCGGTTTTTTGACTGCAAAGATGCGTACCTTGCGGATCGGCACCTGCTTATCTTCGTTCGTCCAGATCGTATGTTCTGCGGGGTTCATCGCCTTTTTGACTCCTACGGCCTCGATCGCATCCTTTACTTTCTGCTTGACTGCTTCATCGACGATCTTCTCCACGTCGTCGATCGTTTTCAGATCGTTGAGCGACTTGCGGATCACGTACTTGATCTCATCATCGCGTTTGATAGCTCCATAAAAAGTATCTAAGTGCAATTTCCCGCGTGCTGTGTCGCCCTGCTGGTATTTGACCGCTCCTGTGTCGTTGAGCTGGACCACCCCTCGGTTGCGCAGCCGCTTGCGGCTCTGCTTGGGCAGATTGTCGGGCGTGTGGTGGGAGATGAGCAGTTCGTCGGCCACGGCCTTGACATCTTCGGTAAAGGTCGGCCACGGCTTCTCAAATTGCGGGCGGGTGCCTTCGTTGCGTCGATATTGTTCTTCATCGCTGGCATACTGCGCCCAATGAGCATACTCGTTCCGGCCGATGCAGGCGATCGTGATGGCGTCGATGCAATGGTGGACATGGTTCACACGCTCTTTCTTCGTATACTCCTCCTGCAGCCCCCACATCTTGCGGAACGCATCGGTCGTCGCTCCTTTCACCGTGTAGATATGTTCGAAGACCGTTTTCAGATAGAGCCTGGCATAGCGGCCGATGATGCCGATGTCGACGCCCTGCCGGTTGGAGAAGCCTTCCGGAACTTCGGTCATGGTGAAACGTTCGAGCTTCCCGCGCCAGTAGGAGTATTGCATTTGCAGATAGTGTCGATTTTGAATGGCTTTGTCCTTTTCCGACTTTGTTGCGGCACCTCTGCTTTTGCGCACCTGCGCTTCGATCTGTTTTTGCAGGGAGTCGATCCGTTCCTGCCACCCGAATTGCTCGATGCGGGCCAAAATTTCTTCGTGGTTCGATAGTTCCGCCGGGAGCTTGGCCCGCTTCACTTCGCGGTTGAAGCGGTTGTCGCAGAGCGTCTTGTTCATCTGCGAGTCGTCGCCTCCGCGCGAGCGGGGCAGGGTGTGCTCGATGTCGTAGCGCGTCGCCGAGCCGAGGAAGTCCGAAATGCCGATCAAGGCGCCCGTGTAGGGACAAACGTGTTTCTGCTCCTCCCAAAGCCGGTACTTCAGGATGTCTGTCTCCGTGGGCTCGATCTCCGAGCCGGTTGCTGCGGCATATTGTTGCCGGATTTCGTCGGCATACTTCCGGTGTTCGGTCTCCCGTTCGCGTTGGTATTGTTCGATCGCCTTGCGCTTGTTCGCATCGTTGAGCATGCGCGAAAATTCGATGTTGATCTTCGTCGTCGGGTCGATCTTTTCGTCCTGCAGCAGCTTGTTGATCAGAATCCGCAGCCGGAACAGGGCCCGCATNGCCATCGGGTTGCGAACGGAGGCCGTGCGCGGGGAGCCTAACCGGAAGATGCCGCGNGCATCCGGCTCCGCTTTGCGGTAAGTTTCGATCATCGANGGATGATAGAGCTTGTGAAGCCGCGATAGATCTATATTGTTGTCGCTGAGGTAGTCNGAGATNCGGTGNTCTTTCGAATCGTATTTGTCGTAGGGATTCCGGACATAGTTGAGCAGCAGCTCCGCTATATCCTCTTCGATTTTTTGACGACGTTCCGCATCNGNATGGACGGCCNGCGGCAGCACCGCTTTCAGGTTGGCGAGGAAGACCGCTTCGTCGTATCGGTAGCCGGCCCGCAGGTAGGGCAGTATCTTATGGATAGCGTTCAGGCTCAGGGCTGCGTAGTCCTGCGGCATCCGGATTTTCACGAAATCGTCGGCTTCTTCGTCCAAGAGTTGAAGTTTCTCGCGGGCCCATGCGNGGAGCCGTTCTTCGTCGTCGAACGAAAAGAGCNCATGCCATACGTCGTTCAACAGCTGCTCTTCGTCCTTGCCGGNTCCGAGCGTGTAGCGGCTNCGGATTTCCGAGAGCCAGTCGTCCCCGAATATTGCGATCAGAGAGGCCGTTACCGGGCATCCGCTCACGGTTGCCGTGCGGGCATAGTTGAATCGGTATGCAGCTTCGATGCGGTCGCCCTTACAGGCATACTGCCCTTTGCCGGCGATTTTCCGGGCGATCTCCTCGAAATCGAAGTGCGGCTTGCTCTTGCGCAGGAAGAGCGGACGAACCGTGTNNATTTCTTCCGGNGTCAGAGGCCGGAANTCCGTCGCTCCGGGCCCTGCTATCCGGATGTTGTTGAGGAAAGAGTACATGCGGAATTCCTCGAACCGCGGGTGGGAGGCCGGACAGCGTGCTTTCGTCTTTTCGAACGTGCACCGGCCGACCGAGCCTTTCTGCGACTTCAGCGGCCGCTGGAAGAAAATGGCGCGCTGCAATTCGCGCTGCAGCTCCTCGGGAAGATGCTGCTGCTNGCAGATAGCCCGAAACTCCGCTAAATAGTGCTCGNTGCGGGAGGTGTATTTCTTGCGAATTTTCGCTTTCTGCTGGTAGAGCCGGTAGAAGTATTCGCCGATGTAGCGGCATCCGGCTTTNNNCATGTCGNCCGTNAGATTCTTGATGCTTTGTTTGACCTGTCCCTCCTCGCTCTCTTTTCCAGCTTCTTTGCGGTTGCTGAGGAAGCCGCGGCGCTGCGCCAAATGATAGAGGGCGCGCCCGAGCGAGCGGCGATCGGACTTCTTGCCGAGATCGAGCGTTTCGGTCAGCGCCCGATAGCGGTCATGGTAGGGATTCTTATCCAAGTTGTCGTCGGTTCGCTGCCAGCGGAGAAACTCCTCGTCGAGCGGGTAGGTCTTGTGTGCGCGCCACGCATCTAATTGTTCGTCGGTCAGCGGCGGACACAGATCGTGCTTGATCAGAATCTTGAGTAGCTCGATCTTGCGCAGCCTCCGGCGGAAATAGTGCCGGCGCAAAGCCCGGGCTTCGGTGCGGGCCTGCACGGCCGGCTGTTCGTTGTTCTTCTCGCGGGCTACTCCTTCCTGAAAGATGTCGACTCCTTTTTCGAGCAGGCGGTAGCCGCTTCCGGTCTCTTCGACGAGGGCCCAGCCCAACGAGTTGGTGCCGAGATCCAAACCCAATATCTTCTGCATACAGCTTCGATTTTTTCGTAAAACTAAAGAAAAAGTTGCAGAATAGCAAATTTCAGCTTATATTTGCCCTCGTAAGTTCTACATCTTACCACAATAAGGCTATAGGCCGAAGGTTTTCAACCTACTGTCTCCGCGTACTCCGTGGAGACTTCTTTTTTGCCGGTCGATGGCTCCGACAGGTAGGTTGCTTTTTCAAAAAAGTATCGGAGAATCCGGATAGTGCGAAATTTTACATTATATTTGCAGTACCGGACGAAACGATCTTAGAGTCGATCGATGCGGGTATCAATAAAAATACCTATGAAACCGAACTCGCTTTTCAAACAAAAATTGGAGAATATATTGGTAGAGGTGTCGTGGGGCCATTTGTCGATGGATTACTTCGGCAAGTCGCCTTCGTGGCTTTACAACAAGCTGCGCGGCATTGACGGAAACGGGAAACCTGCGTCGCTGACCGAAGAAGAACTGGCGCAGTTCAAGGGTGCTCTGTGCGACTTGGCAGACCGAATCAGACGGGTAGCGGATTCGCTATAAGGCTCGGTTCCATATTGTTTTGGTAGCCCCGCCCGAGCCTTGCGGGGCACTACAGCGGCCGGGGAATTTTTCCGGCCGCTTCTTTCGGCGGAACTCCGCCTTCCTAATAATGTTCCCTGACGCTAAGGTAGTAATATTATGTAAGTTCTTTTTTAGAAGGGATTGCCTTGCAATAAATAGTTGCTCGTTGCAACTGTTATAGTTGCTTTTATGCAAATGTGCAGTTTCCTTATTTGCAAATGTGCATGTGGTAAATAAAAATACACATGGTTGATTTTGTGATGTTTTTTTGTTTATATTTGCAAATGTTTGTAATTGCAGATGTCAAATATGACTTTCATGTCTGAAACAAAATTCATAGATCTCCGTTTGCCGCAAATCGGTTTTGAAATGCCGATCACCGATGCGATCATGGAGCTGGAGAAATTGCGGTACAAAAGATTGAGCGGGACGACGCATCCGAACGTATTTTTTCAGTTGAAGCATATCTTCCACATGCTGGAAAGCATCGGTTCTTCTCGAATCGAGGGGAACAATACGACCGTGATGGATTATGTCGAGACTGCTAAATTGCAAAACGAACAATCGCATTTATTTGACAAGGGAGAAGATATCCGGGAGATTCGGAATGTGGAATATGCGATGAATTACATCGAGCAGCATATCGATGATCTCGAAATCAATAAAATGCTGTTGCGGGAATTGCGCTCGTTGACCGTACAAGGATTGAGTGCCAATCGGGAAGGGGCTACGAATCCCGGACAATTTCGACGGAAAAATGTTCGTATCAGCGGATCGAACCACGTGCCGCCCGATTTTACGCAGGTGGAACCTTTGATTGACGAGCTTATCGAATTTGTCAATCGTGAAGATGCTCCTAAATACGATCTGCTCAAAATTGCCGTCGCTCATCATCGTTTTGTTTGGATACACCCGTTCGAGAACGGCAACGGTCGTGTCGTTCGGTTGTTCACCTATGCTTTGCTGCTCAAGAAGAAAATCATAAAGAGCAACGAACGGATTATCAATCCGACGGCGGTGTTTTGTTCTGACAGAGCCTTGTATTATTCGCATCTTGCAGCAGCGGATCGAGGTACGGACGAGGGGTTGATCGATTGGGCCGAATACGTTCTTTCGGGCCTTAAGATAGAACTGGAAAAGATCGATAAATTAGTAGACTATACGTATTTGCACGATGTCATATTGTTGCCGGCTCTCCATGATGCTCGAAACAATGGGTATATTACAGAAGTAGAATGTAATATATTGAAAATTACAATAGACAAACAAATAGTTCAAGCTGCGGATTTGAAAAAGACTTTATGCGATAAAAGCAGTTCCGAGGTCTCCCGGATCATACGCGGTTTGGTGAATAAGAAGATGTTGTGTCCTGTTTATGAAAATGCTCGAAAGTATACGATCGCATTCAGCAACAGTCTGCTGATTCGAAGCATACTGACCGTTTTGGATAAAAATGATTTCTTGCCTCATAACAACGTCTCGCTTTAATAACTCGCATAACAATCGAAACCGGCTTCATCTTCGAGGCCGGTTTCGTCGTCTAAACATTTCGCTGTTCCTTAGTATTCGGGGTTTTTATAGGAGTCCAGAATGCCCGATGAATAATAGTTGGCAGGGGCTTTCGCTGGATAGTAGACATTGTAGTTGAAGATGTAGGCCCTTATGCACTTTTTTAGTTCCTCCGGGCCGGTGCTATCCACCCTCGCTTTTATCTGAAAAATGATTATCTTATATTAACTATACATGGATGTATCGAGGCTCCTGTTATTATATGTTTCAGGGTTCCGATCGAAGTCCCCGCCTTGATTGGTAGGGGTGGGGCCAATCTGAATACGCTGCTTTTCTTTTTCGTAATACTCAAAAAAGGTCTGGAGCGTTTCGCTGGTGAGCGTATTCGGTTCGAGGCAATCACGGTCGCGTGGTTGGACAAGTATGCTGCATTTCTGCACAAGGAGGGAAAAACACAGACGACCGTTTCGATACACTTGCGTCATCTGCGGGCCATCCTCAATGAAGCTCGACGTCTTGGCGTAGTCAAGGAGGCGCAATATCCATTCGGCCGCGGTCGCTATGAAATACAAGCCGGTGAGGGACGCAAACTGGCGCTTACATTAGAGCAGATCGGACAAATCGCCCGTTACGACGACGGAACCGACACTTCGGCCAAATACCGCGATTATTGGCTGTTCCTCTACTTGTGCAATGGCATCAACGTCGCCGATTTCGTGAAGTTGAGGTATCGGGACATCGTGAACGGCGAAATCTGTTTTGTCCGGCAAAAAACGGAACACACCACCAAAACTCGCAAAGAGATTCGAGTTATTGTCACCGAACAGATGCGGGCCATTATCGACCGACGAGGCAATGCGCCAGCGCCGGAGCGATTCATTTTCCCGATTCTCGACGGGTCGGAAGATGCGATGAAACAAAAGATGAAAACGATGTATCTGACCAAAGCCATCAACAAACGGATGGCGGAAATCGGCCGTGTCCTCGGAATAGCCAATATCTCGACCTACACAGCCCGGCATTCGTTCGCTACGGTCTTGAAGCGCGCAGGGACTAACATCGCCTATATCTCCGAATCGCTGGGGCATCAAGACCTCAAAACGACCGAGAACTACCTTGCCAGTTTCGAGCGTGAGGAGCGGCAGAAGAATGCGGAATTACTCACGCAATTTTAGCATTATGGGACGATATAAGTACGACAAATTTTTAATGCAATTCTCATTGGAAACTCGTAAGGCAATTGCAAAAGAGTTGGCTGAATATCATGGAGTCAATAGAGACGATTATGATTGGTGCAATATTGATATTCGGGTAAAAAAGGCCGATCATGCACAACGACATAGATTCAAGGAAACTCTCGAAAAACTTCAAAATTATATGACTTCGGATGTGGTATTATATGATATGGATGGTAACGCATGTACTTTTCCTGTGTCATCCTTTCAGGACGAAAAACGTGATGTAACCGTTGGGCAGTTTTCAAAGATTACAGGACGTAATCGGAAAACGGTCGAGGACTGGGTGCGCAAAGGATTAATCGTGTGGTTTGATCCGGGTATCGGGCCCAGAAAAATCGACATAGAAGCAACAATTGAAGAAATTTGTAAAAAATTATGATTTTTTTTGACCGGTAAAATAGGCTTTTACTGGTCAGTCCATTTACATTAAGTTACATTTAACTATCGTGTTGCCCAGTATTTATTCTGCATTGCTGGTCATGCTATTTACATTTATTGACATTTAGTACTTGGTTATCCGGTATTTACGTTTTGAATTCATATTCCTCACCTTTGCACTATCAACGTTGAGCAACCCGCTTGGCCGGCGGGAAATGTCAAATCGTTAAATAGTGTAAAGTTATGGATCATTCCGTAATTGTAACTACTCCAGCGCAGCTGAAAACCATCATCGACGAAGCGGTCTGTGCCATCATCTCAAAGCTCGCCGATTTCCGGCGTAAGAACGAAGCCGTCGAAACGGACGGCATGACCGTTGAGAATGCAGCCCGATTCCTGACCGAACAGGGCATCCCCACTACACGGGCTTCGCTCTACAATCTTATCTACAAAAATTCGATTCCCTATCGCAAGTTCGGACGACGTACGGTCTTCTCGAAAAAGGAGTTGCTTGCATGGATCGACGAACGTCTGACGCGTCCTGCGTTGAAACGTTCGGAAGCCGCATTGCGGATTGCTCGAAGTGTTGAAAGCAAAGGCCGTTCCGCGCATTCGTGCGGCTCTTTCAAAATCGGGTAGTCTTATGGAAACACTCGAAACCATCAAGCTCGATAAGATGCAGGAGTTGCCCCGCTACCGTCAGCGGCCCGATGCAAAGCCTTACGTTATCAATAAGTTGGAAGAGCAAATCAAGGCATTGGAACATTGCGTAGACCTCAACGACAGCAAAGTGAATAACCGGTTGTTGATTTTGTTGAGGGACACGCTCTATAAGGCCTTGCATGTTGAGAACAGGGCCGATGTCCTTATCGTCGGAATGCGCCTCACGGACAAGCCGACAATCGAGCGTATAGCGTTGGCCGATTTGATCTATACTACGAAGCTCGACGACCCGCAAAAGGGGTTGTACGAGTTGTTGGAAATCGAGGCGTGCGACCGCCGGGCCATCATTACACACAATCCAGCCGATTCTCCGAGTGCCAAGTATGCGTTCGACTTGATTCTCGAAGGTCTCGACAACTTCAAAATGTAGGCGGTTATGGGATTCGTAGATGATTGTATCATGAGCAAGCCGGAGCAAAGCGCTAAAATTGATATTTCAGCACTTATCATCGACTTGTCCGAGCGAGTGCCTGCCCCGCAGCCTATCGTGCGAATTTGGGGTAATTTAATCGCTTCTCGGGGTAATGTCTCCGCCGTGGTAGGATTGGCCAAGTCAAGAAAGACTTTTTTGACGTGTGCCGTGGCTTCGGGCTTCCTTTCCGATTCGGAGTTCATGGGGTTCGATACGCCCGCTACGGGCAAAGTGGCTTATATCGACACGGAGCAGTCGAAAGCCCATGTTCACAAGATCGCCCGGCGGATTCTTCGGAGCATCGGACTACCTATTGACTGCAACCACGATAAACTAATCGTTGCGGCTCTGCGGGAATTGACACCCGATCAGCGCAAGGAGGTTACTTCCGAAATTCTGCGACGGTATAAGCCCGATCTGTTGATTGTCGACGGCGTGGCCGACCTCTGCAATGATCCGAACGACCTGCACGAGTCCGAGGCCCTGACGTGCGAGTTGATGCGGTGGAGCAGTGAGTACGACAACCACATCCTTTGCGTGCTGCACACCAATCCCGGCGGAGATAAGGCACGTGGCCACCTCGGCTCGGCGCTGTTGCGTAAGTCGGAGACAGTCATGCTCGTGAAAGCCGACGGTGCTACTTCCGTCATTTCGCCGCAGTATTGCCGCAACGAGCCGTTTTCGGAGTTCGCATTCCAAATCAATGCGGTTGGCCTACCCGAGCTGTGCAGTCTGCCTACTCCTCAACCGAAAGAGGATTTATTCGCCGAGGTCATGGAGCGGGGAAAGGCCTATTTGCATTCGGAGCTGGTGGAATTGATCCGTGAGCGGTTGAACGTAAAAGAGAGCGGGGCCAAGATGAAAATATCCCGTGCTGTCAAGGCCGGTAATATTGTGAAGAACCAAGCAGGCGGTTATTATCTCTTTTCCTCTCGAATTGAGGTTTCACAACCTGAATTAGGTGGCGACCCCTTTTAATGTCTATGTTTTGTTACAGGCTTGTGGGAGGCGGGGCACAGTCACAACCCATTATATAAGGGTGTGACTGTGTGACCCCACCCGCCCCAAACGACTGGAAATTTTTCTTGTCCGATGTGTGCGACCACTCCGAAATCATCTGATTTTGGGGCGGTTTTCTTATGCTCACTCTGTTTGGATTCTCATCATATATCTGAGAAAAGAAATCAAGTAAAACTTAAATCTTTTCTTATGACAAATGATTTAATTACGGACGACACTCCGATCGCTATGCTAACCGTAGGACAACTAAAAAAACTTTGGACTCATCTTCAGTGTGCTATGGCGAACCCAACCTCGGTTCAACCCTCGGATAAAGAGATTATGAATCTCGAAGAAGTCGTTCAGTTAACAGGCTACAGCAAGTCCGCTATTTACAAATTGGTCCATCAGCGTAAAATTCCGTTTTACAAATCTGCTCACGGCGGGCGCAAACTTTATTTCATGCGGAAAGATATTCTTGACTGGATGCAAGGTCAACGCATCCCTGCCATTGAGCAAGAGGATAAAAAGTGCGCACGCAAATTATGCCGGAGATAGCGGCATTTTCCGGTTCGTCGGCTTAAACGTCATGTGAGAGCGCTCACGTGATCCAAACCGGCTTGGAATGCAATACTTCCTGCGGCGATTTCTCCGAGATTTGCGCAACAATACCCCGATGAGTGTTGTCCGAAGCGAAAACATTTTCTATCTTTGTCCTGTCGCGTAAGCGGCGGACATATTGATGAAAGTGTTTCGCTTTCACCCCGAATAGGAATCTGGAAAATTCATTGTAGAGGGTAAACGACAGCACTCATCATCTGTTTCGGTATGTGTTATCCGGCCCTCTGTGGTCGATTTTCTATCTACCCCATACTGAACAGGTGTGGGGTATTGTGTTAGTTTATTTCTACAAAGGTATTCCAGAACCTCTATTCGGATAAACGAACGGCTCCACACTTTCTGTTTTTATACTAACCCGCCATATCAGAAGTCGGATGGCAACAAAAACTCTTGATGTTATGAGTGCGTGTAAATTTTGTGGCAGTTCCGGCTTTGGCTATTGCAGTTACAGTCCTCATGGGAAACATGAACACCAACAAATTGGTGATAAGTGTGTATATTGTGGTTCTTCCAGCTATGGCTATTGTTCATATAGTCCTTCTCAAAAGCATAAGCATGAATCGGGCTATGGTAAATGTGTGTATTGTGGTTCTTCTGGCTTTGGCTATTGTTCGTATAGCCCCTCTGGTAAACACGAACACTGATTCATTGTGTGCTCGAAGAATAGTAGGGCACACCTTATTACACAAAAACTTTTAATCGGTAACTATAAAGATTATGGATATTACAAATTTCGAAGACTCCGATTTCGTCGATTTTCTTCAAGAGCTGCTAATCGAACAGGAATCCGAAGAGCGGGACATCTTGCGTTCAAGGTTACCAACGACAAGGTAGCCGAGGCGAAGATCGTCCTCGACGAGCTGGGATACACAGCGTACGACGTCGAGGGGTATAGGAAAATGTATAAGTAAGATAGATTCTTGTAAAACACAAGTCTCAACAGACGGTAATTTGCTTTATCACGAATCTTAAAAACTTTTAATAAACTTAAACAAAATGAATAAGACTGCGATTTGGCAGAAAATCGAACTGTTGCTGGAAAAGACCGAGCATAGCGATTATGTCGCGATTTTCCGGGACGATTTTGAAGAAGCGATGAAGGATGCTTCGGATTTTGCATACATTGAAATCGAAAATGCAGCATTTCCCGACTTGCTCGAAAAGTTACGCAAAGAGTTGGCGGCATTACCCATGCACTCGGTACGAAATGGCGTGATGAGAATAGGCACTGCTTCTGACGGCGCCGAGGGTAAATTATCGTATGATAATGTGTGCAGCTTGCTGAAAATAATTCAAGAGTTTACTTCCGGTGCCAACCTTATTTGGGGGCTGGATGTAGACCCTGCCATCTCTTCAGGGTGTTACTCCGTTGCGGTGGTGTTCGCCATGTCGAGCAGGTAACTTTCTTGTGTATTCATAATAAATCGCTCCCCGGTACTTGCTACCGGGGAGCGATTATGAACTCACAGACGGCTTAATTCGCCGCTTGTGTTATTTCAGATCGCGGGCTTTGATGCGCACGACTTTGCCGTCGCGCACGACGACTAATTCACCGTCTTCTTTCCGGGTTTTCTCGACAAGGCGTTTGCGGGCCAACAGAATGCCTGCATTGATTTTCTCCTGCATCTGTTTGATCTCGATCTCACTCATCGTCCGCAATCTTTTCGTAGGATAACGTATTTCTATATGGATTGTTGCATCTTTTTCGCCCGATGCAATGATTTTGATTTCCACGTCGGCCGAACTGTTGTCATAGATCGTCCAAAAATCGCATATCGGCGTGTAGAGCGTCGTAAGGTTCCGGATGCCGCTTGTATACCGTCGTCGAATTACATCCTGTGGAATGTTATGTCCGCCTTCCCGTACCCGGGTAGCGACACGTTCGATAGCTTGTTCGGGTGTCGGAAGCCAAAAGTAAAGCGGGGTTACAAAATAGCCTTTCGACTGCGCTTTCTCAATGAACCGAACGTAGGAACGGGTAGCCAATGTCGTCTCGAATGCGAAATCCCGCCCTTCGGACAGC
>JAAUYS010000010.1 GCA_014804995.1 Clostridia bacterium
GGTGTGGAAGATCCTGAACGATATGACGAAGCAGACGAGGAAGACGCCGAGCGTCCACACGAGGGGCACGAACACCTCCGACGTCTGTTCGGCGCCGTGGTGGACCGTATAGGCCAGCAACCCCGAGAAGAGCACGAAGGCCGAGTCCAGCAGCAGTATGCTCCAGTAGGGCAGAGCCCTGCGGGAGAAGTACCATTTCAGCAGGTCTTTGAAAGATTTCATATTTTACGTTTTACGTTTGGCGTTTTGCGATTTGCGTTATGCGTTATGCGATGGCCGCCTTGATGGCGTCGACGATGTAGCGTACGTGGTCGTCTGTGACATACGGTCCGGCCGGGAGACAGAGGCCGACGGCGAAGAGTGACTCGCTTACGCCGTTGACGTAAGCCGGCGCGTCACGGTAGACCGGCTGCTTATGCATCGGTTTCCAGAGTGGACGCGCCTCGATGTTGGCAGCGTCGAGGGCCACGCGCATCGCCTCCACGTTGGCGTTGGGCTGGCAGTCGGTCACGGCGGTCGAAGCAGCGTGGGTCACGCCTGCGGCACCTCCGACGGCACCCGTTACCACCTCTTTATATGCATTCTCCTGCCCCTTCACCTTCAGGTCCGGATCGAGCGTGCATGTGCAGAGCCAGAAGTTGGAGTCGAATGTGGCGTTGGACGTTGGACGTTGGACGTTGTCCGGATAGTCGGCGAGGGTGGGATTGGTGTGCATCGTGATTCCCTTCACGTCCTTCAGCAGTTCGCAGTATAGATCCTGCACGTGCTTATGGTGGGCGATATGGTCGTCGATCACCGTCATCTGTCCGCGGCCGATGCCGGCGCATATATTGCTCATGCGGTAATTGTAGCCGATATGCTCGTGCTGATAATATGGATAGCTCTCGCGGGCCTGGGTGGCGTAGAAAAGTATCTCGTTCTTGTCCTTCTCATCGTCGCAGATGAGCGCTCCCCCACCCGACGTGGTGATCATCTTGTTGCCGTTGAAGGAAAGCACGCCGTATTTGCCGAACGTACCGAGCACCTGCCCGTTGAAGCGCGAGCCGAGGCCTTCGGCAGCATCCTCGATCACGGGTATGCCGTATCGGTCGGCGATCTCCATTATTCGGTCGATTCGGTAGGGCATGCCGTAGAGGGCCACGGGGATGATGGCCTTCGGAGTCTTGCCTGTTTTCGCTATGCGGTCCTTGATCGCCTCCTCGAGGAGGTCTGGGTCCATGTTCCAGGACTCACGCTCCGAGTCAATGAAGACTGGAGTGGCGCCGAGGTAAGTTATGGGGTGTGAGGAAGCGCAGAACGTAAACGACTGCACCAGCACCTCGTCGCCCGGTCCTACGCCGCAGGCCAGCAGCGCCAAGTGCACGGCAGCAGTGCCCGCTGACAGGCAGACCACTCGTTTTTCGTTGGACGTTGTACGTTGTACGTTGTACGAAGAGTTGACGAAGTGTTCGAGGTCTTTTTCGAAAGCGTTTACGTTAGGTCCCATAGGGACCACCCAGTTAGTGTCGAAGGCTTCCTTGATGAAGTCCTGCTCCTTGCCGCTCATGTGGGCGAGGCAGAGGTAGATACGGTCCATTAGTATTATGATTTTGAATTTTAAATTTTAAATTTGGATGCGACCATGGTTTGGTGTCTATAAAGAAGGAGCGCGCGGCAGCCGCCCCGTTCGGGGCAGTCTGTCGCGCGCTAAAGCGTTGATATATAATACAGCTTACCAGCTGTAGAGTATAAGGCGACGGATGAGGTTATGCCGTCGGCCCAAAGGTCGATACTCTAAGTCGTCAGACAGCCGGATGAATCGGCTGCATGCGGTTTTTGTAGCAGGATGTTATAGTACTCTTTCCGGACCTCTGGTGCTGGGCACGCTGGATACGGCGCGATGTGGGCCTATATAAATGTTGGTTTGCCTCGGGCCACCGCGAGGAAACTACGTCTAAAGATACGCGTGTGCTTTCGAACCATAGAGACTGGAGCCGCGAGCATCGGTAATCTTCCGGATTTCTTTTCCGAGTACAAAGTTAATACAATGGAATTTGAAAAACGCCTTATCTTGGCAAAATGGGGAGAATTTCACTTCGCGAGAGGCCTTAGCCGACTGAATGAGTACTCACTGCGTTCGTACCACAATGGATAGGCTACGCGCGGGAGATATATGTCCGATATCGGGGGCACCCGGAGGGGAACGACGAGATTAGGATTTCACCCATAGACAAACCGGCTGCGCAGTACGGTTCTTTCTTTCATTTGGGATATCCATTCGGCGGAATGATCACACTGAGGGGCGGAGGGGCGCACCGCTACGCTGGATAGCTTACACTATTTGGCGCGGTGGTTGATTACCACACCGTCGATTATGGTGAAATCGGAGTGGCCGAGTAGTGACGCCACGGCGGATGCCTTGCGAAGATCCTTGGCAGAGGGGCCTTTTCTGCCCTCTTTCGCAAGGACGATATAAGATGAGCTGACCTTCGAGAGGGCCTCGCGGACCTCATCAGGCATTAATAGATATTGCTTGCCGTTGGGCTCATCCTCATAAGTCAGTACCAATCCCCATTTCTGGAGCATGTATAGAGACTTTCGCCACTTTTTCTCAACGTATGTATCAGGACCGACATTCAGGAGCTCCTCAAGGAGGAGCAGCTCCGTCTTGCTTAGGCGGGATACTATTTCAATTGGTTCGGAGAGCATACTGTCGGCAAGCCGTGAAGCCACCTTATCCTTATTGACGTTGGGACTGACATAAAAGTCAAGGCGATTGGCTATTTTCAGAAGCTCGTCTTTCTTCATTACGTACAGTATATCAGCGAGTCTAAGGGAGGATTTGAATGTTTTGTCCGGGATGGTGATCATAGATTGGGAATTTTTTTGTAATTCAACGTTCGCCAGCTTAAATTGAGGGTTATAAGGTTAAGTGGTAATGCATAATTAGCTACGCTCAAGCTAAAGCAAGTCACAATGCATAATGCATAATTGTTTGCCGCTGGATTCAGCCGAAAATATTTTGATGATACTATACATTTAATTTGAATAACTACTTAAAGGGTTAATCAGGGAATAATGATTTTTATTCTGATCATCCTTCATTTAAGCAAACTTTTAACCCTTTATATCCTTAGCTTGCGCAACTTAAATTAGTAAGTTAAAGTTTTCTTCTTTAGGAAGGGACCGAAGTAACGTTCTATGTTTCCTAATAGGATTCGTATCTGAATATAATTGTATTTCCTCATATATGTCGGCTCTCTATATATCCAATATCTGCCATGTGCCATCCAGTTGCGGAAATCGAAATACTGCGGTAGAACCCTGAGAATATCAAGCATTTCTTTACTATGTGACTGATTATTGGCATATAGCTTCCACTTCTCAAAGATAAAATCCACCAATGAATATGAAAATATTTTACGTGTAGGATTGTATTCATTCCTATACATTCGTGTCAGTTCATCTTTCCTTCCTTTATTACGCGATTCTATCCTCATCACGAAATCTGTCCTAAAGAGAGTTTCAATATACGCCAATAAGAAAAATGACGAACGTAATGACAGTTCATCAAGCATCTTTCTCTTGCGCTCTTCTATGGCCTCCGGACTTAACAACGCAAAATCATCCGCATATGTGGGATTTTGAGTCGGATTGAATTTACGCTCAATACCTGCCACACATTCCTCATATACCCTCTGGATGTCATCCGGTCCTGGCCTGTCCGGATTGAATTCAACGATGGCCATCTACTACCTCAATGATAAGATCCTCAAAACGGTCCTTGTCAAGAGTTACATATGACAACCGATGGCCTTCCTTCACGTATTTCCACACGCTTTTGCCAGGAGATCTTCTCTTTTTAGGAGGCTCGCCATTGACTTCAACTTCAATAAAGTCTCCGGGGCCCGCCACATTCTCTCCAGTCCTGATAATCATTATGTCTTTAGATCTATAGACCATATCTACCCTTGCATCAGTACCAATCAATATAGTACCAATGGGGTGAAACTGAATACGGGCATTGCCAATCTGAATCCATTTTTCATCCACAATATAGGAACCCAACTGCTCTTCAGAGATAGTGATGGGCACAACTCCTGTTAAAATTTTTCCAGCCACTAACTCTTCATTGAGCCAAGAATCGATATTCGCATAGAGTTCATTTACGAGATTACGATAGGATTCAATCCTTTCTTCAGGATTAAAACCTTTTTTATCCTTTTTAGATTCTTCCTCCATCTTGTTGATGAAATCTGTGAATTTCTTTCCCATATTTTTGAGTTAAAAGTGAATAACCGCGCAAATATAATAATTTTATCTTAAATAAAGAAACAATTATTTATTTTTTTCTTTATCGAAAATTATACTTACATAGAGTTTTCTTAAAATAGTCACTTTACCTAAGGCGGAATGATCACGCTGAGGGGCTGAGGGAATCAAATGGTCTCGTTGGCATAGTGGATGCGGCGGCCGAGGACGGTGGCGAGAATCATCTGAATGTCTTTGGGGAAGGAATAGTGGTGGAGGTAGTAACGGTAAAGGGGGGGACTTGTCTGTAGTTGTTTTAGCCTTTATACTCGTAAATCAGTCTTATCATTGATTCTCTCGCATTATTGATATGGGTGAGGATGTTAGTCTTATAATTCTCCAATACATGCAATGCTACGGTATCATCGGCGAGACTTTCTATTATACTATCACGACACTTGTCGGATTCTGCCAACAAATTAGCGAATAATTCACTATCTATTGCACGAAAAAGTGACAAGACTTCTTCATTAAGATCTCTTAGTTGAGACTGAACAGCAATTTCTACCTCATCCCTGTGGTTTTCATCACAGTCTCTATCCGTTAACTTATCGGTAGCGGTTTTCAAACAACTGAAAGAATCATGGAATCCACTGATAATATGATCCAACACCAAAGTCTTGAATAGTTCAAGTCTTCTGGTAGCCTCATTCAGGGCCAAAGCATCCTTCTTTTCTTTCTGATAAACATACAATGACAACCACAGTCCCAATACCGCAATTACAACCGGAATCAAACCTAATAACCATTGTCCGACACTTGGGGAGGTTAATTGAGCAATATCCTCCAGTTTGACTCTAATGGGATATGTCGGAGGTACGGCTTGTATGGCGTTAAGCATCATACTACAAGACCGGTTTTCTGTTGGAGGATACGGTCGACAGCCTCGTCGAAGGCATTTTTAATCTTGTATTTACCCACAAAGTTTACTTTCTTCAAAGTCTCCTCTTTCCCATATTTAAGGACAATATTGTTAAAGAGTTCCTCCAAGAAAGAAGGAGTGATTGAGAATATTTCATCTGGAATCTTTACCTCCAGGCACTCTGTAGTAGGAAACAACTCATCAATCTTAGATTGCTCCCTAACCTGTGCACCTCTATCCCTACCAGTAAACACTCTTGAAACAGTGCTGCCAGCGTGGGTCCTATATTTATTTAAATCAATTGTTTTCATTCTGAGTAATACTTGAGTTAAGGGCTATACGAGCATAAATAGCAGTTCCCGGGAAGAAATAATCCGTAAACCGTATATATCGTTTATCGGGTTTCTCCCGCAAGGACTTCTGCTTATTAAACGTCATAAATGTCCATTTGTTGCCATCCTCATCCCAAATATTGTTAAGGCCATAGGTCTGTAAGCCACATATTTCACATTAGTCACTGTTTAACTTCGTTCAAGCTTCGTAAGTCAGTCGATTGAAAGCTGGGGAATTTGTACTATAATAATCGTAATGGGCTCTTTCATTTGGGATATCCATTCGGCGGAATAATCACGCGGAGTGGCGGAGTGGCGGAGGGCGCTGAGAAATAGGGCTTCTATTGCAAGCTACTGCACCTGGAGCGGAGGGCGTGAGAGGCGGCACCGCTAGCTGACGCTGACAAGTCAAGTAGTAAAATCAGGCAAATTGGGTGATTGTACAGTTACTAACGATCAATATTTTATATCGTCCCATAACTCTTTCTCTATCTCATAAAAGAGGCTCCACCTTTCTCGCCTATAAGCCTCCTTATCTACAGAAAAATTATAGAGCATATTTTTACTTAATCCAAATTTCTGAATCCTTCTTGAAGAAAACTCTAAAGGACAAGCTGATGACGTAAAAATATTCGTTAGGAATTCCTTATCTTTCGGAGATGTAATTGCAAAATAGTTTTCTGAATTAGCTCCACCGAATTTTACCAATCCTTCAAATGCAATACCATTATACGTATTACTCAACTTTTTATATCGATTAAGCATCGCAAGTATTAAGTATTTAGACCTTGCAGACTGCAGACTAAGCCTGAAATTATACTCAGCATTGAAAACAATCTTATTATACTCAATTGGTGTGCTTTTATCCATATTGACAAAGGCATCAAAACGCTTGGCAATTCTTCTAATATTGGCAAGCGAGCTATTCTGGAATAGAGTATTGTAGGTAGTGTAATAAAACCATTTCCTCAATTCTCTTCTATCATATGCATCAGGATTCTTATGTTCCTTAAAAAAGAAAGTCAGCAGAATAAACTGTCTAGAATACGGCAATAGTTTAATGTCAACGACACCACAGTCTTTATAAAGGAACTCAACAGTTCTAATGACTGTATCTTTCACATCCTCCAGATGACTGATTAGATCAAGAGATTCCATATCTTTGAAAGTCATAGAATAAAAATCTTTATTCACAAACTTAAAGAAACAATTAAGGATATCGTCTTGAGAAAGACGATCGAAGTTATATATTGCCAGAGACTCTTGAATCTGTTGAATTTCATCGGCTAATAGTTGTAGACCATCTTGGTAATTCACCGCCTGAAGCATCTCAGCTTTTTTGATTTTAGTTCCCTTAGAATTGATTCTTGAGAAAACAATATTAGCCTCGTCAAGATCACAATAGTCCAGCATAATTTGAACTATTTGATACTCCTGCAGTTTTGAATTCAGCCGCTTAGCATTATTCAGGAAAACATTTAGACTTTTCTCAGAGCCCTGATATTTTACCGAAAGATCCTGTAAAATGCCAATCAAGGTAAAGGTATCAAATATATCTGATATTTGAATGAGAAAGTCTGAGTCCTTCGTCGGATATTCACTCTTGGCTGGATACTCAAAAGTATCTTCCTTTATATTATACGCAAGTTTAAAGATATCGAGCTTTTGAGGATTTTTGGATATACAGCCAAAGAAAGTCGTCAGCCGTTGACGCCCATCAAGCACGTAATATACATTAGCCTTCTCTTCAAGAATATCATCGGAAAGGAATTCTCTTCTCTTCATCGGCTCCCCATCCTTACCCCACAAGACTATGGCGCCTATAGGATAGCCTTTATTAATACTATCAAATAAATCAATGACCTTATCTTCTGTCCATACATAAGACCGTTGGAAGATTGGAATACCAATCTTCTCAGCCTCTATATCGGCTACAATCTGCCTAAGGAAAGCAGTTTTTGATGTCTGAGATATTGCCATTACAGTATACTAACGAGCTTCAGCAGGAATAATTGCATTTCCGTTAGATTTTTTCCGGCAATATCACAATAAAAACTTTTCATATTCTTCTCCAAATCACTTCTCCCAATTCCAGAACTACCCAATTCAGCAAGTTTGCTTTTCTCGTAATTCACCATAGAGTCAGAATCAATCTTCAGATAATCCCACTGATGAGAATGTATCCCAGCCAGTTTTGGGTGCATTCCCAAGGAGTTATAAAATGAACTGGGAATATAATTCTCTATTGCCCTCTTATACCACATATGCCATTTCATAGTTGGCTGGTTAAGCGTATATACATCAGAATCTGTAAGAGTAGTATGTTTTTTCTTACACAAATGATGAAAGAGTTTATTTTTATTTTTGTCGAAATACGTGTCGTTGTCGGTGTCTCGATCAAAAAGCATCATTGTCTTTTGATTTACATATTTGTTTCCATCACAAGGCTTATGTGTTATCCTATTCTTCTCTTTAATCATACCATTGAATCCCCCGGCATTCCTTGGCTCAATTCTATAATTATCAAAAGCTGAGCGTAA
>JAAUYS010000011.1 GCA_014804995.1 Clostridia bacterium
AAAAAGAAAGGGCCCCGTTAGGAGCCCTTATGATTAGCTGTTGAACTTCTTCATGAGATCCTTGGCATCCTGCAGCAACTTCTCAGCTGTTGCGCGATGCACACCGATCTCATTCCAGTTCCCCTGTTCTTCATCCCAGATGTTATCTGTGAAACTCTTGATGCTCTTCAGGATTTCCTGAAGGCTTCTCTCAGAGGTACGGGTTCTCATCTTCGTCTTCTTCCTCCTTCTTCTGAGCCTCTTCCTCCTTCTTTGTTGGCAGGTTCTTCTCGACCTCTTTTGCTTCGAGCTTCTTCATCTTCTTGATGGCCGCTTCCATCGTTTCGTTGGCCGGCTTCATCATGAATGTCAGGAGGTTCTTGAGTGTCTCCTCGTTGAAGGTAGCATTGAACCCTTCCTCGAACTCGCGGAGCGCCTTGCGGTTCTTCCGAGAATTCGGATCGATGGACTCGTACTTCTTGAGGATCTCCTTCTTTGCGTTGAGCTCGATCTTCATGAGACCTTCTTCAGTGATCTCATCCCACACGCTCATCGCAGCATCCATCGCGATGTCCTCGATCTGCTCATTGAGTGTCATCCCAATGAGAGCTTCATAAGCTTCCACCGGAATGTCGTAGACATTGTGGAAGAACTTGTTGATGAAGTCGAGCTTCGATCCAAAGGTGATGCGATCCCCCATGAACTCCTCGACCGTCTTGGTGATCACTCCGCTGAGACCCATGGCGATCATCACTACCTGGTCCGGGAAGTTCTCAACCATCTGAGCCGCGATCTCTTCTCCTGACTCGTCTTTCTTACCGAGCATCAGGATCGTGCGAGAGATCTCCATCGGTCCGACAATCTTGCCTTCCTTGAGGGCGGTGATTGACTCGATGGAGCGGAGGATCGAGTTAACCTCGATCATATCCTTGGAGGTCATCTTTTCCTCGAGCGGCTCATTGACATCCTCCCAAGTGTTGATTGCGTGCTGCACCTTGTGAAGGAAGTCGTAGTCGACGATGGCCTTCACTTCTTTGGCCGCCGCCTTGATCGCGATAGTCTTCGAAACAGGTTCGAACGAGATGATCTTTCCGAACATCTCCATTGCCTTCTCGTTGTTTGCGATCTTGTTCATCATTTCCTGGTTCCTCATTTTTTCTCCTTCCAGTGGTGGGAGCTTAACTCTACCTACCACAGTCGTGTAGTACCTTCTACACTCATCCTTACGTGAGCATAGAAATTTTGTTCCAAGATAGTGGAAGCCTTTCTCTTTCTTCCTCTATCTCACCTATATAATATATAGATAGAAAATTGAGATATACGCTGAGGGCAAAAAGAAAGGTGTCTGATGTAATGATACTCTAAACACCTTTCTTCTTTCCGCTATCAACATACTATCGAATCTGATAATATCATCAAGATTCGTATCGAATATTTGGTCTGTACTGTGACTACATAGACGAGATCAGATGTATAATAATGAGAAAGGTTACGTAATGCTCTTCTACGCTGAGAAAGGAGAATCGGTTCTTCATTCGTCTATATAGTCGAGTATGTTGACAGGAGAGATCATTGTATTCTTCTCTCACTCCCATAATATATACACAGATTTGTGAACAAAATCATCCTCCCAAAAACGGAGAGATAACCTTGCAGTCCAGTTCCAGAGGAGGAATTATCGATATGACTAGAGAAGATATGCAGGCACTACAGAAGCTTTCCCGTAGAGGAAGTTCTGTAGAAGGAATCATGAGGTTTGACGGCTTTGATGTTCACAAGGTCTTCAACGAATTCACGGAATATCTTGAGGGATATCAGCAGTTCATCACAGAAGAGACAGACACAGATGTTACTAGAGAGCGCATACTAGAATCCCTTGATCGATTCATTGAGAAGACATTATCACCTACTGAGCGAATCAAGTACTCTGACATGGCTGACTTCTACTATGGGTATGAACATGAATCGGAGAATCTTCGTGCTAAGGTATTGGAGATCAAGAGTGATATGCTTCTCGAGAGTGTACAGCCAGAATCAGTAGGAGATGTAGGGGACTTTGCAGAGAAGTTCATCGAGTCTGTCGGCAAAAAACATGTTGAGGTGATCGAGAAAGTGTTGTGTGAGAATGGGTATCGAAACATGGCCATTCCTAAGAAGTCTAAAGAAGAAAAAGCTGTTGAGGTAGAAGAGGAAGTCACATTCATCTGAGGGGGAGATATGAACAAGTCAAGGATAGTCTCTGCTCTAAAGATGCAGAATGGACTTTACACGATCACTCTACCATTTAAGGATCCAGAGACAGGGAGACCACAAGCACCTGAAGTGGTGATCAATGAAGTGCTTGATACAGTCACTACTCCAATGTACTCACAGTTTGCTCCATGGATACAAGAAGAGGTGATGCCTCTCAAGCAGCTGAGGAAAGACGATAGACAAAAAGATGTCTATATCCTTCCACCTCATTTGACAATTACTCCAGTCATAGAGGTGTATGCTCAGCCATGGAAACCGAGAATCAATGCTATGTATGGACTCATGATGCCGGCTTACAGTATCTATGGGACAGCAGAGGCTATGGGTACCATAGCTGAATACAACATGCTTGCGTCCCAGATGAGGGATAAGTTCACTACCATTTATATGGGTAATAACAGGATTCGTCTCGAGGCATTCAACTGTCGAGATATTGAGCTCACCATTGCATCTGAGCATCAGGAGAATCTAGAGACACTCCCAGAGGGAAATTATGATTCGTACATGCAGCTGGCTACACTTGATGTGCAGATGTTCCTGTGGAACACACTCAAGATGTACAACAATCTCCCTACTGCATTCGGCGAAGTTCAGCTGAAGATCGATCAGTTTGAACAAGCTGAAGCGGCTCGCAATGAACTTCTCAATCAATGGAGAGATACAGCTCATCTGGATAAGATGTACTATGTCAATTTCGTGTAAAAAGAAAGTATACAGGGAGGCGCGAAGCCTCCCTGTATACCTTTACTCGTTTTCAGTCTCTGAGGTCCTGTTCTTTGTAGCGTTGTGCTACCATCTGAGCCTTTCCCCTATTGAGTTTCTTCCTGTTCTCCATCTCCTCGATCTCGTCTTCATACCCTTTGGCATCCTCATCCCATCTGTGGGGTTTGAAGCTTTTGGTACCGTAGAACGGTTCAGGATTGTAGGATTTCGCATCTTCATCCCAAGTCATAGTTCATCACCTTCTTCTCGAGAAGCTCTTTGGATTGATTTGACACTCTCGTGAGATAATCCTTGAACTGCTCATAGATGACCCATTCTGGTATGGCTTTTCTGTAAAGCTCTTCGCGGGAATCAAATCGGTCGGGCCGGCATGGCTCTAGACGGTCATCACCGTAGTATTCAACGATACGTTCATGTACAGTAATCTCTGAGTGAGTGAGTATGCACTTGATTGCCTTTTCGTTATCGCTTGATACACACTCGAATACGCTGCTGAATGAATAGATGATCACATCCACTTCGTGATCAACTTGGTACGTGAATTCCTCTTCTAGATAACTCTTGTACCCATCGACCACTTCTTCGAAGGCATAGTAATCACCTTCAATAGACTTCACTGAGTCTATTCTTGAGCGGATTACGTCATGTACGCGGGATGTGAATTTGAGGACGTGATCATGTGCGTCCTCAAATAGGTATCCCTTGATTCGCTCACAGTTCTCGACCCGAAGATCCTCGGCACGACTCATGATTTACTTTCCGCCTTTGTGTCGTTCTTGATATCCATCTTGATCGTCACTGATGGGCTGAAATCAACCACTTCACGGTTGTCGTCTGTGCGGAAGGAATAAGTCACAGTGAACTGACTCAACACATTCATCTTCACCTTGGAGACATCCTCACCGGCATCCTTGTAGTCCTGCTTGAGGATATTCACCACATTGTCCAAGAAGATGCAGAAGATCGGGATGACTGCTTCTGGGGAGCCGATGTTCAACCCGTATTTCCGGTTGAGCACCAATGCAGTTTTGTCCTGGATCTCTTTCTGCATATCAACGTTCTTGACGCTGTTTTGTTCCTTCCACCGGATGAAGTTGTCATCGGCAGTCTCATGGGGATTGTACACGATAGATGTGTCTCTACCAATCCATTCCATGAACGGCATGAAGTTGCCGACTTTCTCATCCTCGGTGTCGAGATAGTTGGTGTATCCGATTCCGACACACTTCTCTACCTGGACTTCGAACTCGGTGTACTGCTCGGTCTTCGTGCTCAGGAACTCAAGTATCTGAAGCCAGCACTGATAGAACACCAGTGCCCATACTTCATCTAGTCCTTCACGAGTTCTCATTCCGAACTGGTCGACCATCATCCTGCCGGTCACGGCACAGACTGCTAGTATCTTGTCGCGGTCATCTACGCATGTTGTGTCGAACCAACCCTTCACTGATTCAATGCGCTGTTTGACAGGGTCTTTCTGACTGGACTCGATAGATGGATCTCCCTCGAGGTCGAGTTTTGTTCTTGCCATATCTTTCCTCCTTCTCAGCTCTTGATGGCATTGAGGAGATCTTTCTCACATCCCCTCATTGCCATAATATATACACAGAGATCAGAACCCATCCCGTTGCAACATTTCCACCCACGAACGAGTCATCTGTTCGAAGTGTATTTGGAAGATGAAATCGTCGATTAGATCTTGTGAGATAATGTCGCGTGTGAAGTCCAGAATGTAGTGGTACAGTTTGTCCACAGGAACTTCACTGGGGTGGATGTGAAGAGGTTTCGTTATTAGCTTCACCATATCAATGTATGGTATCGACATCATTGCTTCCTCTCCAGCTTCGTGTTCTATTGATCTCTTAACGTCGTGAATGGTGAGACCGACAGCTGTAGTGGCAATTAGTTCGGTCTTGAGTCGATGCCGAAACAGTGAGTACGTCGATGAGAATCGATCGGGTACATCATCTTTACCCTTCATCGCCTCCAACATGAGCTCGAACAACATCGACTTGAAGATGTCTTCCTTGATGTCGTCTTTCGTTATCTTATCCCATGTAAGGTGATGACCGAATTCATGGAAGATTACTGTACGGATATCCTGCTCATCCCACTCCTTCCAGAGACTGAAGAAATATGGGTCCATGATGACCAGTCTCACAGTTTCTTCATCAGGTGTAATCCCAGTGACTTTCTCATAGATATTGGCGGGGAGTTCTGGTATGAATTTAGGACTCTCCCCGATCTTATCCAGAATATCTTGGTCATCGAATTCCCTTGGTATGACCACCAAAGGAATCTCGATACCAAATTGATCCCTGATTTCACTCTCGATTTTCTCGATTAGGTGTCTATCAGGCTCTTGTCTATTTTGCATTCCCGCATCATCCTCTTACGACCATCGAGATCCTCTTTGTTCTTCCCTCGTAACATTTGGAAGATCTCCATGTCGTTCTTGATGTCGTTGAAGTTTGCTCTAATCAAAGACCTGGTGTTGGGATCCATGATACAGGTCTTGATGTCCTCATCTTCGTTTTCACCCACGATATCTTCAGGAGGATTCGCAACGTCCTCCCCGCACCATTACGTGCAGCTCATGCTTTCACATGAAGTCGAGACTATATCTTCACTCCGAAGAGCGATCCACCGCTTCCATCACCATTGGCTTGTGATGTACTTCCCCGAAGGGAATAGTCGTTGAACTTTCATAGTGCCTTGTAGTATCCTTTCATTATTTGCCTATATATTATATAGGTGAAGAGGATAATGAAAGGAGTTGATACCAGTGTTTTCCAATGTGACTTTGGGTAGTATTATCGCTACTCATAAGAACGAAGACGGTGATTTCTTTGCCAAAGACGGATCCGTCTATCACATTGCATGGTCCAATGGAAAGCCGTCTGTTACGAAGACGGCTCTTTCATTTGAAGAGCGTGCTATTAGATTCGCCAAGAACATGGGCTATGTAGCCTAGATGTTCTAGCAACAACTCTCAGAAAGGGTTTAATCATTTCCTCTTCACCCTTTCTTTTTGGCACTAAGCTTAGCTGCTGATTACCATATCATCTCTGACTTAGGCTTCCCAGCAATTCAATGGATAAGGCCTAGCCTTTAAGCCTTTGAAACGAGCGAGGATTTTCATCTTCTGACGGTCAAGTAGCTTCAATGCCGCCAGCAGACCATCCTCACACGTTAGTGTTCCCTTCTTTGCACAGACGACGATGTCTTCTTCTCCTCTCATACCAATCCATCTGAGGATATCGATGAGATCCATACATCTTCTCACGAATGGTTCATTGACCTCGATGAGTTGGTACTTACCATCGATGACCCCTCTGATCAAGTGGTCGTTGTCATCGTAATAGAGTTCAGGGAACTTCTCTCCAATACGATGCATCATTTCCTGGACATTGATATGCTTAACTATGTCCTGAGGTTCTTCTCCAGGGAGTTCTGAGAGATATCTCAAGATGATCTCCACAAGTTGCTCATTCACCTTGTAGTGATTTGAGATCATGTCTATCTCTTCCACATAAGGAGATGTCATCTCAAGGAACTCGGTCAAGTCTTTCTTATTGAACCATCTCACATTGGCTATCTTACCATCATGAGAACTCCCAACATTATAGACCTTGGTAACGGACTTCACATAGCGATTCAGGTAGTCTGCCTTGTTCAGTACGAATGGATCTTTCTTATCATCGATCCTGTACAGAGGTGGCTCTGCAATGTAGATCCTACCATCCCTCACTATCTCTGGGAAGACCTTTGCAAAGAAAGCCATCAGCAGACTCCTGATGAAATACCTTGTGTTCATAGTGATTCGCAATATCACTACCGGAACGAATCCAGCTACATGTCGCCATGTAGAGCAGACTATATCTTCACCATTTCTGGTGCCTCTCGTTTCCCTTTACGAGCAGTCATTCCACTACTACTCAACCCATTAGCTTGGTAGGTACTCTACTGTCCCATGTCTTGGGATGGTCGATAGTCGTTGAACCTGTATAGTGTGTTCAGAGTATCCTTTCGGTTTCCATGTATATATTATATACGTGAATAGAGGGAATCGAAAGGTGGTGAATACATTGGTATCCAATAGACTCAAGTTTGTTGGAATTGCTCTCGACTCATATGGATCGAACTTTGATTCTGTCATCGTGAATGGCGTAGAAACAAAGATCCGTCCCATTGAGGAAGCCAACAATCCCAATCGACTTCGTCGGTTGTATACGGTTTCTAATGACTAGTGGCAGCTAGTCAGTGAGTCGCTCAAGTCTTTGACTGGAAGAAGAGGTTCTACTATATCCCTCTCCCTCTTCTTTTTGCACACTATACTTGGCTGCGGATTGTCTACATGAGATATTCCCGCAATTATGAGAGGACCGGCGATTTATCACACCGTCCACATCAGCATCGGATGCGATGATGATCTTGTTGAATTGTAGTTTGTCCATATCGAACTTGGGTCCAACATTACATCCGAGCACAGTGATTAGATCCGTGAATTCTTTATTACCTTTAGGACCTACGATCTGATCAAGTGTAGCAGAAAATGCATTTAGGCTCACACCCCTTATAGCAAATAAGGCCTGATATCTAGGGTCTCGAGCCTTTTTAAGTGAGCCCTTAGCGCTGTCTCCTTCGATTATGAAGAGCTCTTTGTACTCCTTGGTACCCTTTGCAGTACATGGGTCATAGTTCTTGACGTTAAACATCGACCATGGATTGAGCTGGTTCTTCACAACAGCAGTCTTGACCTTGTCGCCTTCTCTTCTGGCCTTGGCATTCATCTTGATGACACCAATGATGTCTTTCAGCTGCTGTTGATTATCAGCGAAGTATTTCTCCAGAGCTGATGTCAGCAGTGATACGATGATCGATTTGATCTCATCATTCACTACCTTATGCTTCGTCTGACCGGTATACATTCGCTCGAAGTTGGTTCTCAATGCCACTGCCAATGAGAGACCTTGTTTGACATCATCCCACTTGATGTCGAGCTTCTCTTTTTCCCGATCACTCATGGATGCTTTGGTCACTCTCTGGAAGTAGCGACACAATGCTTCCATAGCACCATCGATATGGTCACCACCATCGACAGTGTTGTTCGAGTTAGAGAAGCTATCGATATATGGACTGAGATCATCGAACCATTGGAATGCTACATCCATATTGAGATAACGCTTCACCGATTCCCCATCGAGTTCCTCGTTGATGTTCTCATCTCTGATACTGATAGCTATGGCTGGAGACATAGCCTTGTCTTTGTCGTTCCTGCTAAGGATATCAACGAAGGGGAGATTTTTGTACTTCTCAGTTACCACCTCCCCTTTCTTGTTGATGTATTCAGACTTGATCGAGATCTTGTCCTGGTTGAGGTACTGGAGATTCTCTAACTCCTCATGGATGTCCTTCCAGACGATGCGAGTTTTCTTACCGAGTACCTTGGATGGCTTGTAAGTGATCTTGAGTCCATGACGGCTATCGGCACAAGGTCCAACTTCTTCATGTACCTTATCACCTTCATGGAACTCCAGTACCATGTACTTGTTCTCAGTACCACCTCTTCGTGACTCAACCACCAGGTTCTCACCCAGTGCGTTCATCACAAGCGTACCGACTCCGTTCTGACCTAAAGTCTCTGCCTTGAGACTTGCCTTTTCACTCGTGTAGATATTTGAGCCCATATTGAGCGTAGTGAAGATC
>JAAUYS010000012.1 GCA_014804995.1 Clostridia bacterium
ATGCGCCCGCGCCTTCTCGATGCTCTCCTTCGCCTCCTTCGCCTCTGCGTTCCTCTCCGCCTTGTAGTCGTCGATGCTCTTGCGGAGTTCCTTTTCTTCATTCTTGCTCTCCCGGATCTCTTCTACGTATTGGCGTGCTATCTGTAGTCCGGCATATTCAAGTGCGGCCTCGTCTGCCACTGCCTGATCCGTGCTGCTCATGCGGTTTATGGCCTCGGCCATCATGTTATCAATATCGTCAAGCGTCCGGGTGGTGGCCTTCTTTACTACCTGTGCAATCTTCTGGCCGTCCGGGTCAAGCTCGCCCTGAACCTCGATGCCTCTTGCATCTATGCGGCTTCCCTTCACGCTCAGGAGCTTCCCGAAATAGTTTGCTCCCATGCGTAGCTGATTATCAACCATGATGTCCATAAGGCGTTGCACCTGCTTTGATGTGTCCTCCCTTCCCACAGCGTCCTTTATCACTGAAAGTATGCGTTTGGTCTCATACTTGCTCAGGTCGTCGAGAAGTCCTGCGTCCAGAAGGATTTTCCCGAGGTCGGTCATTGAGTATACGGTCGTGATGTCATACTCCCTCTGCCGCGCCATTGCCTGACGTAGCTTGCTCAGGTTGCCGCCTATAGCCCTCATAGCGTCCTGCTTCGCCTTGAAGCCCGCACCCGTCGCCGCAGCCGCGTCGGCCTTCATCTTAGTGATGGCCTCTTCAAGTCCCAAGTCCGGATCGCGGAATCTTTTCTCTTTTCCTTCATCCGTTATTTGCAGAAGTGAAATTAATTCCTTAACTTTGCGCTCGGATCGGTTAGTAGGCTCTGTGCCGGACATTGGTGTCAAAAACCCTTCCACCGGCTGCTTTGCTTCTATGAAGTCAAGCAGCTTTCCTTTTTCTATATGGCTCAGCTTGTGGTCATAATAGCGGTTCCCGTTCTTGTCGGCCGCCACTATCGAATGCGCAGTATAGTCCTCGCCCCCTATCTTAAGCCCGCACACATAGTGCTCGTATCCCGCTACATCCGGATTCTTCTCCTTGTCATGGTTCGGCGCTGTATCGATATAGATCGAGTCCTCGATGATGCCCGGTATCGCCGCCACACTTTGAATATGGGCCCTGTCATGCAGATCATGTTGCAACACCTCCTTCAGCCCTCCGTTCCTTCTCCCGCGCTGGAGCTGGATGGTTTTCCCACTGTCCTTATTGACATATTCTCCCTGTATGGTCTTCCCATACTCTACGGCGTTCTTCTTAAACTGCCTGAGATCCGGAGAATACTCAAATTCCTCACCGCTGATCCTCACCGGTTCGCTCTTGCGCAGTTTCTCTATCCGCGTCCGCTTTTCAGATACGCCCATCATGTCGTCCCAGCCTGAGTTATACCGTCTCACGGCGTCCTCTGCCTCCGCGAACACTCCCGTATGCGAAGCAGGTCTGTCTACGGGTGAAATTCCTCCCTCCTTCGCCATCTTCCATGTCCTGAAGAGGATATAGGAGAGGTCTTTGTCATTGAGCCGGAGGCTCTTCGCTATCTTCAATCCCCGAAGGAACTTGTCAAGGAATCCCTGCACCTTCGCCTTGATCTTCCCCCACAGCGTCAGCTCATCCCGGCTCATCTTCTCAAACCCCTCATCGCCTATCCTGCCCGCGAGGTCCGCCATATATTCCTCTGTCGCTTCCCTGCGGTAGTCCTCACGCATCTTCTCAGCCTCTACTTGTGCCTCCGCCACATCAGCCCAGTAAGTGGAGTTATAGTCCTCGCCGGCTTGCTCCCGCGCCTTACGCTTACGCTCCCACAGGCGTTCCGCCTCGTTGTTTACCATCCGGTCAGTAATGGCATCGATCTTCTTCCGTATAGACACGGTGGCGTGGTCATACACCTCTCTGAGGAATTCTCCGAAACGCTCCTTACCGATAAAGGCACGCAGTCCCTTATGCCCGATCAACTCGTGCACAACCGTATTCTCCACGTCTGCCACATCTGCGTTGTTCGGCAAAACTACAACGACCTCTCCAGTCGGGCGGCTCCACCATCCTTTTGCCCTGCGCTCCCTCCGGCTGTATCTCGGCTTGCCGTCCTCCGACACTGCTTGAAGTTCCGTCTCATTGGTGATGATTCTTACAGGGGTGTTCAGTTTGTCTGCCAGTTCCTCCACTCGGTCGGCCATGACGAGTCTTTCCGCTTCCGCTTCGCTCTTCGGATTTGGTGCAAGCGCGCGCTCGGTCGCTGGCGTTTCGTGCCATGCCTCCTGCATTTCGGCATTCATGCGCTCTATGTCCTCGTTGGTGATGTATGTCGCGTTCTCGCTCTTATATGCCTTCTGAAGTTCGGCCTCGCTCAGTTCCCCTCGCTTCCCCTTGTCCTCGAATCGGTAGCCGAGTTTCTCCAGTTCCTCCCTCACCTGCGGTTGGAATCGGTCATAGTCCGTCACCTTCGCCCCCTTGTAGGCCGAAGGATTCTCTCTCCAGTAGCGGTCTATGTCGGCCGCCACTTCAGCGAAAGGCACTATCCTCACTATCTTGCTCCATCGTGAGAGGTACAGGCTGCGTCCGTTGTTCCACTTATGTTCCCCGGTGGGCAGAGCCGCATACGGGGCCTTGTAGCCTCCCTCTATCTCCGATTTGGGCATGACGGCTTCTACCACTACGAGGTTCGGTCGCTTCCACGCCGCCTTGAACTGGTCGTTGAGCATCACCTTGATCGCATGGTCGTATGGGTTGTAGTCTGCCCACATGTCCTTACTCCCCGCTCGCGTCAGGTTGAATTGAAGCTTAACTCCCTCTTTCTTGGTCTTGAAGAAGCGCATCTCTTTCGAAATCTGATAGAATTCCTCCTGCTTCCCTTTGTCGTTGATGACGTAGCCGTCCCTTTTCAGAGCCGCAAGTTTCTCCTCCTGCTCCGGCGTAAGGATTATCTGACGCTCCTCCGGGCCGTTCCATCTCCCCGGCGACAGTCTCCGTATCTCCCCGGTCTCTACGTTGTACGCGGCCATAGGACTCGCCATGCTCCCGTCCGGCAATATCTGCACGTTGCGGTAGACGTGTACAAGTTCATCGTCTCCGAGGCTTTCGAGCCAGTCGAGTTCCTCGCCTTCCTCCACAAGCCTGTACTTATTGCCTTCTCCGTTCTTTGTCGTATTCTCCTCTTCCTCATCATCTTCGGATGTGAAGGTGATATCGTCGAGGTCGGCCACTTCCTTATCCATTTCGGCGTACTTCTTCTCCTTTGCTTCGAGGTCAGCCTGTAGTTTCTCGGTATATTCCTCCACCAGCCTTTTCAGTTCTGCTATCCTCTCCTTGCCTTCGAATGGCTTCCCTTCGTCCTTGCGAAGGGTTTCGATGCTCTTCTCGCACTCCGCTATGTCGTTAAGCGCCTCGTCTCTCAGACGGATAAATCTTTCAGGGGTCAGAAAGTCAAGTATCTCGTTGATGTCTGCTTTCAGCCAGCGGGAGCGGAGGTCGCGTTTGGTCGTGATCCCCGGTATGGTGACTTTGGTATCCACTATTATGGAGATCTTGCCGTGCGTGTCCGTCATTGCTGGATAAATACTACGGGTGATGTAGCCCTCGATTTTCCCGGCTATGTTGAATTTGACGGTGTGTTCGCTCTCCGTTCCAAGTATCTGGGCACGCTCCACCAGCTCCTTAAGGAAGTCGTTATCTTTCTGATAGGCTTTCTCCAATCCGTCTTTCCCTTTCGGCTCGCGTCCGTTAAGGGAAAGACTCTTCTCTTTTGGAAGCGACTGCAGGAGATCGATGTTGTTTTGAAACCCATCCGCTTTCATGCGGTCTGACTCTATGCGCCTCTGATACTCCGGTATCTTGTAGTGGATATAGGTCTGGTGCGTTCGATGGCTCTCTTCTTTGGCAAGAAGTTTGCGAAGCTCCTTTTCGGCCTGATTCTGGAGTATGGCGTATTCAGAGCCGGATAACTGGGCCGTGATTGCGCCGAACTCGTCACCCTCTTCCTCTAATACTCGGTTTTCAAGATTGTTAGCGAGAAGGGCTTTCGAGTTCATTACAGCGTCGGCTATCGCTCCCTTTGTTTTCAGGCGTTGGTATGCTGTCACGTCGAGGGAATCTTCCACACCGAAGCGGAGAACCCTCACCGGGATTCCCATTTCCTTGTGCATGTTGCCCTGTCTCAGCAGTCGCCCCATACGCTGCCAGTAGTCCATAGGTCTATTAGGTGCGTCGAGGTGCATCAGTGTATGCAGTCTTTCCTGAATGTTGACGCCTACGCCCAATAGGGGAGTGGTGCCAATGATTACACGGATTTCTCCTTGGTTTACCTGCGAGAATACCTGCTCCTTCTTCTTGTCCGTCATGCTGCTGTTCATTATCCAGATTTGTTCCTCTGGTACTCCCTGCGCTATCAGCTTTTTCTTTATATCTTCAAAGAGGTTGAAGTCTGGTTTTCCGGTCTCCCGGTTTTTTCTCTGGTAGTTGTCGGCGAAGATGGCGATGGTTCCTTTATACCTCTCCGTATCTTTCAAACTTTTGAGTGTCTGTCGTACAGCCTCGTTGGTCTTACTGTGAGGATCGTCAGGTGCGCTTGCGCTTACGAGCCGTGCGTCAACGGCAGCCGCTTTTGCTATACCGTACATCGTCAGGGGTATGTGAGAGTTCTCCTTCTTCTCCTGTCCAGTCATTTCTTCAAATTTCTGGAGCGTGTTCCTTACGTATTTGAGCACTGCACGTAGTCCACTGCTTTGTGGCAGGTATATGTCTGTAGGCTGTTCCCCTTCAAGAGCGGGAATATGCGCCTTTACCTCTCCGGCTTCTGCCGTGAGTACTGTGTCTGTAATGCCAGCCCAGATACGCCCCATCTCAGGAAGATTGTTGTAGCCTGCAAAGCGGTTCACTTCCTTGTATTTCCCGCTGGGCCCAAACTCAAGCATCTGCTGTATGCTCCCGAAATTCCTTACGAAATCGTCGAAATAGTAGATATTGTAGGCCTGCATCTCCTCTTTCGGCATAAGATAGCGCATGAAGGTCCAGATTTCAGCCGCTGTGTTAGATATAGGCGTGCCGGTAGCAAAGACAACATTTCTGCCGCCTGACATTTCCTGAATGGCCTTAACCTTAAGGAATAGCCCCTGGCATTTCTTAGATGGGGAAGGGTCTATGCCTTTCACACCTCGCTGCATGGCAGTGGCAAAACCCAGGTGCTTGTATTCGTGAGCCTCGTCTACGAGGATAGCGTCAACGCCTAAATCGTCGAAGTTAAGCATATTGTCTGTCTTGCGGTCAAGCAGCTCTTCTGCCTTAACCTTTGCGTTTGCCTTGGCTATGGCTTCCTTCTTTTCGTCTTTCTTTTTTCTTTTCTTGCCGGTCTCCGGTGCTGGATCACCGGTCTGTCCGGGAAGAGCGGCGAGGTCGTCCTCCAGCTTCTCTATTTCCTTCTTCATGGCTGCTACTATCCGGGAGTTATCGCGGTCTCCTGCAAGCTGCTCCATGACTTCCATCTTCTCGTCGATACTCTCCTGTATGAATCGGCGTTTGCGGTCCGGATGATCATCTATCATCTCCAATACAGATTGAGGCACCACAACCATGTCCCAGTCATTGTAGCGTATCTTCGCGTAGAAGTCATTACGCCCCTGTGAATTTCTGTCTTTATCTTCAAGACTCAGGATGCGCGCGTCCGGATAAAGTGCCTTAGCACTCGCCACAAATTGTCCCAGAGTTGAGTTCTGTACTACTATCATAGGCTTCTTGGCCGTGCCGAGTCGCCTCATCTCCATTGCGGTGGTGATGAGGGTATACGTCTTGCCGGTGCCTACCTCATGTGCAAGCATGAGGCTTTGCATGGTGCCGCGCACTACGGCCTTGGCCTGATGGGGCCGTAGTTTCAATGGTCGCCCGTTGACAACACTGGCTGCTCCCTCGAAACGCTCAGGAACGTATTCAGTTGGTAGCTCGATGGGTGCGGAGTTGTTGAAGGTGTCGTTGTAGGTGCGCTCTATTTCCGTGGCGAGTGACTCGTTCTGCTGCATCTTTCCCCGGAGCCAGCTCTTGAAGTCGTCGCGGATCTCGTCAACGCGGCTTGCGCAGGCCTGTGTAGCCTTCTGGTCGGTCAGTATCTCGTCTCCATGCTGTCTGCTGACGCGGATTGTCTTATTGGTCATGGCGGCCATGATGAGCTCATGTCCCGGAATTATCTTGTTGCAGAGATCGCTCGCAATGCCAAAACTCTTGTCTTTCTCTGAGATGGACTTGTTTTTCAGCTCATAGTCCCATGTTCCTGCCCCGTAGCCTAATTCGAGGTCGGTATCGGTCCGGTCCTTGATATATTCCTTGAATAGCTCCGGACTTAACCACGAAGATCCAAGGCTGAATTCTATCATGTGCGCAGGTATCGATGGTGGCACCACCTTCCTCAATGCAGCAATATTCGGATCGTATTTCCCGCCCTCGTTGTTACTCTCGGCCATTTTCAGCTTCTCCCTGACATTTCCCGACAGATAGAGGTGAGCCGGTTCCATTGTGTGGGTGGTCGGGTTCTCATATCCCAGTCCTTGCGCTATAATTTCCTTCTTCACTTCATCCTCCGGCTTTCCCAATGCTTCGGCGATGTAGCGGGTGTTCAGTGTTCCTCCCTGCCGAATACTGAGTATCACGCCGTCCTTGATGCTCTGTGGCTTTGGTGTTTCCATTCTTGCCATGACGCGCCCGCGGAATATGTCGGCCTTACCGAATACCGGAGTGTGGTCTATGCCTTCCTCCCTGTACGTTTCAAGTGCAAGTACGGAAGGAAAATCAACGTCGTTTTTCAATAACGAAATAGACGGATTCCGGTGCAGGTGTCCGTAATATCCGACAAACCTGTCGTAAGCACTGTTTAAGTTGTCTATATACTTCTGTAGTCCTTCGTCGCCATCGTTATTCTTCTGGTAGTCGAGAAGCTCATTGAGTGCCTTCTTGATCTCGTTGTAGTCGGCTATCACCTGCGGACGGGTACGTCCCTTGACCTTATTCTTGTTGAACTGCGCTATACGCTCTTCCTCGCTCTTCGGGTTTTTCTTGTCAAAATCAGACATGAGGGGACGTAGTACACCGTCATAGTTGACGCATATCCTACCTTTGGAGTCAACCTGCATCGAGCCGGTCTTTACCTCGACTCCTGCCTTGTCATAGGTCGGTACATATTCCTCCCTATGGTTGGTCGGCTCGGTTATCGTCTCCGGCTCTTCAAAGGTCTTGTTGCTCATTTCCTTCACCCATGCCTTCAACATTCGTCCCTGATCCTTCCCCTTCACCGGGTGGAGCGATACGGAGGTGGGCCGGTACGTGTTGCCGGTCTCAAAGCCGAATTTCATCTCTCCGGCCATGTGTTCAGGATGTTCTACGAAATAGCGGTTGTAGCTAAGCGATCTCACGCTTCGATTGCCTTCCTTGTCGGTATACGTGGCCCGCCTAACTCCCGTCGTAGTGCTCGCGTCGATGGCATGTTCCGACTTCTGGCCGTTGACCCTCTTCCGCACTACGATGATGTCGCTCGTCGCGTCTGTGCCTCCGAAAGTCTCGTTATGCAGACGGAAGAGGCCGACAATATCGGCGTTTCCTTCGTTGGTGAGCCAGCTGTATAGCCCTCCTGCGCTGTCGAGCGTTCCCTTAGTGGTGATGAAGATGCCGATGCCTCCGTCGCGCAGCTTCCGGACGTTCTTGGCGATGCAGAAGTTGTGGATGTCCTTGAAGCGTTTGCTTAGGTCATGGTCTCCTGTGGTGTCCTTTACGCGAAGGCCGGGGACAAACGGCACATTGGTTATGGCAAGGTCGATGCTCCCGTTCTGGATCTTGGTCTCTTCAAAGCCTTGTACGTCCACTTTTGCATCCGGATAAAGAAGGCCGAGCATGGAGCCGGTGGTGGCGTCCTTCTCTACGGCCTGTATCGCGCTGCGGTCGCTGAGTTCCGGAGGCATGAGGCCGATTATGTTGCCAATTCCGGCCGAGCCTTCAAGTACGTTGCCGCCACGGAAACCGAGGCCTTTCGCTACGTCCCACATTGCATCTACCACATAGCCCGGCGTGAAGTAGGCCGAGTTGCGGCTCATCTGTGCGTCCTCCGCAAAGGCTTCATCTCCTAATAGCTGACGGAGGCGGTGTGAAATGTGATAATCGCTGAAGGCTTTGCCAAGACCTCCCCATCCGCTGAAGGCTCGCATTTTCGCCATGTCTTCCGCTGTTGCGTCCGCACCTGTCGAGGTAAGGCGTTTCATCGTCTCTATGGCCTCTATGTTCGCCCTGATGCGTGCGCCCTCACTCGCCGGGGCTATCTCGCTCCCACGCTTTATCACATGGTTATTGCGGTTTCTCCGCTGTTTCTGCGGTAGCCTTGTCAGCGGCTCGTCTCTCTTACTGCCCCCGGCTTTAGCCGGGCTCCCTACGGCATGTTCTGAAGGTATTGCAGATACTCCACTGCCTCGTCCGGTGTCAGGCATAGTATCACCTCCACCACGTCCAGCCATTCCACTTCCGTCAGTTCCTCCATCTTCATTCCGTTGGCTCGTTCCCACCGGTTCATCCTGTCGAGGTTCGTGTCCCCCTTCTCGCTCTCCAGTGCCGGCGCGAGATTGTACGTCAGTTTTCTTTTGCTCATCATTGTCTGTCGTTTCGTCAAACAGGCCGCCGAATAGATCGCCGACCGTCTGCTCTGGTTTAACTTCGGGTTTCTTCTTCGCAGGCTTCTTCTTCCCTCCGCCAAGTG
>JAAUYS010000013.1 GCA_014804995.1 Clostridia bacterium
AGGAATCAGGACCACGTCGTCTACACCACAAAAGACGGCCACAGTGGTCTTAGATTGATTCCTAACTTCACTCCAGGGACTGCCTATAAGTAATCCCTAACAGAGTGTGTACTCAAAAGGACACTTCTATACATGGTATAGAAAATAGTCCAGCTCAAACCTATATGGTTGGAAAGGTGTTGCTCCTACCTTTCTTTTTGCATTGTACTTGGCTGCGGATTGTCTACATGAGATATTCCCGCAATTAGAAGAGTTTTAGATGCGCCGGAATATCAACGCATCCCCAGTGTTCTCTCGACCAACCAGCTTGGTGACATCACCTTGACCTTGTCTAACTGCAGCATCAATGGTGGCAGCTGCTGCTCTGTTCAACTGGTGAGCTGTGATCACTGGGATATTCTTGGATACGGCCAATGCCTTGAGTTCATTGGTGATCCTGTTTAGTTCAAGCTTCACACTGTCATGAGATACAATACTCGGCTCGATACGTTTGATGTAGTCGAGGATGAGTGCTACCACTTCCATGTGTTTCTCATCCTCAAGATCCTGGATAATAGTGTAGAGATCCGACGTAGAAATCTCTCGGTACTTGAAGTACTTGATGACAATATGGATCGTCATCTCATCCTTCTTTGTCTTCCTCATGTTGAGCTTATCGAGAAGACTATCGGATGCTTTGACTTCCACCTCTGTCTCACCATTCTCCTCAAGCTTGATGATACCCAATTCCTTCTTGAGCATCTCTCTTGCTTCTTCCTTAGAGTAATGGATGATGGGATCATCGAACATCATATTCCAAAGACGTTCAATAGTCTCATCCAGAGAGTTCTCCATAGTGATGTACAACACACACGGAGTCATACCCTTCGTCTTCGCCTTGAAGTCACGATTATACCGACGTATATCTAAAGCACTCTTCAGAAGTATTACGCTCTTTCCGCTTCCAGGGAGCCCTTCGTACACATAAAGTCTCCCGTTTAAGTATCCAGGAGATAGGAGTGTATTTAAGCGAGTGATACCTGTCTTGAAGATAGACGTCGATTCTTTCAATGACTCAATAGTCGACTCGATACCATGGTCGATACTATCTGAGTCATTGGTATCGAAGGTATTCCTGTCAGAGATCACATTGGTGGCATTGTAAACATCAGTGATAGCCTTAGCAGCATTGATAACATCTTCTCTACCTTTAGCTACTGAGGACATATCAGTGATATCGAAGTCTTCAAGCTTCTGGATGAGCTCATCTTTCATCGTATAGATGTATCCATCTTGGAGAGATCTCGTCACGATATCGAGAGTCTCTTTTGCTTCCTGAGGTGTGATCAATTCAGAATCATTCAGCGCTTCCTCGATGATGTTTCTCCTCAATGAATCACATCCCGAGTTCCTTGTTGCCATCTCTGCTATAAGCTCTGGTGTCATCACCCCTTTCAACCATTCTGAGCTGTAGTAATTGATACACCAGATGTATGCTTCCAGCTCAGGATCTTTCTTGTAGAGATCCATATCGAGATTGCTGAAAACCTTGTTGATGTTCTTGACCGCTTTGAACGATCGGTACATGTCACTATTCATAGTGAGTATCTTCATGATTCCCTGTAAGAATGATCTTCGAAAGACCACTCCTATCTTTTTTAGCTTATAGGAATCATCGTAGTTTCCTTGAGCCAATATCTAACTCCTTTCTCTCATCCACTCCCATAATATATACGCGCTTTTCCAAAGGCCTTACGATCTCACTGAAGTATAAGTGAGCACCAGCACGGAAGAAAGTAGGTGAAATTATCCGATGAAGAATCTAAAGCCACTGTACGTGAAGGCACGTTTCGGTGGACCTGAAGATGCAAAGATATATGCAGAAGGAGTAAAGATTCTTCTGGAGGAAAGTCCCGTTGACTTCCTTCGGAATCTTCCATCCATCCTCGTCAGTAATGTCGGGTGTGACTCCTGTCTGTCATTTATTGAACGATACGGTTTATCTGTGGAAGCATACAAGATCTTCTCTGAAGAGGTGGATAAGGTCCTCGAGAGTAAGCAGGGGAAGAATAAGGATACCTCTAAACAGGAGACCGTGAAACAAAAAGTCCAGGAGTATGAAGACGACTACCTAGACTCAATTGAGATGTACGAGTACTATACTTGTACAAACACTACGTTTGATGATGTGGAGTATCTCGAAACGTATTACGGTGTGAATGAGCGTGGTATACCGAACAACCGTCTCGTCATTGGTATGCTAGACAAGTACGGTGAAGTTGCTATCCCAGATCTCCTCATCAAAGCACATTCGATCAATGAGAACGCACTGAATGAATTGTGTAACGTGATTTTTGAACGCTACATGAGTGATGAGAAGATCATGCAGTTTTGCTATGAATCTCTTCGCCAACTTAGTCCTGAGAACATGAATGTCTCTGACTTCTACTTCCAGACGGCAGAACGTCGTGTGAAAGAAGTAGTGGAGAACGTCGAGAAAGTACGTGATGAATACATCATGCTTGGGGAAAGTGGCGAAGACGTTTACCTTGAGTTCGGTCCATTCGAGCAAAACGCGATTAGTGACTACATGGATGTCGCCGAGTATAAGCAGATCACTCATCCCACTGATGAAAGATCTTCTCTCATGGAGAAAGTACTAGAGATCCAGTTGGTACTTGAAGAATATGCTGCTTATACTGAAGAGTGGATGGATAATCCTCATCATCAGAAGACGGGGGAAGCACCTAACTATCTCATGGCTGATCATGATCTCGATCTTGGTGAGCTTCCTGCCAAAAAGAAAAAAGATGAGAAGGAGGAAGAAGAGGAAGAGGAACCAAAGAAGCATCTCGATGATTTCAAGCGAACATCCACTGATGATGACCTCGATGACATCGATGACAAGACTGATGATGTCGAGGATGATGCGGTTGGTGTAAATGATTTGGAGGATGTAAAACCGAAAGATGTGACTCCTCCAGCTCCTAGCGGTAATGTCAACAATTACTACTACTACAACTACACCAACTCCAACAACAAGATCTCCAATTCTCACAACAAGGACAGTCACAACCGTGATAGTCATGACAGAGATAGCCATGATCGGGACAGTCATGCAATCGATGCACGACAATCAAAGCGATCTGACAAATCGCTCCATTCCAATATGCGAAGTGACGATCGATCAGTCAAGTATAGCAATCGTGAAGATTCATCCTCCTCATACAGCAACCGTACGAGTAGTAGCAGAGACGATCACTCTGTACGAGACGATCATTCATCACGCAAAGATGACCACTCTCAGTACAAACGAGCAAGCGCCAAAAAGCGTGACGCTGAGATTGAAGAGAGTGTGGCAATCTTTGAAGCCGGTATCCGTGATACCAAAGAATGGAAGGGTGAATGCCGGGCATTCTACTCTCTCTTCAAACAAGATCTGAACAAGCTTGGTGATATCAAAGATCCTGAGCCGAACATCATCATCGTAATCGATGGGGTGAAGATGTCATTCTCCACATCTCTCGCTAAGGAGAAAGATAAAGAAAATGTACTAAAGCTATATGCTCAGGTACCGACATCCATTCACCAGTACAACGTCAACAAGGCGAAGTTTGAGAAGGATACTATCGGTATTGGCAAAGCGATTGTCAAGTATGTAAGCGATCATGTCAAGGGAGTCAAGAAGACTGAGAAGCCGAGTGCTATCATTCGTCGCTTCAAGATCAAGCCTCGGTACTTCACCTTTGCTCTGTATGGGAACATCATTCTCACATTCTCTTCCAATATAAAGGGTAGTGAGATCTTTGCTGTCCATGTATCTCCTCAGATGAAATGCAAGGGTAGTGCTCTTGATGACATCAAGGTGGAAGCATACTCTGATGACTTTGATGTCAGCCTTGACATCTTCGAAGAGGATGTTGAGTACATCTCCGAGCAAGTAATCATGGAATACGTCGAGGAGATTCAATATCTCTGCGAAGGCGCAAGTGATGCGGAGTGTAAAAAGTTCATCAATGATTGTAAGAAGATTGGTATCATTGTCGGACAAAGCTATGGTGACATGGCTGGGGAAATGCACCGTACAACAACTGTCGCCCATAGAGCGAAGAATGATAAATCCCTCTTCCCGAAGATAGCCAAGTTCATCAAACAATATCGTCGCAAAGACGACTTCAAAGAGGATATGGCTCCAAAACATCATACTGGAACTGTATTTGACTTCATACTTCGCATGGATCGAGCTGGTGGTCCCAGAGATTACCTCAACCGTCTGGCAAGGGCCAGACAGCCATTTGTCCTCACCAATGACAAGAGGACAGTCGAATTCCTAAATGCATGTAACCGCGCTGGAATCAATGCTGGTAGGAACTTCGGTACTGGTGATCAGGATAAACCTCATGTCAAGAACGCCCTTCGCGTACTAAAGAAGCATCCTGAAAAAGCTAAAAAGAGTATGAAGATCATTGAGGGATACATGAAGGGTAAGAATAAAGCATCCTTCGGTAAGATCATGGATCAGAATCTCATATCTCACAATAGACTTCTCTTCGGGTTCCTAGACAGGATGCTCAAGAAAGGTGGTCTCGAGAAGTACGGAAAGAAGATCGGTGTCAAGATGGAGAGTCTTGAATTCGACTCTGACTTTGATCCCATCTTCGAAGACGGTGATGATGAGAAGAAAGATGAGGGTAAGAAGGGCGGAAATTTTAAGTCCGGGTGGGATAAGTTCAAGAAAGGCGTCGTTGACGTCGTCAAAAAAACTCTCGGATTTCTCCACCTGAAAAAATTACTCTCTGCACTTGAGAAGTTCGATGAGCCAGCGGCTATCGACAACAAGATCGTTCTCACATATGTGGGCACCAATATCCCTATCGAACTCAAAGGTGAAGGTGTTCAAGAAGCATTCGATCTTGGATTCTCATTCAATACAACTGATGACATTGACTGGCTGCTGGAAAATGGGTGGACACTCTCCGACAACCTTGATGGGTTCTTCTTGGAGGATGGAGATGAGAAGAAGGCTCTTAACGAGCAGGAACTCATGGCTGTACTGGAAGATCTCAGCAAGAAGCATAATGATGTCAAATGGCTCTTCATTAAACCAGAGGCTGCTGAAGATGTCAAGCAAGCTATTGGTCCAGCATCATGTCTGAAGATCAATAAGAAGACGCTTGAAAGGTTGAAAAACAAT
>JAAUYS010000014.1 GCA_014804995.1 Clostridia bacterium
AAATCGTTGACGAAATCCGCGCCGAAGCCAAGCACGACAAGATAAAGGACAAAGAATTCGTAACCGACCTTTTAAAGGACGTTCTTGAAGAAAAGTTGACCGAAGCCGAGCTTCCTGAAATTAAATACCCCGCAGTAATAATGCTCGTGGGTGTTAACGGGGTTGGTAAAACCACAACCGTAGGTAAGCTTGCAAATTACTTTCTATCCAAGGGTAAAAGCGTAACGGTAGCGGCTGCAGACACGTTCCGTGCCGCGGCGGCAGACCAGCTTACCGTCTGGGCGGAGCGCGCCAAGGTAAGAATAGTCAAGCACGAGGAAGGCAGCGACCCCTCGGCGGTTGTATTTGACGCGTTGACATCGGCAAAGGCTAAGGGGACGGACGTTGTAATAATCGACACGGCGGGCAGGCTTCACGTCAAGGCGCACTTAATGGAAGAGCTTAAAAAGATGTCCCGCGTGGTAACGAGGGAATGCCCCAACGCAAACTTTTATAAGCTTTTAATATTGGACGCAACTACCGGCAATAACGCTATCTCACAAGCGGAAATTTTCGACGAGGCGGTTGAGCTTGACGGCATAGTTTTAACTAAGCTTGACAGCTCCGCAAAGGGCGGTTTCGTAATATCTTTATGCAGTGAATTACAAATCCCCGTAGTGTTCGCAGGGGTAGGCGAAAAGATAGAGGATTTAGAGCTTTTCAACCCCGAAGAATTTATTGACGCAATACTGTAAAACTCCGTTATTTAAGGCATATATGGGGGTCTACCGTTAAAAACAAGCAATAAAGAGGCTTGGCGAAGTGTTTCGCCAAGCCTCTCTTTTTACAAATCGTCCACGTCTTGTACGGGCTTTCCGCCGTCCATGGGCGAGCCTGTATAACTGCCGTTCGGGTCAAAACAGTCTTTAAACTTACTTGCAGTTTTTCGTGTTTTTGCCACAGCTCTTACCACCGCAGTTCTTTACGCTCTTAGTTTCGCTAGTCTTGCTGCTTTTAGTAGAATTAGTCTTGTTGTTTTCGTTGGTTTTTCTCATAATTTCTCCTTTTCAAACGGAACGTGCAACTCAACGTAACCCTGACTTGACTGGCAAAGCGGACATACGTTCCAAGCCTTAGTTGCAGTATGCATATAACCGCACTCACTGCACACGTAAAGTATAGGCGATTCGTTGCTGTAAAGAACGCCTTTTTTAAAGGCTTCGTACAGGTATTTGAAAACCATTTCGTGCCTAACTTCTACTTGTGCAACAAGCTTGAAGAGGTTAGCAATATCTTTAAAACCTTCTTCCTCTGCATCTTTCTGGAAGGCAGGGTAAATTATCTCGTGTTCCTTGCGTTCGTCAATCATAGCGTTTTTAAGCCCTTGTTCAATATCTCCGCCGTGAAAGGGGTAGCCCGCATTCAGGTCAATATTTTCAAGGTACTCGCCACGCTTGTTAAGCTCTTCAAAGAATCTTCTTGCGTGTTCCGTTTCGTTCTTAGCAAGAACTTTTATCGTATCGGCAAGGGTAATATATCCCTGCGCCATAGCCTCACGCGCTATAAGCTGGTATCTCATACCCGCCTGGCTTTCGCCTGCAAAACTTCTTGCTAAGTTTGTATAAGTCTTGGTTTTGTCAAATTGCATATCTTTCCTCCGTGTACAAATATTTTGCCACGGTATAGGGCTAATATTCGCCTTTTTTGCAAAATTTTTTGCTATTTTATGACAAAACCGCTATTGACACTTTTTCAATTTTATTGTAAAATTTTAATATAAATGGGAGGGAATATGTTTAAAGTAATAACTATTTCAAGGCAGTTCGGCAGCGGAGGAAGAACCATCGGCAAAGAACTTGCACAAAAACTTAACATACCTTGTTTTGATAAAGAAATTCTTGAAAAAGTCGCCGATAGCAGCGGTTTTGCCAAGGAATATATAGAAAGCCACGGGGAGTACGCAGACCATAGAACTTGGCTTGGAAGGGCATTCGGCACCCCGTCCAGATTTGACGGTATGACCAATCAGGACAAAATCTGGGTAGAACAGAGAAAAATCATTTTAGAACTTGCCGAAGCCCCTTGCGTTATCGTCGGCAGATGTGCCGATTATATATTAAAGAATAGGCAAGACGTATTAAACGTGTTTATCCACGCCGACGACAAGTTCCGTGCAGAACGCATAGTAAACCTGTACGGAGAGAAGCCGGAAAAGCCTGAAAAGCGCTTAAAAGACAAGGACAAACGGCGTTCTGCCTACTACAAAAACTATACTGAAACGGAGTGGGGCATAGCCTCCAACTATCACATAGCCCTTGACAGCGGTAAGCTGGGCATTGATAAATGCGTCGAATTGTTGACGTTCGTTTACAAATCAAATTAACGCAAAGTCCGGCGCCGTAAAGCGTCGGACTTTTTTTTGATTGCCCCCAACATATATTGTACTTTTCACATAAAAAACCGTTTAAAAGCCACTCAAACCGCCCGAATACGGCGGTACGCTTAGCTGTTGCTGCAAATAAAAAAACGGCGCATTTTAAGTGCCGTAAAAATATTCTTACAAAAGCAAACTTAATTGATTACTGCCTTGTTTTACGATTTTTTTATGAGAAATTTTGCCCTATGTAAAAATTTTTAAAATGATGCGGTTTTTCGTAACCACATTATTTCAATAATTTTATAGGAGGCAAAATTTATGAAGTACAACCAATGGTTATCGGAATGGCTTGAAAACTACGTCAAACCCGTTTCGAAGCAGAAGACCTACGCAAGGTATGCGGACATCGTCCAAAAGCATATCCTTGCCGACTTGGGGGGCTATGATTTAGACGGTCTGACCCCTCTCGTGCTACAACACTTTACAATTCAACTTTTAAGCTCCGGCAATTTAAAGACCGGTGGCGGGCTTTCCGCTAACACCGTAAATTGCATTGTAACCGTCGTGCAGAACTCTTTACGCTCTGCCTACGCAGTGGGGCAGGTTACGGAGTACAACGCAGGTAAAATACGCCGTCCCAGGGTAAAGGACGGTTCTGTAAACTGCTTTACCGTCAAAGAACAGAAAAAAATCGAACACGAAATATTATCCAACCCCAAGCCGAGACTTTTCGGCATCGTGCTAAGTCTGTACACGGGTATGCGCCTTGGCGAAATTTTAGCGCTTGAATGGGAGGACGTTGATTTTGTAAAAGGCACAATCTCCGTCAACAAAAGTTGCCACGACGGGATGTGTGCTGACGGAAAGTTTATCCGCATAACTGAACTCCCCAAAACCCCGTCCTCAAAGCGCATAATTCCTCTGCCCAAACAGCTTTTGCCTTACCTTAAACTGCAAAAGAAGAATAGCAAGTCCAAATACGTAATAGAGTCCACAAAAAACGTACCCATAGCAATCAGGGCATATCAAAGGAGCTTTGAACTGTGCTTAAAACGGCTGAACATACCGCATAAAGGCTTCCACGCCCTAAGGCATACTTTTGCAACGCGCGCAATAGAATGTGGTATGGACGTTAAAACCCTTTCTGAAATTATGGGTCATAAAAACGCCAACGTTACGCTAAATAAATACGTTCATTCATTTATGGACCATAAAAAAGAAATGATGAACAGAATAGGCAAAATGCTTTAAAAATAGCGTATTTAAGGCATATATAGGGGTTAACGGGCATTTTTTGCCCTTTAAACGCAAACTGTAACGGTTAAATTTTGCAATAAAAAAAGGACATCTAATATAGTATTAGATGTCCTTTTTACGATTGAATAGTATCACTAAAAAAACTAAAAGTCAAGCATATTACGGGGTTTAATTAAAATTTTGTCATTTTAACCATATGCAAAAACAGTAAAAATTGCCATTTTTTTCACAAAAAAGTACACCTATTACTATAATAGGTGTACTTTTTTGTGAGTGTTTTTAGCGCTTATTCGGCGCTGAATATGCTTTACCTTCCGCCCCGAACCGCGGATATTTACCCCATTCAAGCCTTCCCCGCTGGGAAAGACAACATTCAAGCCTTCCCCGCGGGGGAAGGTGTCTTGCCCGCAGTTTACGAGGGCAAGACGGATGAGGGGAAGCACCACCCATTGTCATTCTGAGGCTTGCCGAAGAATCTCGTATTTATTTACCGCATTTCCAAGGGGATTCTTCACTTCGTTCAGAATGACAAGGGAACGTCCGGAATGACACGGTTTTTACAACGATTATAAAAACTCTTATCCAAAGGAGGAATTTTATGAAATTATTAAGTAAAGGAAAAGCAAAGATAATTACGCTTGTAATTTTAATTGCCTGCGTAATATGTGCCGTTTTAGCAAGTTTTGTACTGCTTACAAGCGGTGAAAACAAGGCGGAAAACATTGCCGAAATTACCGCCCCCGACTTGGAGGTAAAAACCACGGCAACTACGACGGTATCCATACCGGCTTTTATTACTGATAGTAGCTATGCCTCTGAGTTTACCTTTAACGGTACAAACGAGGCTACCGCAAAAAAAGCATACGGTGATAACGGGACTTCTAGTTATATGCTTTCTGTGTCTCCTAGACCTAATGATAGTTACTGCACGGTAACAAGTAACTCGTCTCGTCTTAGCGTGACCGGTATGCTGACAGTCGGAGGAATGTTTGCGGTACAGTCCGAGAATGGTGATATCATTCCTCCCGGTACATATACTGTAACTTGCAAGTTAAACTCCGGCTGTGTTTGGGAGGACGGCACTACTTCCGATAAATATTTAAGAATGATAATACCCAAAGCAACTCTGTCGGCTCAAACGGTAAATTTTGGTACGATAGGTACGCAGACTTATAACAATACGTTAAAAACCCCTACACCGTCAATTACGTTTAAGAACGTTTACCGTGAGGCTAATCTTGTAAACAATACTGACTTTACTTATTCTTACTCAAATAATTTGTCCGCAGGCACTGCAACCGTAACCGTAACGGGTACAGGGAAATATCAAGGTTCTGCTTCAACAACCTTTAAAATAGGCGGTAAGGCGTTGACTTCCGCAATGATAGGGGAAGTTGACCCCGTGTTCTATGACGGAACTTCCAAAACGCCCGGCGTTACCGTTACGGATAGCGCCCTAAGTAAAACGCTTACGGCGGGTACTGACTTTACCTATTCTTGTACCAACAACTTAAACGCAGGTACTGCCACGATTACCTATTCCGGTATAGGCAACTATACGGGTACGGTTACTAAGACGTTCGAAATAAAAGCCAAGGACGTTTCCTCAGTTACCGTAAACGATGTAAACCCGCAGGTTTACACGGGTACGGCAAAGACGCCAACGCTGACCGTAAAGGACGGCACGCGCACGATGACCCTGAACACCGACTACACCGTTGAATACGCCAATAATATAAACGCAGGCTCTGCCCGCGCTACCATAACGGGTAAAGGCAATTACGAGGGCGAAAAGGTAATAGAGTTTACGATAAGCGAAAGAAACATTGTAAACGCCTCAATAAGCAGTATTGAAACTTACATATTCAACGGCGCTGAAAAGACGCCCACGCCCGAAGTTACTGACGGAGATAAAACCCTTGTTGAGGGTGTGGACTTTGAGTTTGCCTACGCAAACAACATAAACGTAGGCGAGGCAAGCATTATGCTTTTGGGCGTTGGTAACTACGCAGGCACCAAGACGGCGCACTTCACCATAAGAACCGCCGACTTGACGGACGCAACCGTTACCCTTGCGCAGACCCCTTTAACCTACGACGGCACTGCAAAGAATGCGGAAATCTCTTCCGTTAAAATAGGTACAATTTTATTAGTACAGGGCAGAGATTACACCGTAAGATACTTAAACAATATTAACGCAGGCACTGCAAGCATAATTTTGACGGGTGCGGGTGATTACGGCGGTACGCAGACCGTAACCTACACTATAAAGCCCGCGGATATCTCGGACGCGGAAGTTGCGGGGGTGGAAACCTCTTACGACTATACCGGTTCTGCAATTAAACCCAACCCCGAATTAACCCTCGGTGAAAGAACACTTGCGATAACTTCCGACTACACGGTTGAATATGCAGATAACGTAGACCTTGGCAGGGCTACCGTAACGCTTACAGGCACCGGCAATTACACGGGCAGTAAAACCGTACACTTTACGATAGAGCGCGCAAGCATAAGCGCGGTTGCAAGGGTTACGGGCATTGAGGAAAGTTACGAATATACGGGCAGTGCCGTAAAGCCTGAACCCGTCGTAACCTTTGGTGAGGTAACGCTTGAAAAGGGCGTTGATTACGCAGTAAATTACACCAACAACGTTTTGGTAGGCACCGCAACCTTAAAGGTAACGGGCATAGGCAATTTTGACGAAGAAATTATTATTGAATTTGAAATTGACAAAGCAACTGCCGATATTGAAATACAGTATATAAGCTACGACGGCACTGCAACCCTGTACACCGGCGGAAATACCCCCTCGATAAGGGCAATTGCGACCATTGACGGTAACGTTATAGAAGGTAGCGTCAGCTGGATTGAGGGAAGCACTTCCCTCGCCTCCGGTGAGAGGGAGTACACCTGGAAGTTTATCCCCACGGAGAGCGAACACTACAAGACCCAGACGGGTACTATAACGCTTACCGCAGTTGACCCCGAGCTTGACCGTATTACGGTTGAATGGAACAACGGCGCGACCCAGCCCAATGTATTTACCACCACCGATTTGGAAGACATAATTTCTCTTATAACCGTAAAGGGAGTAAAGACGGACGGCACCGATTACGGCGAGATAGAAAACTACGAGGTTATAGGCAGCTGGAACTACGGGGTTTCCGAGGAAGATATTCTTCCCGCACCTTTACAGGGCGGAACTTACGATATTACCGTAATTTACGAAGACAAAGAGTACATTTTGCAAGGCGTCGTCTATCAGGACGTAACGTTTACCGATTTAGACGTAACCCACGCGGACGGCAGACAGATTAAAAAGAGCTATACAGCCCTTGATACTTTTGACAATAATTCCATAAAGGTAATTGCGCATTTCAGCAACGGCGACCAAAAGACAATAAACTTCGGCACTAACGGCTATGAAATCGCATATCAGGGCGGAAGGGATAAACTGTACTTCGGCGACGAAAAGATAACCGTTAGCTACACCTTTGGCGAAACGACTATAACGAGAGAAGTAGACGGGCTTGAAATTGCCAAGAAAAAGTTAAACCTTACTATGCTTGACGAGGTAGTAACCTACGACGGCGAAGCTCACACAATAACCGTTACGGGCAAATATGACGAAGCAATTTTAAGGGTAACCTACAACAATTACAAAATTAACGGAAATGCGGAGGAGTTTATATCCAACCCCGCAGACGTCAAAAACGCAGGCGAGTACAAGGTAAAAGCTACGTTTACCCTCTTGGGAGAGGACAATATTCTCAACTACGAGGCGTTGGGCGTAAAGGAAGCTAAACTTACGATAACCCGCGCAACCTACGGGGAGGGGATAACCTTCTCAAAACTTTCCGCAGACTACGACGACGGCAAGCCCCTTTACACGAAGATAGAAGTGAGAAACTTGCCCGATGGCGTTGAAGCTACTTTCAGATACTTTGACGAGAACGGTTACGAAATCGATAAAGATGACGTAAAGGACGCCGGCAAGTATAAAATAAAGGTAAACTTCACCGTAGGTGAAAACTATATGCCAATACAGGAAATAACTACGACGTTTACCGTAAACAAAATTAACCCTACGGTAGCGCCCACGGTCGGCGGTCAAACGGTTGCAGGCACTAAGGTGGGCAACCTGTTCTTAATAAGCGGTGATAACGATACGGCGGGTACTTTCAAACTTGACAGAACGGAAGAGGTGCTGTTTGAGGGCTTGAACAGGCTGTATTACACCTTCACCCCCGAAGATACCGTAAACTTTAACCCCATATCTTTCTACGTTGATATTCCCGTTGAAAAGAGCAGTGCGTCCGACCCCGCAGGCGTCGGCGGAACGCCGGTTGCCGGCACGAACGGCGGAACGGTGGACGGTACGCTTTTAGGTATCGTCATTGCG
>JAAUYS010000015.1 GCA_014804995.1 Clostridia bacterium
GAACGTGTAACCGATCCGTATCTAAATCTCACTGATAAACCCCAGCGTGACCCTGATGGCCTGACAATCTTCGTAGAAAATCTCAACGGATTCAGCTCCAACGTTCACGAGGTGTTGAAGAGCTTTGACTTCTACAACAAAGCCAAGAAACTGACCGACCGTGACCGACTACTCGCAATTATTGAACGTGTAACCGATCCGTATCTAAATCTCACTGATAAACCCCAGCGTGACCCTGATGGCCTGACAATCCCTGCTCTTACCAATATTGGCATGGGACAAGTGTTTGAGGAACTCCTTCGTCGTTTCAATGAAGAGAACAATGAGGAAGCCGGCGAACACTTCACCCCCCGTGATGTTATTGCCCTGCTCTGCGACCTTGTTTTCTCGCCCATAATTCACGACCTCCCTAAGATTGTCACAATCTATGATCCTGCCTGCGGTTCGGGCGGTATGCTTACCGAGGGCTTTGAATACCTCGTTAAAAATGGCGTTGACCCCACGGCTATCCGTCTTAACGGTAACGAGGTCAATCCCGAGACATTCGCTATCTGTAAGTCTGACCTTATCATCAAAGGTGTTGACCCTAACGGCATCCATCTTGACAACACTCTAGTTCCCGATGATACTCGAATCGGTAAGCAGTTCGGCTTTATGCTTACCAATCCACCTTACGGAAAGTCATGGAGCGAGGATAAGAAAAAGATGTTTGACGACAAGACTCTCACTGACGAACGATTCTATGTTGCTTTGCCCAATCTGGTAGGTGATGTTGTCAATCTACCCTCAGTTCCGCGTGTCAGTGACGGTCAGATGCTCTTTATGATGGAGCTTGTTGACAAGATGAAGTCGCTTCAGTTGCAACCACAGGGTAGCCGTGCAGCATCGATTCATAACGGTTCATCTCTCTTTACCGGCGATGCAGGAAGTGGCGAGAGTAACATCCGCCGATTCCTCGTTGAGAATGATATGGTCGAGGCTATTATCCAGTTACCCAACAATATCTTCTATAACACTGGAATATCTACCTATTGCTGGGTCCTTACCAACTATAAGAGGGAGGAACGCAGAGGCAAAGTGCAGCTCATCGACGCATCGCAAGCCTCTGAACCTCTTCGCAAGAATCAGGGCAACCGCAACTGCGAGATTTCACCCAAGATGCGTGGATTCATCATGCAGGTTTACAAAGACTTCGCGGAGCGTGAGGCAACTAAGGATTTTCCCGTATCGTCAAAGATATTCGACAATGATGATTTTCGTTTCTACGGCGTAAGCGTTTTACGTCCCCTCCGTCTCCACAGTCAGATGGATTTCAGAAAAGCTGAGGAACTGCTTTATGACAAAGGGAATCGTGAAATATCCGCTTGGCTCTACGACAGTTATGGACAGCGTGTTTTCGAGGGTCTTGCAGAAAATGTTATGGAGATAAGAGAGTATTTTCAATCAAACGACATCAAGATTACAGAGAAGAAACTTAGGGAACTTATCGACCCGAATAAATGGCAAGACCGCCGGACTCTTGCCGATGCTGCCGAGAAGCTGTGCATTGAAATCGGCTCTGAAACCTTCATGGATTATGCTCTGTTTACTGAGCGACTGGAATCGGCTTGCGATAAGCTTAGCCTGAAACTCAGTAAGGCTGACCTCAAAACTATTGCACGCGCTATGAGCGAAACCGACCCTGAGGCGACACCGGTGGTAGATAAGATTGTCAAGCTTAAGAGCAAGGATATTGAGACATTACTCAATACCTACGAGGTGTCAGAGGACCAGTTGCCATACTACGGCTACTATCCTTCAGGTAAAGGATTATACGTTCATTACGAGAGTGACACTTCACTTTCCGACAAGGAGGATGTGCCAGTCAGTGAGAAAATTCTCGCATACTTCAAGCGGGAGGTTGAGCCATACGTCTCAGACGCTTGGATTGACCTGCCCAAAACCGTTATTGGCTGTGAAATATCATTCAATAAGTATTTCTATCGCCCTGTCCCGTTGCGTACACTTACCGAGAATCACGAAGAACTTGTTGCTTTGGAACGCGAGAGCCACGAACTCCTTCAATCACTCCTTAATATTGACTGATATGGCGGAATATAGTGAATATAAGGATAGTGGTATCCCTTGGATTGGAAAAATACCGAGCCATTGGGACGTTAAGCCTATTCGTTCCTTTCTTTCTCAATCAAAAGAATTGAACGAAGATGAAAATGCAACGCTTTTAACCCTCTCCCAATATAAGGGTGTAAACATCCGCAACGGTAATGAAGACTCGGCTATATCAGCACCAGAATCATTGGTGGGGTATAATGTAGTCCATAAAGGGCAATTTGTAATGAACATAATGCTAGCGTGGAATGGAAGTTATGGCGTTTCCGATTATGAAGGTGTTATAAGCCCTGCGTATGCTATATTCAATTTCAAAAATGATGTATGTAAAGCTTATTACCATTATCTGTGGAGAACGAAAGCATATCAAGATGCTTTTAAGACTCGCTCGAAAGGAATAGTGGATAGTCGCTTACGTCTATATCCGCAATACTTCTTACCATTCTACACATCGATTCCTCCAAAAGATGAGCAGGAGGCTATTGTTGCGTATCTTGATAAGGTGACTGCCGATATAGACAAGGCTATTGCTGCCAAGGAACGCATTATTGCTTCGCTTGAAGAGCGTCGCAAGATTATCATAACCCATGCCGTTACTCGTGGCATAAATCCCAATGCACCCCTCAAAGGCTCCGGCATCGACTGGCATGGTGATATTCCTGCACATTGGGAAGTTATACGAATCAAGTACCTTCTTAATGAGAAAAAGGTCAGGTCTAAAACAGGAGCAGAAGAGCCTCTATCAATGAGTCAACGAAAGGGACTCATCCCCACAAAAATGATGGGTGTGATACCTAACCTTGCAGCCTCCTATGTTGATGCAAAACTTGTATCAAAGGGCGACTTAGTATTTAATAAGCTTAAAGCACATCTTGGAGTATTTAATGTTTCCGAATATGAGGGACTTGTAAGTCCGGATTATGCTGTTTATAATACTACCGGGAAAGCAGATCTAAAATTTTTAGAATATGTCTTCAAGACGCCTAATTGCATCAATGAATTTAAGAAACTTATTACAGGAGTTGGTTCTGGTTTATCGAGATTATATACAAATGACTTGTATTCAATTTATTGTGCTATTCCGCCCATTGATGAGCAATTATCAATAAGAAATCATATTGTCAATCAGACTAAGGCCATTTCTGAAGCGATTGACCAATGTCAATCAATAATTGACTTGCTACGTGAGCGGAAGAATATTATTATCAACGAAACGGTAACGGGAAAGGTAAAAGTTATATGACACAGACATCTATGCTTGAAGTAGAGTTGGAACGCCTTATTGAGCGCCGACTCACGGGTACAACACTTGAAGACCGTCGGGCGTCTATTGACAGTGAAGCAGCAGAGCCGCTTGTACCATACGGAGAATACAATGGTTTCCTCCCGGGAGAATCTGAGGAGATGGACCGTGACAAGGCTATCAATACCACCCGTCTGTGGTCGTTCTTAAACAAAACGCAAAAGGACATTCTCGATCAGTGGCGCGGTCGTGGCGACTTGAAGACTGCCGTTGAGAAAGAGATTGACCGAAAACTCAATAACAAGGGTATTCTCGACACTCTGCGTCAGAAACTCGAAGTCGATAATATCGAGCTGACACTATATTACTCGAAACCTTCTCCAAGCGATAGCCAGCAGAGCCATCAGGATTTTGAAGCCAATGAGTGGTCGGTGACCCGACAGCAGAAATACAGCAAGTTCCATCCCGGTAATGAGATCGACATGGTAATCTTCATTAACGGCTTGCCGCTGTTTACTATCGAGCTTAAAAATCCGGCTACGCATCAGACCGCTCGATATGACGGACAAAAGCAATATCGTGAAGATAGAGATCCACGCGATACATTGCTGAAATTTGCCCGTTGTCTCGCCCATTTCACTCTTGACAAAGATGAAGTGTTTTTCACCACCCGACTGGAGGGAAAGAATACTTTCTTCATGCCATTCAATAAGGGGCTTCCCAATGGTCAGGGTGCAGGAAATCCTATCAACCCCAACGGACATAAGACCGCATATTTCTGGGAGAAGATTCTGACTCCCGACACTCTTGCCGACATTATCCAAAACTTTGCCCTCGTGGATTATGGCGAAGCAAAGAAGCATAAGAAAGTACCCCATCTGCTGAAGAATGCAAAAGGATTAATCTTTCCACGTTACCATCAGCTTGACGTGGTAAACCGATTGAGCGAGGATGTAACTACAAAAGGAGTGGGCGGAAAGTATCTCATTCAGCACTCTGCCGGCTCAGGCAAGTCCAACTCAATCACATGGCTGGCTTTTGACCTTATCAAAGCCTGTCCGAAGACTATGGATGCCAACCGCGCGGAAGGTCTTGACAAGCAGCTTTTCCAATCAGTGATTATTGTAACTGATCGCCGGGTGCTCGACAGTCAGATTTTCTACAACGTATGGGCTTTTGCCAAAAGCGACAAGATTATAGCCCATGCCGACAACAGTGAGCAGTTGCGTAAAGCCATCGAGGGAGGTAAACGAATTATCATTACGACGATTCAGAAGTTCCCTTATATCTGTGGCACCATCGCTGATATGAGCAACCGGAACTTTGCAGTTATCATAGACGAGGCTCACAGCAGTCAGAGTGGTATCGCCGCCGACAAGCTGAACGCTACTACATATCGCGACAGGGATGCTGAGACCGAGGATACCGATTCTATCATAGAGAAACTTATTGCAGAGCGAAAAATGAGTCCGAATACCTCATATTTTGCGTTTACGGCAACTCCGAAACCCAACACCCTTGAACGTTTCGGTATTGAGAATGCCAACGGTGGTTATGACCCGTTCCATCTCTATTCGATGAAACAGGCTATTGAAGAAGGCTTTATCCTTGATGTGCTTTCTAACTACACTACCTATACAAGTTATTATGAGCTTGCCAAGTCTATCGAAGATAATCCGGAATATGACGAGACAAAGGCTCAGAAAAGACTGCGTAGGAAAGTTGAGCGCGAACCACAGACGATCCGTGAGAAATCTGACGTTATTATCAATCACTTTGATGCCAAGATATTCCGTGCCCGTCGTCTGAAAGGTCAGGCTAAGGCTATGGTAGTCACACGCGACATTGAGTGCGCAATCCGTTACTATAAGGCTATCAGCGAAATTATCGAGGCTCAGAGATTACCATACAAGGCGATTATAGCTTTTTCGGGCGAAAAGACTGTTGACGGCATAGCCTATACAGAATCAGGCATGAATGGTTTTCCTGATACTCAGACTCCGGATAAACTTGACACCAATGAATACCAGATACTCGTTGTCGCCAATAAGTATCTGACCGGCTTTGACCAGGAGAAACTATGTGCAATGTATATTGATAAACCACTTGATGGAGTTCTTGCTGTTCAGGCTCTTTCTCGCCTAAACCGTATTTCTCCCAAATTAGGTAAGACTACCGATGACCTCGCTGTTCTCGACTTCCATAACAAGATAGAAGATATGAAGAATGCGTTTGACCCGTTCTTCACCTGCACCTCCCTCTCAGAACCTACCAATATCAATGTCCTCCACGACCTTCGTGCAGCGATTCTTGATGCAGGCGTATTTACAGAGGAAGATGAAGTTGCTGAGTTCAACGATCTCTTCCAGCGAGGAGCTGAAGCACACGAGCTGTCACCGATACTTGA
>JAAUYS010000016.1 GCA_014804995.1 Clostridia bacterium
GATGATATCGTGATAGCCATATCGCAGAGCGGAGAGACGGCCGATACCCTCGCCGCCATCAAGAAGGCCCATGAGGAGGGTGCGTTCGTCTACGGCATCTGCAACGTGATCGGTTCGTCCATCTCCCGCGAGGCTGATACAGGGACATATATCCATGTGGGACCCGAGATCGGGGTCGCGTCGACGAAGGCGTTCACCGGTCAGGTGACTGTACTTGCCATGCTCGCCCTCGCGGTGGGTCAGTTGCGCGGAACTATATCGGAGGAGAGGGTCTCGGAGATAGCGCAGGCCATCGGCGAGTTGCCGGAGATCATAAAGGAGACACTCAAATTGAACGAGAGGGTAGAGGAGCTCTCCAAACCTTTCACCTATGCCCACAATTTCCTCTATCTGGGTCGTGGATACAACTATCCGGCTGCCCTTGAGGGTGCGTTGAAGCTTAAGGAGATAAGCTACATCCATGCCGAGGGATATCCGGCTGCCGAGATGAAGCACGGCCCGATCGCGCTGATCGACGAGCGTATGCCGAGTGTGATAATAGCTCCTGAGGATGACCTTTACGACAAGATACTGAGTAATGTGCAGCAGGTCAAGGCACGTGGAGGACGAGTATTGGCTATTGTCAGCAAGGGTGATAAGGTTATCTCGCAGATAGCCGACTTTGTGATAGAGGTGCCCCGTGTGCCCGATTGTCTCTCCCCGATCATCACCTCGATACCGCTTCAGCTCTTGGCCTATCACATCGCCATCAACAAAGGCTGCAACGTGGATATGCCCCGCAACCTCGCCAAATCCGTCACCGTAGAGTGATGATAGATTTGATATTGTTTGGGATTGCAGGATCAAATGCGGGAATCTGTTTACTGCGCCCGACGTTATAAAATTAATTTCCGTCGGCCCGTAACAGACTGAAATATAGGCTTACTCAGTTCTTTAGTTTATTTTGATTAATAATATTTGAAGGAAGATGTTAACATTAAAGGAAGTAAAGGAAGCTTACGAGGGATTGTCTGGTAAAGCCAGTGATATTGTCAGACAACTTACTTTTGCCGGAATCGGTATTGTCTGGATTTTTAATAGAGGGGCGGATGTCGTTTCATCGGCAGAAACTTGTTGTTCCAATGATGTAGGTCTTGTCGCTCAATGTCAAGATGTGGCATTCAATATTCCTTCAGGTTTGATGACTGCTCTTCTTCTGTTATGTCTGGCAGTTGCTATTGATTTGTTTCAATACTTTATATCGACAGGTATATGGTACATTATATATTTGACAAAACATAATAAAAATGTGGAGGATGATAATCCTGATGCGGAAAAAGTAAAAGATCCTGAATGGATAAATTTGTTTCCGTGGATATTATGGGTTGGTAAGATTGTACTTACTATATGGGCCTATGTGCTGATTGCAAAATTCTTATTTCAAAATTCATAAATTCGTAAGTAATGGCTAAAAGTCTGAACTCAGGAAGAGCCTCTGGAAAGTCATCAAATAATAGTAAGGTTCTCAAGAGGGCCTGTAGGATTCTGGACGCTTCCAAACCTTTGATGGGTACAGGGCCTCGTAAACCGTTAGCGGTGAAAAGAAACAATTCTAAAAAGGGGTAAGCAGGGAGAGATAATGTTACTGTATGTCCGAGATATACTTGACGACAATAACAAGGTGGTAGAGGCCATTCTTAATTCTTTCAGAGAGGGTTTTGCGGATGCCGGAATGAGGAATGAGATGGTTCTTAATATCAAGGACTATTTCGCCGGATTCAAGGAGAATCTCTTGGTGTATGTGGAAACTTCTTACATTGATAAGGTCTATCGTAATCTATATTCTCACTTCCTTACTACTAAATTGAAGATATATGGAATGTACTGTATCCGTCTCCTTCTCTTCTCCGATGAGATGGATTTTCAGGGCATGTATGAGGATAAAGATTTCTGCGATAAATTGAAGAAGAATTATTTGGGTTTCGTCGTAATTCGCCCAATCAGTCCCGGGACAATCGGCAGAAGTGTTGTTAATCCGGTTGCCTTGAGACTTGAAACAGAAATCCAAATATCTACCGTTTCAATCCGGACTTCGGCCTTGGGATATAAGATTCATGCTCTAGGATTCCCACATTCCAGTCAGGACAGACAATACATGACTTGTGCCGAGACTTCAATATGGACAATAATGGAGTATTATGGGTGTAAGTATGTTGATTATATTCCTATTCTCCCCTCCATTATACATAAATGTATTGAAAGGAACAAGTATGAGAGGGATGTGCCTTCTTCCGGGCTTGATATAACTTTTATATCAAGTGTATTGAAGGCCCGTGGATTTGGTTGTATGATCTACTCTAACTCTCAGGCTTCTCAATATGACAGACCGGATATGAGTTTCTATCGTATCTTCTCGTGCTATGTGGAAAGCGGCATTCCTTTCATCACGAGTATTATGGATGAAGAGAATGGGTTTTATCATGCTGTGGTCTGTGTCGGGGAGGAGCATAAATTGCGAAGTGAAGTTGACAAAATCAAGGCTACATATATCAGCTATGATATAGAGGTGGATGACAGCGGTTATTACCATTGGGGAGATCTTGAGAGAAGATTTGTATTTAACGATGACAATTCATCTCCATATTCAATCGGGAGCTTTAATAATCCGAATCCGAATGATAGATCGATTTTTCCAATTATTGACAGTATTATAGTTCCTCTTCACAAAAAGATATATATGGATGCTCCAAGGGCTTTGGAGATTTCCGAACTTATCGTGGCAGAGATACTTGAAGTTCCCGCCGAATATGTCATTCGGACTATTTTGGTCTCAACAAATTCTTATCTTAATCATATCAGTTCGGATCCGGTGTTGAAGCGTGCATTCAAGGACCTGTTGATTGGTGTGATGCGGTTTCCCAAGTTTTTATGGGTTACGGAGATTGCTTCAAAAGAAAAATTCAGGAAGGATAGAGTAGAAGGGTTGTTGTTGTTGGATGCTACGGAAACGATGAAGGAGAATCCGGATTTAAGTGTTAATTTCGCCTATTTCGGAAATTTTCTGATGTATTTTGACGTAGAAGAGCAGATTATTAAAGAAATTAATTTAACTTTGCAGTTTGAAATGACCACTTATCGGAATCTTCAAAAATTCGGATAGATGGTTGAGCACCCTTTGAGATATGAGTACACCCTTTATTACAGATATATTTAAAGACGGAAGAAATCTGATAGAATCGGCTACCCCTTATAAGATGAGTGATACCCAGAGAATATTTTTCCGGGATGCAATCATGCGCATCAATGCCGAATGTAGGCAGAAAGAGGCGCAAGCTTGGATTAAGATTCAAAAGGTGGTACTGTCATAAACTTTGAAAGAACTCCCTACTTTGAATTTGATGGTGGGCAATGTTAAAATATATCTGTCCAATTAGGTCGTTTGGAATAAGTGAAGGCCTAAGCCGGAACCGTAGTATAAATGAAAGGGCATGGAAGCATCCGCTTCCATGCCCTTTCTGAATTTTTATTCGGATAATCATCTCCGTCAGTCCCGTGGCCCGGTTGATTGCGACGCCATCTCGGCGCATCCAGAGGCCATCTCTCCGCACTCAAAAGAGCCCTAATCCAAAAAATCGGATGAATTTTTGGATTACAATCCAAAATATAAGCCGATTTTTTGGATTAGCGAAGTGGATGATGCTTAGAGATGTTTTTAGATAACGTATTCAAGATAGTTTTCCGGTGTGACAACAATTGTCTCTTTGGGCTTATAGGTATCTATGAAAACTTGAGGAAACTTCGCGGAGGCCTTGGCCGGATTCCATTTCATCTCAAAAATTGAGAATTCACCTTCACATTCCTCAATTAAGTCAATCTCTTGCTGATTGGTGGTACGCCAGAAGTAGTAATTAACATATCTTTGTTGATAGTTGTTTCGCTTAATGCGTTCCATTATGAAGAAGTTTTCCCAAAGAGCCCCCATATCATTCCGCAGTCCGACCGGTGCGTAGTTCTGGATTACGGCATTCCGAATTCCTGTGTCGTAGAAGAATATTTTACGAGTCTTCTTCAATTCGTTGCGCAGATTTCTACTCAGTCCCGGAAGAGAATACAGCACATAACATTTCTCAAGAAGGTCAATATATCTCTCAACTGTCTTTGGATCACTTCCGATTGTTCGGGCTACTTCATTGAAAGAAACTTCACTCCCTAACTGAAGGGCGAGTGCTACCAATATCTTTTGCAATATCACAGGTTTACGCACTTCTTCCATCTCGAGAATGTCTTTATAAAGATAGCTGTCAGCCAACGTCCGGAGAAGTTCTTTAGCTTCTTCTTTATGGGTAATTACTTCAGGATATGATCCGAATATAAGACGAGATTCCAGCATCTGAGTGGTAGCCATAAAGCCAAGTGTGTCGTAAAGTTCCCCTGTGGAGATGGGATACATCACATACTCATATTTTCTTCCTGTTAAAGGTTCCTTGATCGATGATTTCAATTGGATTGAGGAAGATCCGCTTGCGAGCACTTGAACATCTGTGTAATTGTCAACTATTCTTTTTAATACGAGCCCGATCTCTTCTACCCTTTGGGCCTCGTCGATGGTCACTACCTTGTTATTGCCGATCAATAGGCGGAGATTGGTAGAATTGATATTTGTAAGCATTGCGCGTACTTCCGGATCATCACAATTCAGATTCAGTACAGGGCCTTCCAAATTTTCTGTGACATAATTCATCAAGGTGCTTTTACCTACCTGTCGGGCACCTTCTATGATAATCGCTTTATGACGATAGAGATGGCTCGTCACTGTCTCCAATAGTTTTCTTTTAATATGCATTATTGTGCTTTTTAATCGGTAGAGGCTATTGATTTATAATGCAAATGTAGATAAAAATATATGCTAATCCAAAAAATCGGATGAATTTTTGGATTACAATCCAAAATATAAGCCGATTTTTTGGATTAGGGCTGATTTGTCCTATTGGAGATTGTGTTTTCCTTCCTGTCATTCATCTGCATTCCATTTGAGAATCGGTGGGTGGAGTAGGATGAATTATTTGAAATAAAGTTGGGGATTTGCTTGCGGGGGTGGGGGAGATTTTGTAACTTTAACGCGGAAATTTCCGTATTATCGGATATTATTGATAGATTTACTAATGTCGGAGGGAGGGGGCTTCCGAACCCCTCCCTCATCTCCGTGGGAAGGCGTCGATCATCGAGCCGGGGGTGGCGTTGATGATCTCTACGCCGCGGCGTCGCGCGTAGTCGGCTATCTGCCAGTAGCTGCGGAAGGCTATCGTCATGCTCCCCAATACGTCGTGAAGCCGCAAACCGGCATATGCCTCCCTTACCCGTGCATGCTCTTTCTCGTTGTCTTTGTAGAAGTGGGGTTGCACGCTCACCACAAAGTTCTCGTCGTCAACACTTAACGTCTGTGTCCAGGTATGGTCGGCCCCGCAGAGGTAGATCCGGCGGTAGCCTTCGCGTATCCCCACCATGATGGAGGGTATCAGCACGTTGCGCGGACGCGGCATCCCGAGTCCGGCGTCGATCAGCGCGTGGCTTACAAACCGCAAACCCTCGATGGGGGTCATGTTGAAGGTCTTGTGACGTATCAGGGGATTACCCATCACCAATGCCTTGGCAAGATGAAGGGTCTTGGAGGATACCCACAACGTCATCTCCCACGACACACGGCCAAGGGCCTCCCAGAGCTTGCGCACGTTGGGATCGGTGGTGTGGCCGGAGAAGAAGTGACCGTCGGCAAGCACATAGTACTGCGGGCGCA
>JAAUYS010000017.1 GCA_014804995.1 Clostridia bacterium
ATAATTTATGTCCAATGTCATGAAAGCCATGGGCATCGTTACGGTGGGCGTATTCGCCATAATCGGCGTCGTAATCGTCCGTGAGGCCATGAAACGGAATTGCGTATCCATCATCGATTGTTTCGGTATCAAGCAGTATGAGATGGATATCGACGATCTTATCAGGCTGGGCGTCATCGAGGATGTCTGATGGGGATTCCCTGGTTGGAAAATCAGGGAATCTTGTCATGTTCGAGTTGTTTTTTTTTTTTTCATGATATATAATGGTTTTAGAATATATTAGGGTAAGGGGTGTCCGGTATATGTGCAAGCGGTTGGTGATGTTGCTCGTCATATTAGCGTCGTTTTGCCTGTTTGGCATGACGGCAAGCGCCGAGGACGTCAGGCTTGAGTTCGTGCTTGCAGACAGCAAGTACAGGCCAAGCCCGTATGACGACGATGGGAATCTTGTCGAAGGCTACAAGGCCGGTACGTATTTTAACGATATGGGCCTTGATTACGATTACCTGAATTCCGAGGGAGCCCTGCTGGATGGCGTTGCGTTCGAGCTCAAGTATTGGGTGGCCGGCGGCGGTACCGGGTATTGGGACGCAGAGTACATGACCTGTATTGCAGGCGTCAGTGATAGCCTGGGCAATCCCGTGGATCACGGTAAGCTCGTGTTTTATCTGCCGAACGACGTCGTCAGGTGGCAGCTCCGTGTGGATCGCGATACGGAAGGATTCGACATATCCCATTTTTGTTGGTTCGATGACAATGGTTTCATGGAAATGACCGATTCAGGCGGTTGGTTTCCGGATGGGCTGACGCCGGATGATTATAGTGGTCATGTGAATTCGTCGTTGAGTTGGAGCGTCGATGAATACGGAACATGGGCAAATCGTTCCTGGGACGATTCACTAGATGCCAGTTTCGGCGTGGTGCCGGTCTGGAAACCGTACTCGGGAATACAGACGTATGGCGGCGCATCAGATAGCGTCGTGAAAAGCTATTCCGGTTCCGTGTTGTTCCTCGGTAGGACGGACTCCAATGACGACGATACGGTGGAGTTGAAGTTCATAAAGGCCGATTCGAAGGGTAAGCCCGAGGGTTCGTTCGCCGATGGCAGCCGTATCGAGGACGCGGTGACGGAGGGCGACATGTTCGAGGAACTCGGTACCGAAGGACCCAGTTACGACTGGCTCGACGAACATGGTTTCCTGATAGACGGATGCCTGTTTTCTTTGACCTATAATTACAAGGACGACGACGGGAAATCGGTGACCGGTTTCCAGGCATGCTGGTCCGGTGGCGTCCAACCGGACGAGTGGCTAGACGTATGGCAGAATTACAAGCATTGGGATTACGAAACGAAGACGTACGTGTATTGGAAGGATTCCATTGTGTCATATAATGGTATAAATCCAGGAGAGGTCATCTTTAGATTACCTCCTTCCACGACAAGCTGGACCCTTTCGGAGCTGTGGTGCCCCGAGAAATACGCGGACGGCAGTTTCGGGTACTATAACGACGAGGGCGGACTTGATTCGCATAGCAGTTATGGCGTACCTGGCGTATTGAAGGGCAGTCGTTCTGATATCGACGAGCCGTGGGACACGCACATGAGCATGTTCTATAGCGATGGTGAGGTACGGTTGGTATACAAGGATCCGAATCCGGGGTACGGAGGCGTCAGAACCTACGCGTCCCATGACGAGGAATGGGTGAGCTATACGGGCTATATCCTTTGGAACGATGAGAAGGTGAAGCCGTTGCAGTTCATCAAGGCCGATTCCAAGGACAAGCCGAAAGGATCGTTCGCAGACGGTTCCTATTATGATGACAATGGTGCATTTATCGATGGCATAGCTTGGTACCAGCTGGACACGCTCATCAATGGCGCGTTGTTTGAAGTGAGGTATGGGTATCGGGACGCCGATAATAAGTACCATGGCGAAACGCAATATTGCTGGTCGGGCGGCATGCCCCCTGACGATTGGTCGGAGCATATGTATGGTTCCGATTACACGTACTATAAGGACAGGGCCGCATGCCGCGAGGGCCTTAGCCCGGGCGAACTGTACTTCGAGATCCCGTATGCCGTAAGCAGCGTGTCCTTGTACGAGGTCGTTACTCCCAATGGATACGAAAAGGGGAGTTTCATGAAGTACGTGGATGCCGGTGTCATAGATCTGTGGTATCTTGAATATCCATGCGGTTTCACATGCACATGGGATGACGAAAATCGGTCATGGACCAAGATGTGGTCATATGAATATGGCTGGTGGAACAGTCCCGACGACGTGCATCTGGTAGAGACGAATCCATGGTACATGGGTGTCAGTACGTACGACAATAGCGATCCTGACGGTTCCGTGGTCTATCCGTATACGGGCGATATCCTTTGGAACGACGCCATCGATTCGGACATGAAGCTGGAATTCATCAAGGCCGACTCGAGGTACAGGCCAAGTCCATACGATTCGGACGGCAACGTGGTTTCCGGTTACAAGGTCGGTACGTTCAACGATTGCGACGTAGTCCTGGATTACGAGTACTTGAAGGCCCTTGACGATAAGTACGGGGACGTGCTGATCAACGGCGTTTGCTTTACGTTGTCGTACAGAACCGATAGCGGTTATCTGGGATCGGTCAGTTGTTGGGCCGGCGGCGTCGACAACCGGGGACATGCCATATGGGACGGCGTGGACGTGAAGGGCAATGCCCTGGAAAAGGGCAGGGTTGCGTTTTACGTGCCGCAGAATACGGTTTGGTGGTCATTGAGCGAGTCAAGCGAGCCCATCGACTATGTCAGCATGGACAATCGATCTTATCATTGTATCGGTACGTACGACGATACGGGCTATTGGACGGCCTTCGATCGATATCGTAACTATTTGTACGGGCAGTTGCAGGACGATGGCAGCTGGTCGGTCACGATGAACGGCAGCGAGTCCGGAAGTAAACAGCACGTATTGTATGGCGATGATCCAGTGGATGATAAAAAGTGGAATTCCGTCAGTGCGACCTATACGGGGAACATCATATGGAACGACAAGAACCCTATTTTCTCGAAGACGCCCGTCTCGGTTATGAACGACAAAAGTCCCATGAACCTGAAATCCGAGGTTCCGGGGTGGGTGTATTACAGCAAGTACAATGACGTCAACGAGTACAGCATCGTGATGCACGACGTCATGGACGAGGGCATGTCCATGTCCGGGGAGCCCACGGCTCGTGTCGACGTATATGACAGCAGCTCGAAGAGTTTCGAGTCCAGGGGCGTCCTATTGGGCGATGCTGGGTCGGATTGCCTTGTATTCGTCGAGGATCCGGACGACGGATGTTCGTTCCATATAGTCTCGGGGAACATGTTCGAGCCGTATGCCAACGGCATTGTGCCCGACAGTGGTTTGTCCTTGCGTAACGACACGGACGACGGATACGTCTCGTTCCAATCGGGCAGCGTCATCGACGTGGCCTATGACGTCACGTTGGACGAAGGCGTGAGCTATGCGGAGAATACGGCGTGGATGACTCTGAACTACGACGGCGTCGAGTATAACTCGGTGCCCGTGAAGTCCCGGATGAGGTCGAATTCAGTTGCCGGCCTGACCATACGTAAGACGGACGATGGAGGGAACGACCTGTCCGGTGCCGAGTTCATCATAGAGAGGCTCATGGGTGACGGCGGGTTCGAGGAACATGATAAGTGGACGAGATATGGTATGCTGGACTCAGAGGACGGCATCTCGTTCAGCATAGAAGGCCTGGAGACGGGCATGTACCGGATCGTGGAGTCCAAGGCACCGGATGGGTTCACAGTGATGGATCCCGTGTGCTTTTACCTAACCGTCGACAACGGTACGATAGATATCCAGTACGAGTCGGTGGGCTGGTGCCAAAGCGACGGCGGTTTCGTATTCTGGCCCGACGAGTTGGCCGAGTCGTTTGACGGATATTACCTTACGGACACGAACGAAAAGGTATATATGAACCAGTTATCGGCGTCGGATAGTTCCGCCGTGCCGTACGGAGGAGGCTGTGTATGTATCATAGCCTGTTTCAAGGACACCGAGTCGCATTCGAACGTGACGTCGACAAGTATCGACGATGGCAATATCAATCTGGCGGTGGCGAACCATAAGACGGCCATGGTCATGATGCCGGAGACGGGCGGCACGGGTATAGTTCCCGTTACAGCCTTCGGTTTCGTGCTAGTCGCGTTGGGCATTTATCTCGTGAGAAAGAAGAAATAGCTTGATAATCCTCTATCCATGTGTTATAATATGGATAGAGGATTTTTTTCAAAGGATGATTGCACATGAGATTGGATTGCGTCCTATCCGGCGGGTACGACAGGGAGTTCGAGTTGGGCGAGTACGTTCATGAACACGGGTGTCAGTCCGTGTCCGAGCTGTTCGTGGATCTCCTGCTCGACATGAGGTCGGGCCATATGGACGTATCCGATCTGTATACCGAGCTGTTCAATTGTTCGGACTTGTTGGACAAGGCACGGTACTTTTGCGAGGTGTCCCGTACGAACGCAAGCATACAGTCGGAATGCCAGGCGGGATACGATCCTCACGCATGTTCCGGGTTCGATGAGATGCTGGAGTATTGGCGGTCGCCTGGCGCAACGGACGGATTGATGCTGTGAGAGGGTGATCGTCCATGGATGAGACAGACAAGGTGATATTCGAGTCCAGGGCGAAGCTCGACAACCTGAAGCAATGCCTGAAGATGATGAGGTACGTCAATGACAACCGTTGCGGCTATACGCGAGACTTCCTGGCGGCAGTGCTGGCCGATATCAGGGCCGGCTCGACCACCGACTGGTACGACAGGTTCTTCAACGATTCCTGGTTCCAATGCCTGATACACAACTATTGCACGTTTTACCATATGGGATGGCTGCAGCGCGACATCAGGAACTACGAGAAGTTCGTGGACGACGAGACCAGGCGATACAAATGGCTGATAAGAATGAGGGATATATGAAATGCTTTCTATCAAGAGGATAGGACATAAGGATTCCGTTAGCGACGAGTACGTCAGGATGTTGGACAGCGTGAACCGTTACGTGTGCGATCGTGGGTGTAGGAGCCTGGGCGAGTTCGTCTCCGAGTGCCTGGCCGACATACGGCGCGGAGGCAAGGCCATGGCGTCATGGTACGACAATATATTCACGGACGCCAATTTCCAGCGTTACGTAGTCAAGCTGTGCGAGACGATGAACATTTCGAGGGACTATGCCCCAGGTTTGGATTTCGACGGGGACGTGGTTTCCGTCGTGCGGGTCGGGTGAGGTGAGTCCATGACTGCGGAAGAATTGCGGGAATACAACGAGATAAGCGACCACTACGACGTGGCAAAGTATATAAATTACAACGGCCTGTGCACCATGCGCGAGTTCCTTTGCGAGCTCATGTCCGACGTCAGGTCCGGCCAGCACGTCGATTGGTACGACAGGCTGTTCCTGGATCCGGAGTTCCTGAAGTTCGCGGAGAAGTGCTGCTGGCTGCGCGGCATGGGGAACCTGTACATCACCGTGACGTCGTTGAAACTGCAGATGAGCCTGCTCAGGGGCTGCGCCGACATGAACGCGGTAGGGGGTGGAACGACATGCAAAGCGATCACGTGAAGATCGTATGGGACGACATCACGGCCTATGCAATGATGCTCGACCTGTCGAACTATATCAGCCGCAACCGTTGCCGTACGACCAGGGAGTTCATGGACTGCGTGCTTTCCGACATACGCGGCGGAAACCGTATGGGAAAGGTGTTCTACGACAAGTTCTTCAGCGACGTGGCGTTCCAGCACGACGTGATGTGCTTTTGCCAGGAATTTGGAAGGCATTGACGGAGGGCCCCTTTCGAGGGGTCTTTTCTTTCACGATGCGGGTCGAAGACCCGCAAGGCGGATTCCCGGCCGAAGGACGGGAATCCAGCCGTCGTGCACTATTGATTTCGTTACGTGGACATGCTATACTTGGAGGTGGACCCATTGCTGTTGGAATCCAGTCGCATCCGGTGGATGGACTTCATCGAGATACATGAGTGCCATACGTTCGAGGACGTCATGAACGAGCTGCTGTCGGAGATGCGGGCGCATGGGGACGTCGAGTCCGACTGGCACGATTACACGTTGCGGTACATGTACGACGGGCTTTTCAAGGATCCTGCAGTGAGTGTCTTCGTGAGGCGGTATCTCGACAACAAGAACAGAAGGACGAGGTTTTATAAGAATGGATGACAAGATGCCAAAGGCGTTTGATGTGAAAGAACGCGACGAGATGCTGTCGTATTTCAGGGAAGTTTACGAGTCGGACTACGACCGGAAGATCATGTATTCCGATCGCGTGTCCGTCCTGTGTCCTGAAGACTGTAAGAATTTCGGGACGTACAGGCTGAAGGACTGCATCATCGGGACCGACATAAAGTCGATACTGGTCGTATGCGACGTGATACTTGACGGGTCGGTCCTGGATTACGTCATGAAGCTCGAGTCGGATCATCCCTGGTTGGAGACGGTGCACGTCTCGTGCCTCAGGTGCAGCGACGACGTTCCCAGGCTGGACGACCGGTTTGTCAGGGTGAAGTGGTGCAAGGGCTGGGCTGCAAGGCGATACAGCCTGAAACTGTTCGACTGCGTGTCTGATTCGTTCGAGCCGTACGAGATGCTGCAGCCCGTCGAAATCCGTGCGTTGGACCTGTTCACGGAGTATAACGACGTGTACGGCATATTGTATAATTTTTTCAAGGTGACGAACGATGCGAGGTTTTCCAAGATATCGTATTTCGCTCGTCGATACGACGAGCGGTTCGGGTGTGCGAGACTGGTAGAATTGTGCGACAAGCTGGACGTTTTGCGAATATTCGATGACCTGATGTCCATCGAGCCGGGGTACGTGTACGCCGGGGACGGCGAACGCGATACGCTGGACCTTGTGCGGGACGTCTGCAGAATGTATTACGACGTGGGGTGATTGATCGTGTTCAAGGGGATAAGCGACTTTTTCGAGTTCCTGTTTTGGCTGGTAGTGGCGATATTCGCCGGCATAGGCATCGTATTTATGGCCATTCCATGCGGAATCTGTTATTTCTTCGAGTGGGCCATTGGCAAGTGGCACAGGGTCGGACCCGACGACATATCGAGCGAGCTGGACCATCCGATCAAGGTGGTCTCGTACAGCGAGGGAGTGCCGTTGTACATGCCCAAGGACGAGATGGGGATTTGGTAAAGGTGATGTTCCGTGGGAAAGTTGCTTGAGTGGATATACCTGTTCTTTTATGTCGTATTGATGTTCGCGTGGTGCGTGTTTCTTTGCACGATATTCTTCCTGTGCGCGGCGGTCGTCCATATGCGACGGCGTTTATTTGAGTATGGAAAGGTTGGTGATTATTATGGCTGAGAAGCGCGGGTTGCAGTTCGTTAATTTGCGAAAGAATACTAGACCGATAGATTGGTCTAAGGTTTTTGAAAATGATTCAAATGCATTGTTTGCGTGTCCGGATCCAGAAGAGGACGAAGAGTCATTTTTGCGGCGAGAGTTGGCATTGATTCGCGATATTGAATCCGGGAAAACGGTTTTGCGTTCGTGGCACATGGGCATGTCATTCGATGAGTACAAAGCGTCTGTTCTGAAGAGGTTAGAAAAATATGAAAGCATCTAATATCTTAGGTCTTAGACGGTCATCGGCAAAGGCCATTATTGATAGTATTGTTATAGATCAGTCTATTGATGTTGAATTGTCAAGTAAACTGCCAATCGGTCAGGGACGCAGGATTGATGAATTGAATGGACAAGGTCGTATTATTGTTGGCACGGGGAATTTATTTAAAGGTGTGTTCAATAACAAGATTGATGACTTGTCGTTTGTCACTCTTGGTGTGTCTATTTTTCATGAATTGGAGCATTATCGTCAGGATACGGATGTTGACGTATCTACTGAGATTGCAATCAGTTCGTTGGGTTTGGTCGGTAATCGAAATTTGTATGAGTTGGATCGTGTGTCCAAACCGCATGAAATACAGGCGGAGTTTGCAGGTGTTATGAATATGTGGGATTTGTTGGCTGAACATTATGATGATCGCACTGTTTCTTTATCTATGGTAAATTACTTGAATATTCGTTGTGATCCAGATAATGAGACTTATTATTTTAGTGGTAACGATGGGTTTATGTTCAGCGTGTCTGATTCGGTGCGTGGAGACGTAATAGAAGCGTTTGATAAGGCGTACGATAGATCATTGAACGGCGAGCGGCACATTATTACTAATTTGTCCAGGTTATCCGACGAAACAGCCAGGCTCGTGCAACCGGGTGCAGACTTTGGGGATCCTGTGAACAGGTTCGCACCGTTTTATGTGAGTTTGTATAATAGTAGGCGGGGAGTCGAGCGTGACAGCATGCTGGCGGCATGCGTGTTGCACTTGAGGCCCGAATGGAAAGATCGGTATCGGGTTCTGAAGGATGTCGATTTGTCCATGGCTGCAGTGTTTGGCCAAGATTTCCCTGAAACTACGTATGAATCCAGGCGTCGATTGGGTATCGGTGCAATTCATAAGAATAGTAAGCCGACGGGTTTGCAAAAAGATATGTATTCGAGCGTAAGTTTCGATCTGGCCGCCAGGTCCAAGAACATATCCATGATGGACAGGTTCAAATCCGGTTTGGAGGTTAGTCCGGGTGACAACGAAGATGACAATTATGTGAAATATTGATGTTTTCGAAAGGATGGTTCATCATGGACGTTCGTTCATATCTCGATTACAAGGATTCGTTGGAAGACCATGCGGTGGCGTTCGTCAAGAAGTACCTCGCAAACTCGGACGACTACTGGATAGACATACTGTATGCGTACGCGCCCGAGCATGACGGCTACGACATGTGCTCGCTCGAGTTCGAGCGCGTGATCTGTTCGTTGTTCCCGAAGAAGCTGCGTCCGCCCGTCCTGTCGAAATGGGACTTCGAGTCCAAGGACGATTACCTGGTCGGCTGCAGGGCAATCGTATGGGAAACGGCCAGGAAGGACAT
>JAAUYS010000018.1 GCA_014804995.1 Clostridia bacterium
GTCAAGCTCTATTGCAGACGAGGTCGTTGACCAGGTTACCGTTACGCCGTCCATAGGGTAATACCAAGGGTCGGGAACGATTTCAAGCTGAACATCCTGACCGGCGTTTAAGCTGACGTAACCGTTGTGTTTAGCCCTAGTTAAGGCGTTGGTGCTGTTTCTTATAATGTTAAACCCGAAATCGGGGTTGGATATTGTAGCAACCTTATCGGTTACGGTAACTTGTATTACTTTATCTACGCCCTTGCCGTTACTTACGGTTACAGCGTATCTTCTGCCCTGCGTAGATTTTAAACCGACTATTTCACCGTTTTTAACTGCAATATAATCTTTTTGCGTTACTTTGAAAATGAAGTTGGACAAGTCTGCGTTGCCGTCGTATACGAGGGAGATTTTATGCGCCTCGTTGATGTCTATGGTTATATTTTCTTCACCGGGAGCAAGTTCGAAAGTATCGGGAAGAACGTTGGTGTTAAGCGCCGCCTCAACATTGCCCTGTGCGCCGTTTAAGCTACCCAACATATAATTTGCGTGGTTTAACGCATAGTCGTCAATCTGGACGTACAGTCTGTCCTTATACTCTTCCCATATATCCGTAACCTCAATTGAAACGGTGCTTACGCCGTTCTTGACGGGGTTTCTTACGGGAGTAATGTAATCGGTAGCAAGATTTAACTTAACTTCGTTATCCTCGTCATCACGGTACAAGAGCATTACCGACTGTGCGTAATGATTGTCGTAAATGTCCAAATCAAGATAAATTCTCTGTTTGTCTTTATTATTTTCCCTGTAATTGTAGTACCTTAAACGGGCGTCTTGAAGAATTGGCGCTTCGTAGTCTACATAGAAGTCAAACGAGAAAGTATTATCTGCCGTTACTTCCGAATCGTTATTGAACAGGAATTCAAAATCAAACCTGTATTTTCCGTTGGCAAGAAGCCCTAATTCGTCGGCAGTAAGCTTCAGCTCTACGTAAGCGGGCCTTGCAGAACCGCCGTTTGCGTAAGCCTTGCTTATTCTGTTGACGTGTCCTTCCTTTATAAGGACACCCATTGCAGAATCGTAAAGCTTATAATTTACTCTTCTTGCATTACGCAAAAGCCCCGCATAGACGCACCTGAAATTGTAGGTCGTCATATAGTTGCCGATACCTTCTTCGTTGTTGTACTCGTTATATCTTGAAATAGCGCAGTACTCCATATTGGCATACATAGTTTCCAAATCGGGGTTAGGGTCCTGGGTATAGACGTAAGAACCCATAGGAATTACGTATTGGTCGTTGTTGTAAGACGCATAGGGCTGGGTTGCCCATACCGTTGCGGAAAGCTTTTGGTCTTCGTCAATCGAAGTATCCTGAGCGTTTTGAGCAAGGTAGAACGCGTCGTAGTCAAGCATAGGAGCCTTTTCCCAATCGCCGTAGAACGATAAGAACGGCACTGTTAAACCGCATTGGTCGGAATTGGCGGAGTTAAGCTTTATAAAGCCTTCAACGAACATTCCGTTGGTGAAGTTTGTAGTGATATATTTCTTTTCCGCATCGGAAAGTTCAAGCGTTACGGTAAGCATAACCGTCTGTCCGGCAAGTACCGCTACCGTATCAACCTGAGCGTTGTTAATAAAGAATTTAGCGGGAATATCGTCAAGCATTTCCGCTTTTTCGGCTACTGCAACCTTATCGCTGGAAATCTGTTCGGTCATAAACAACGCCTGTGGCGTAAACGTAAGAGTATCCGAACCGAAGTTTCTTACCTTGAAGCTGAAGGTATACTTGCCCTCTTCTCCGTCGCCGAGTTCTATTTTTGGTCTACCGTCTTTACCCTGATACCAAATACCGGGGTCATCATCGCTCTTGTAACCGTCGCTTTCTTTATCGGTGTAAACGTAAGCTTTAGTATTAATAATATTGTCTAAGTTAGCAAGTCCCGAACCCTGCTTTCTGGGCGAATAAGGCAAATTCGTTTCGTCGTAAGCAGTCGTTGCAGTACTTAAAATAAACTGGTTTGTAAGCTGGGTTATTTCACTGGGAGTAGCACCTTGGGCAATGCCCAAAGTCTTGATATAATTTCTTACGAGTGCCGTAAGACCCGCCATATTGGGGGAAGCCATCGAAGTACCGCTCTGCTCAGCGTAACCGCCGGGAACGGTTGAAGTTATTTCACCGCCGTGAGCGGTAATTTCAGGCTTAATCTTCAAGTCGGGCGTAGTTCCCCACGAGGAGAACGCACTCATAAAAGGACCGGCGGAAAGCTTTCTGCTGACCGTTACCGTACCGACGATGCGGTTTTGTCCGCTTCTTGCATTTTCAACAAGCTGTTTACCTGCGTCCATTGAAATTGAAACCGCAGGTTTGAAGTCAGCTTCTGCAATATCGCCTAACGACATTCTTATAGTACCGGGTACGTTATTATAGACGATAACGCCTATAGCACCCCTTCTTACTGCGTATTCAACCTTCTGCTGGAATGTGTTACCGCCACGCTGGATAAGCGCTATTCTTCCTTCTACAAGACTGCCTGCCGTACCCGCATAGTCGGTTGATTGTCCGCTGCCGAGAACTACGTACTCAAAGGTTTTCTGGTCGTCTGTGGTGTCGGCAAGCATCAATTCAACGAAGTCAAAAGGTTCAGAGTTACCGTCGTTTGCGTTTTCAAAGAAAACGGCATTGCCTTTTTGGTCAAGCATATACTGCGATTCCTGTCCGCTGATACTTGCAACGGAAAGCGCCGCATAATACGAAGACGGCGAACCTACAGTACCGGAATCGGGGTTAGTAGCAAGGTTCGTGCCGTATACAGAGCCGAAGCCTGCGGAATAGTCGTTACTTGCCGCGCAAATAAGCGATATTCCCGCCTGCTGTATATCGTTGAAGATTTTGTTATATAATTTACCTTCGTCGTCATCGTCGTTCGACGAGGTGAAGCCTGCGGTTGAACCAAGGCTCATATTAATTACGTCAACGCCGAGCGTTACACAGTCTTCAAGCGCCGCCATAATGTTTTCACTTTCGGCTCCGCCGAGGGCCGCGTCGTCAAGATTATCGGTGAACGTCTTGCAGATTACAAGCTGAGCATCCGGGGCAACGCCCTTAAAAGGCGTATTAATATGGTTGCCGTTCTTATCGTCGTAACCCGTGGGGTCGTTACCTGCAATAATGCCCGCAACGTGAGTACCGTGGTTGGAATACGAGGGATAAACGTCTGCATCGGTATCTGCATAGTCGAATGCAAACGGAACTTTATCACTTACGTAAACGTCGTCCGCAGAAAGACTGCCACCTAAGGCACTTATTCTCTTGGACGCGGTAGTGTTTGCAAGCCTGTCGGCAATAGCCGTCTTACTGAAATTGGGCGAAGTATTGTAAAGAGGTTGCTGGAAAGCGTTGTGCGTGTAGTCAAGACCCGTATCTATTACGGCAACTACAGTTCCCTCACCAGTACCCCAAGGGTACAATTCCTGAAGTTCGCCGTAGTGTTCGTCGTTCTCGTCGTCTATTCTACCGTACTTTGACGAGTCGTAAATACCGGTAGGATAAACGAACGAATCATTGTAGACAACGTTGCCGTCGCTATGCGTGCTTGCACTGCTTCCGCTGGCGGAATCAACCGTCTGTGGAGCGAGATAGGTTTGACCTATTACTACGCTTTCTACACCTGCTATCGACTTGATTTCAGAAATATATGAAGTATTAGCTTCAATTGCTACTGCGTTTGCAATCGTAGAATAGCTTTGTTTTAAAGTAAATTTTATTTTATGGGAATTGAGTTTATTGATAAAGTTCTTCTGCTCTTCTTTAATTGAACGGGCAAGCGCAGAACCTACGGACGAATTCATAAATTCGGCTACGGTTTCGTTCTGGCTCTTTGATTCGAGAAGGCTGTCCTCAGAAAGAGAAACTATTAAAGTTCTCACTTCGTTGGTCGTTTTAACGCCTTCGAGAACCGAAGAATTGAAGTTACTCGTGGTTACGCCAGTCGTATCGAACTGACCTGTAACGTCGGTAAAAGGCAGGCTATCTGCCGACGAAACGCTTTGCGAACTTGTATTGAATTTTGCAAGCGCAGTACATACGGTATGCGTCGCGCAAAGCGTCAGCGATAAACCCGCTAATAAGGAAGTTTTTATTTTCTTTCTCAATGAACTCATTGTAATTCCTCTATCTTAATTATATAATTGGTGCTTTAATCAACTACGGTAGCCGTTGCGTTTGCCGTTGAGTGGTCTACGCGCACGGTTATCTTTTCGTCGCCGTCGGTTATCGTTACCGTAGTTGTGTTACCGTCAACGGAATCTATGGTGTATCTTCCGCTTCTGTTGCCGAACGTTATGCTTCCGTCAAAGCCGAATTTATATTCGACTCCGTCATTATCAGTTGCAACACAGATAGGCGAATTGAGAACGTCAAATTCTTCAATTCTCAGTTTGTTCTGAATATTTGAACCTTCTAAGACGAAAATGTTCTCACCCGTAGCAACGGGGCTTCTGAACCTGGTTACTACGTAAGCCACACCCTCGTCGTCGTACTTCCACATATAAACCTTACCGAACCTGCGCGTGTATCTGAACGTTATTCCGTGATAAGCGTCAAACGCAATACCCTGCGTGTACATACTATCGGCAATTCCGTCAAATTCAAGCGAGTAGCCGGAATTTGAAGTATTTACCCACGTACCGAAGAGTTCGTCCTTAGGCGACGCGTAATAAACGCTATCACCGGAAGATATATAGGGATAAGAAGAAACCGCAATATTTCCGTCGTTTAAAAGCAACAGATATATACGCACCGAACCTTCCAAAGGAACTTCGTATTCTACAAGAATGTAATTGTATTCGGGGAAATATACGAAAGGTACGTTGTTAGTTCCGTTGAAAGAACCGACCGTTTCGTACGAGAGGTCGAAATTGCCCATATAGAAGACGTTTATAAGTCCGTTTATAGCCCATTCTTTATTTGCAAAAGGCAAATACAAGTTCAGCTTGGTTGCAGTAGACTGGATATCAAGCTTAAATTCGAATTTGTAACCCTTTGAAGGAACGCCGTCTACAACAGTATCTTCTACCTGTATGGTACCTATTTTATTTCCGCTCTGCTTATCTAAAACGTGTATAAGAATGTCGGCGATATCGTCGGTTGAACTTACAATTTTGTATCCGTAAGCAGTAACGTAGCCATCTGTATCGGTTAAAGTAAGCTCACCGCCCTTATTTGAAAGGTTACCACCGCCGTTAAAGCGGTAAACAGTACCTTCTGCGTCAACAAGGGGCAAATCGTACATTACGTCTTTACGCCATAAATCTGCAGTAGACGTGCCGTTACTTATAGTAATTGAACCGTCTGCGTTGTATTCAAGCGTGTAATTTACGCCGTTATAAGTGAATTTACCTACGCCCGTGTAGGAAAGATTGCCGTCGTAAGAGCCGGTAGTATCTGCCAAGTATTCGTATTCTACTTTTACTTTTTGGTCGTTAATTA
>JAAUYS010000019.1 GCA_014804995.1 Clostridia bacterium
GCCAAGCTCTACGGGGTTCTTAGCGTAAAGACCCTTTTCACAGAATTTATGTATCTCCATACCCATAGCGCGGGCAAAGGTCTGTATGAAAGAACCGCAACCAGACGAGCAAGCTTCGTTGAGCATTATGGAATCAATAGTGCCGTTTTTGATTTTAAAGCACTTGATGTCCTGCCCGCCTATGTCGATAATGAAGTCAACCTTAGGGTTGAAGTGCAACGCCGCTTTGTAGTGCGCAATTGTCTCCACTATGCCGAAGTCGGCTTTTATGGAGTTTTTAATTAAGTCCTCGCCATAGCCCGTAACGGCGCAACCTTTAATTTTTAATTTACCACCGCCGATAGCGTAAAGCTCTTTCAGCTTCTTTATAACTATTTCAAGCGGTTGCCCGTTGTTGGACTGATAGTGAGACCACAGAATTCTGCAATCTGCGGTTATCAGCATAAGCTTAGTCGTTGTTGAACCGCTGTCTATGCCGAGGTAGCAATCGCCCTTGTAAGTGGCGATGTCGGCAAACTTTAAGTCGGTTGCCCTGTGGCGTTTTACGAAATCGGAATATTCTTCTTTGCTTTCAAAAAGACGCCTGCCCGTTTCTACGGCGACGTTTTCTTTAACCTTTTCAAGCTTGGAAATTATGCTGTCTATCTTTTCGGGCTTTTCGCCTACGGAGTACTACCCCGCGCCGATAGCCATAAAGCAGGGGGCGTTATCGGGGAATACGGCGTTTTCTTCGTCAAGCTTTAACGTGTTGACAAAGGCGTTTCTCAGCCCTTTTAAGAAATATAAAGGCCCGCCCAAAAAGAGTACCTTGCCCTTTATTCTTCTGCCCTGCGCAAGACCGGAAACCGTTTGGTCCACTACCGCCTGAAAGATTGACGCGGCGATGTCAGCCTTTTTTGCGCCTTGGTTTAAAAGGGGCTGAACGTCCGACTTAGCGAAAACCCCGCAACGGGAAGCTATGGGGTAAGTCTTGCCTGCGGTGAGGGACAGTTCGTCCATTTCTTCAACCGTCATATTTAAAAGGGTTGCCATCTGGTCGATGAACGCGCCCGTACCACCGGCGCAACTGCCGTTCATACGCTGTTCGGTTCCGCCCGTAACGAAAATAATTTTTGCGTCCTCTCCGCCGAGTTCGACGGCAACGTCGGTATCGGGGTGAAGCTTGCGAATAGCAATAAACGCAGCCTGTACTTCCTGAACGAAATGTATACCGCTGCGTTGCGAAAGTCCTAAGCCCGCACTGCCGGTTATAGAAACGCAGTATTCACCGCCGAACTTCTTTTTAACTGTTTGAAGTTCGGATAAAACCGTTTCCTTTACCTTTGAAAAATGGCGAACGTAGGATGAATATATTAATTTGTCTTTCTCGTCGATAACGGCTACTTTTACGGTCGTTGAACCGACGTCTATGCCCAGAAGTTTCAAGTCATTTATCCGCAAGTTATAATTTCAATCAAATTATATCACATTATTATTAATAAATTCAAATTTATGCGCATACAAATTTTGTTAAAATTTAAAGAAATTTAATTTCACCTTGACTTTTTTATACAGTTATGCGCACGTTTTAAAGCTTTTTACCGGCACTCGCTAGAATACTTCTTTTTGGTTGCAAGCCCACCGCGGATGTGCCTTTCCGACAGGTTTTTATCCAAAACCTTTCTGACATTTTCGTAAAGTTCCGCGTCAATGCTTTTAAGCCGTTCAGTAACATCTTTATGTACTGTAGATTTGCTAATTGAAAAATAAGACGCCGCGGAACGCACGGTGCAACCCGCGGTTATTATGTACTCTCCCTCTTTAATAACTCTTTCGGCAATATAATCCCACATATCCGCCTCCGAAAATTTAAGTATTATACTTTATTCAGAATTTTGTCGATATATGACGATTATTTAGGCGGAAGGAACGCAAAGATATAAATTCTTATTAAAATTAATTAAAAAATTTTTTTAAAAAAATTTTTATATATGACATTATATGGCATATTTTTGTGATACATTTAAAGTGAAGATAATGATAGGAATTTATTTATGAGACCTACAGCAAAAAATTTTATATTTAAATTATACGAAGAAAAATTTTCAGACGAATTGCTTATTCAAAAAATCCGAAAGGAGATAAGCACGCTTCCCGTCAGTCGCAATTCATTCATTATCGTAGAACTATTTGATTTAGACGCTAAGCTCGGAATACCTTTTTTTCAGGCAATTCACGAAAGAGAATTTAAGAAAACAGAACTCTATTGTTTTGAAGTTAGGTTAAATTTAGAAATAGACGGTAAAATAATTTGGAAAATTTATAGGAAAAGCAACCAGACAAAAGAACAGGTATTGCAAGCATTTGAAGAAATTTGCGTAAAACGGATAGATCCTGACTTAGCAGACTGGGAAGAAATCGATATTTGTTCAGAAAATAAAAACCCAAAAGATAAGAACTTGAAACTTCTTAATAATATGTACCACGATTATTTTAGTATTGACCTGCCGACCGAAATAGACAACATCAAGTATTGGGAAGCTCTGCGATATGTAGTTGATAATTCCGATAATTATAAGGGCGATAAATGGGTTTCACTGGCAGAACAATATTGCATAAACGGTCAATACGAAAAGGCGAAGGAAATTTATGAAATGGTAACATTTGCCTCTGAGGCTACATATCAGTTGGCAGATATGATTATGACCGGAAAATTAGGAAAACCCAACTACAAACTCGCTTACGAATATTATAATCATACTTGTTTGATAGATGAATTACACTACTTAGGCGCAAAAATAAAAATTGCAAAAATGCACAGGGACGGAAAATACTTTAAACCAAATTATTTAATTTATAAAAAAACAATAAAAGACCTTGAAAAGGAGCTTTTAAAATGCGACGATTTTTGTCAATACCTAGACGAACTTTATTATGAGTTGGCATCAATTGAACAATATGATGGCAATAATGAACAGGCAATAAATTACTGTCTTAAAGCCTGCAATTGGGTAAAAGATCCTTTAATTTACGGAGGCAATGAACACGCAATTGTTAACGCAATTAAAATTTTCAAACTGTTGTATTCATTAACCGAATTCGACGTTGCTTCCGCAAACGCATTTGACTTACTCTATCTGCTAAACTCACCCTTGAATGTTTTATTAGTATATGAAAATATGCCGTACAACATTGAAAGCTTTTACGACAAAGGATATTTAATAATAAATTTCAATGAAAATCATTACCGAGGCCCGGTAAACTTCTTTTTAAAAGCTACCCTTGACGGGCACAGATTTTTACACGAAGCAAATAAAATAACGATTATCGAGGTAACACAATGAACTTTGATTTAGAAATGACAGACAACAAAATTGACACATATAAAAACCTTTTATTAAGAAGGGATTCTTTAAAAAAAGAAGGTGACCTTGTTTGGCTTGAATATGTGCGAAAATTCGGCAATTTAATTGAAGAGTTGATGAAAATAAAAATTGAATGTATCGCTTTAAAAAAGAAAATTGCATACTGTCAAGCAAAGCAAAACCGCAACGAAATAATAGTTGCCAGCGAAATGGAATTTGAAATTGAAACCGAACTTGCAGACTATTACGATGAATTGGGAAAAATACTGTTTATTAAAAACAGCGAGGGCACTACTATTTCTGATTATGAATTTCTTCAAATAAAGAGGCTTTACCGCAAAATTGCAATGATGATACATCCCGATTTACACCCAGAATTATTCGACAAGTTTGAAATTGCAGACCTGTGGAATAAAGCTAAAAACGCCTATCTTTCAAACGATTACGAACAATTAAAGGAAACTGAGTTTTTAATTATACAGGAAATTAAAAACTACTCTGATACAGCGGAAAACTGCGAAATTGAAAACATTGACGCAAAAATAGAAAACTTGCGTAAAGAGATAGAAAAAATCATTTCCTCTGATCCATATAAATATAAATTTTTGTTGGAAAACACTAAATTTATGGAAGAAGAAAGAAACACAATAAAAAACGAAACAGAACAATATCGGCAATATATTGAAGAATTAAACAAGTTATTTTCTAAATTTACTATTACGGAGGTGCTCAATTAAATGAATGAGCTTACCGTTAAACAAGAAAACTTGCTGTCCTCTATTAAAAGAGGCGGGTTATCACAATTAATAAAACCGTTGACAAAAGAAATTTATTTGGCGGACACGCACGTATCAGGGCTACTTTTTCGTAATGAATCCCCCTATCTGAATTTTCAAGAAGGTGAGGAGCTAACGCTCAAAAGAGAGAACACGACTTACAATGAATTAACCGTCGCGGTCTATCAAAAAGATAAGAAAATAGGCGAACTTTCAGAATTTCACGAAGAAGTTTATGCACGGTTGCTTGACGCTGGAAAAGCATTGAAAGCAAAAGTAAAATTTTTTGTAGTTGAAGATAACTTTCAGGTACTGTCCATATCGATTTATATGATTGACTTTTAAAACGGCGGAGCGTAATAAGCATTCTTCTTATAGCGTTTTCATATGTCTGCCTACTTCCCAATATCTCCAACGAACACAAAGGGAACTCGCCTGTTACTGATAAGAGATCGATTATGTTGTAGGCATAACTGCCCGGTTTGAAGTGAATCATAGTTTTGCCCCCCATTTTTCCGATTTCGGCAACAGTCGCTTCTATTTGCCGAATTGAAGTTTTTAAGCAATGCCTTTGCGTTGCTTGGTTTTTCGCTTTTTAATATAATTTGCGCTCACATTTTGTCGCATTATGGCATTTTTGCTTGTTTACACGCTCTTAACGGTAGCGGTCAGAACCAAAACATATAAGAAAACTTTTGACCGTTTTTTGCCACTTTTCTTATATGTTTTTGGGACTTTCGGGAAAAAGATTTATGCCTTCATCAGGCATTTTCTTCTCTGCTTTAAGCCATTTTTCAAAATCTGTTTGGGGAACAACATACACTTCACACCTGTTCTCGGTACCCTTTGCGGAACAGTAATAATGCCTGCAAACGGACGGTCCATCATCACGTAGCACGTAAGATGCCAGGATATCTGTAACCATATTGATTTCGATATTATCGTAATCGAGCATCTGCCGTTCGGGGAAAGTGCTATGATAAACATGCCTGTAAATGAGTACACAGTCTTTCTGTAACTTAGGTTTTTTATCGCGGAAAAATTTTCCCATTTCATAATAAAGGCACTGCCTTATGTAGTTGACGATTCCGTGCTCCTTTCTCGGAAGTAGCGAGAACATCTGTATGCTAAACCAGCCCTCTTCCGTATAACCGATTTCAACGGGACAATCTTTTCCATCTCTCTGTGTACTCTTTCTTCCGCATCACGTATTCCCAGATGACAAGGTAGGTCGCGGGCAAGCAGTACAATTCTTTCCGCTACTTCATGGATGCGAAGAGAATATGCATAAGCATACTCCATATCCAATCCTTTCATAAGCATTCTTGTCCTCTCAATTTCCTTGCCGAGTTTGTTGTAGTGTTTTCCCAAATCCGTAAAAGTCTTTAAAAAATAATCGTTACAAGCCATATTTAAAATCCTCCTATTTCTTTATTGTTTATTGAACTTGCTTTTTGTTTGACAGAACTTCCCCCTACGTAAAACCCGAATAAAAGTGCATACTCCTACCTCCTTTAAAAAAGACCAAAAAATAACGCCATACCGGTTTTGGTACGACGTTACGTTTTTTATATATAATTTTTGACGATATCAGTATAACACATTATCATTTACAAGTCATAAGCATTTTACTGCCAACTTTCTGCCATTTTACTGCCATTTTTGTGCCATAAAATAGGCAAAATATTTTCACCGAATGATCTGTAAAACTGAAATGGATTTTTAATCCTTCTGTAAAACTGAAATTGATAATATTTCTAAACTTCAAATGATGCTGTAAATTCGAGCCTCTTACGGCAATTATGCAAGCCTTTTAATCTCTTCCAAACTATGTAGCCAATTAGCGAACTGTGCCATACTCTTGACTATGCAAAAAAGTTTAAGGCAATCGGTTTTATTTATGTCACGAGTAAATATACCGTGCAGCACCCTATTACGGCAAATGAATTTGGGCTCATCATCCGTTTCGGCAGATACCGCATAAATATTATCTTTTAGAAATTGATTGAGATTACTCTCAAATTCTTCGAAGTATTTTTTATAGCCGGATAAATCCTTGACTTGGCTTTCGTCCAACGCCTTTTTGATATGAAAAACACTCTCTCCGTCGAATTTTGAAATTCTACGTTCTAAAAACTCAATCAACGGGAACAATCCGCAAACGCAGGAATAATACTGTCCATCTTTATAATTGTTGATTGCTTCGGCAAAATATCTACCGCCAAAGTTTATGTCTCCAAAGTGTATATCAAAGTATTTATCAAACCAATAAGTAAACTGCTCGTCGGTGTCGGTTGATTCAATGGCAACTGAAAAGAATGTAAATGTTTGCAACCAAATAAACCAACCATCCCGCTGATACTTCAAGTTAGATTCCGCAATAGTTCCATTCGTAATCGTTCCGTCAACTATCAGACAATGATAAACGAGTAGGTTTTTCTTAAACGTGGTTTTGTTTTCTTCCGTAGGATATTCCTCTAAAATTTTCTTATCGGCGGTTAGCTTTTTGAAAAGCTGATTTGCATACTCAAAATATTGTAACGAATCGAAAATTAACGGATATTCGTATGGTTCGATTTTCATATTATTTGTCCTTACCTACCGGCAAAATTCATTCTTTAATTTCTGAAATGTGTAATCGATTCTCCAAAAGCAGCTTATGAATTAAATTTTTACCCTGCTCCCTATTTGTAAGCGATTTGCCGTATTCGCTGATCAGCTTATAAACTGCATCGTAATTTTCAAAACCTTTTGAGTAATAAAATGTCAAACTTACATTGCCATTTCCATATAGGTCATAATAGTCAAAAATACTTTGGAAATATGAGTAGTCCGCCTCGCTTAATGAGTGCCCATAAAATTTTATTGCAATCGGATTATTTTCATTTGGTGGTAAAACTGTAGAATATTTATCCGAACTAAGCATTTTGCGATAAGTTTTACTAAATAATCGCAATTCAGAACTTGCGCCTTGCGATTGTATTAAATTATCGTCAATCCCAAAGATTATGTTCGACTCACAGCCATTCACGCAAACATTGCCGCATAATTTGCCGTGAACATTGTTATGGAAACATGGACTTTCGACCTCTAAAATATCGAAAAGTGCAGTATAATTAAAATTGAGAATAAATGTATCGTTCAGATTATCAAAAACATCAATTAGATACTTTTTACTTTCTGATGTAATAAAATCATCTATTTTATTAAATTTATAGTACGCAAATCCAGTAATGCTCGCAAGCAAATTAACAGCATTAATTATGTATTCTTCGTTCCGCTCGGATTTGTTGCAAGGATTTACGATCTGATTTTTGAGATACTTACAGAATCTCTTTTCTAAATTATAAAGCTGTTGCAAAAAGTGCCCAATTAATGATTTTAGGGTTTCTATAAAACCATTACCATTAGTTGAAATAAACTTTACGCAATAATCAAATAAAAATTTTTCTATGCTGTTTAACTTCTCTAACCCCAACCCTACTGTAAAATTATTTAAGTATTTTGCCGCTTTACCATATATCCCTTGATTAATATTTTTATCAAGACTATCGCTCCCAAAATAAATAGTCAATAATGTATCTTTAATTATTTTTTCAATATCGCACCACTTATAATCATCTTTATTGTTGAGCTTATAGTATTCAAGCAATAAGCTTTCCCAAAAACCCGAAACACCTGCTTGTAATTGCTTTAACCCATACACTTCCCCAATAGTATCAAGAATAACACTACGAAAAAAGTCCTGATACTTTGATTTTAATCCACAATGAACATCAAATCCATTCCCCAAAATTATAAGCTGTGAAGTCATTAGTATAACCGCCTAATAAATATTTAAAATATTATAGCATATCTTTTAACTTTTTTCAACTACCCTTGCCGCATACCAGGTTTATACTTAGAAATGTGAAAAGAGTCAAACTCTAACGAGTTCAACTCTTTGCTGCTTGAATATTCTTTGTCTAGTTAAGTTCCCACTTATCTTTGAATACGTCCATTAGGTTTTTTTGTCTTTCTTTTACAATATCCAAAGTCCAATCCTTAGTAGCCAACACTTGTGAAGTTAACGCATATGAACTGATTCCCTTTGAGCTATAGAAATACTTTGATTTTTTAATATCAAAATCATAGTTCTGCGCCTCAGAATTCTTTCTTCTGGTCAAAGGAACCAAGTTCGCTATTCTGTGTAACCAGAACTTTCTATCTTCTTCCTTTACCCACTTTTTAGCCCAATCCGATGCTATATCAACCGCTTGCGGCAAAACATGTTCAATGGTTA
>JAAUYS010000020.1 GCA_014804995.1 Clostridia bacterium
AATTTACACTTAAAGAAACGGGAATTTGCAAAAACTTTATCTCTTATTTTTTAAATTCCTCTTTTGGTATTTCATATTTTGAGAGGTGTAAAATAGGAGCTATTCAAGGGAATATTACAATACCGGTTATCAATAATTTTCACATTCCTCTCCCACCCCTTGTAGTTCAGGAACAAATCGCCAAAGAAATCGCACATCGCAGAGAAAGAGCAAAGAATTTGCAACAAGAAGCAAAAGAGATTCTGGAATCTGCTAAAAAACAAGTGGAATCTATTATTTTAGGAGGATAGCTATATGGCATTTGAACCCATTGATGTTTATTTGTGGCAGGAACAAGTTTTTAATTATCGTGTGGCTAAAGGTTATTTGACTTTTAAACAGCTAGCAAACTTTGAAATTTTTAGTGGGGAATATCAAAGGGAAATAGAACAAGAACACGAAGATAAGATTGTTCAATATCTTAAAAATGCAAGATACCGCTATTTACCTGATATTATAATTATGGTAAGAGATAAAAATTTAGATTTATCTAAAAGTTTACAAGAAAGGAGCATACTGCTTCAAAGTGATGAATTAGAAATTCGACAAATAAACTCGCTAATCCTTATGACGGATATGTTTATTGAATTGGGATATATGCCGCCACACATACCAGAAATGTACAGGGCAGAATTTGAACTTTTACAATCATTAGTCTGCAATGATTCAACAAAAGATTTTTCTAAATATATTATGCCTAATAGTTTACTAAAACTTCAAATTAAAAATCAAGTAGCATTAAAAAAAATTAAAGTTGTTGATGGTAATCATAGGCTTTCTGCAATTAAAAAACTTTTAGAAGATAAAGAAAGTAGTTTTGACAATAATATTGTCTGTATAACTTTTATTCTTATGAGAGAGGAAGAAGGCAGCATTAAAGATGAGCTTGCACTTTTTTATTATCTTAATTCCAAATCCAAACCGCTTTTACCCAAAGATTATTTAAGCAATACACTAAAAGAATTTGAGGACTCCAAAGAGCTTAAACCCATTGATTTGTGGCTATATATTTTTAAAAAATCTAATGATGAGATTTTGAAGATTTTTCAAGATTATCAAGATAAATTAGAAAAAGATATAATTGCTAGAGCTTGTGATTATATAGCGAAAAAAAATCAAGATGATGAAGAGTCTTTGATTGAATTTTTTTCTTTTGTAGGGGACAAGATTAATCAAAAGGAGTTTCAAAAAATTTTAAGAGATTTTTCTGCCCACAACCAACTTGCAGAATTTATTTGTATTGTCTTCTTTCTCTATAAAACGATAGGAGACAATAAGTCCATCAAATTAGAAGCTGAAATCAAATATTTTTGTGAATGGTTGCTCGAAGATGCAAAACTAGAGAAGTTTCAAGATTTTGAAAATCTTTTTTTGGTTTATCAAAATACCTATACTCCCAAGAACTTTAAAATTTTTATCGCTATGGAATTTAAGGATAATGATAAAATTTTTCAAGCAATAAAAGGGACAATACAACATATAAGTCTGGAAGTCTTAGGTAATAAAAACTATTTACAACCCTTACGTATAGATAAACATATAAAAGGTACGACTTATAAAATTATTGATGAAATTTTCAATCAAATTGATGAAAGAGGGCTTGTTATTGCAGACATTACAAATAAAAACCCCAATGTCTATCTGGAAGTAGGTTACACATTAGCTCTTTGTCGTACAAGAGGAGTTAGCGAACAACTCATTCTCTTATTAAAAGATGAGGAAAATAAACAAGAAACAGAGAAAGTTGGCTTTGATTTACAGGGCTATAAACAAATTCGCTATAAAGATACGGAAGATTTGAGACAAAAGCTTGAAAAAGAACTCGAGGAGTATTATCAAACAAAATATATCCCTAAAAAGTCTTGATTGTGTTCTGTTTTTTATGTAGACACAAATATATTGAATAACATATGCCATATCAAAGCATATTTTAAGCTAATGTAGCGACTGCACAAAATTATAAGCTCTATATAAAATAGCGAGTCGCTGCCTTTTGTCTTGAAATTTGTGCTATAATGCCAGCAATATTGGAGGGATTATGATTCGCTGTGCCACCATGCTCGTCTTTGCGCTATTCTTCGCACCGTTGGGGCTTTTACTCGCGAGCGATTTGGGCGATGTCGCAGGCGATTCGCGCGTTGCTCATGCAGACGATGTGGGCGAAATCGCCGTGGCAAAGGGCACGACCTACATCGCCACGACCAACGAGCAGAATCCCGCTCCACTGACGCTTGGCAAGCGCAAGATTGCATGGGTGGCGCACCCAACCGACCCAGCGCAAAAAATCGCCATTCTCACAATCCCCTACCGCGAAAAGCCCCAGATTTTTCAGGCGAGCAAAACGATGCGCGTTCGCGTACTCGAGGGCGATTATCGCAAAGAGACAATCAATGTCGCGCCCAGCCACGCGAAGCCCAACAAGCAGAATCAGCAGCGCATCGAGCGCGAACGCAAAGAGGCGCAGCAGATTTACAGCCGCTACACGCCCAAGCGCTATTGGGATTCGCCCTTTGCCCTGCCGCTAAACAGCGCCATCACAAGCCCCTATGGCTCGGCGCGCATCTTCAACGGCGAGATTGCGAGCTACCACAGCGGCACAGACTTTCGCGCAAACATCGGCACGCCGATTGCTGCGAGCAACGATGGCGTTGTGGTGATTGCCAAAGACAGATTCCTCGCTGGCGGCAGCGTTGTCATCGACCACGGGCAGGGCATTTTCAGCATGTATTACCATTGTAGCGAGCTCAAGGTGAGCGTGGGCGATGCTGTCAAAAAGGGCGACCTCATCGCGCTAAGCGGCAACAGCGGGCGCGTGAGCGGACCACACCTGCATTTTGGATTTCTCGTCAATGGCGCGCAAGTCGACCCGCTCGACTTCATCGACAAAATCAATCTGCTGTTCTAGGCTAAAGGAGTTCCCATGCATTTAAGTCAGAAAATCAGCTTTACCATTCTCCCATTCATCGCTGTGGGCTTTATGCTGCTCGCTATCTTTGGCTATTTTGACAACAAGCACAACTCGCTCGCACTGATTGACAAAATCGAAAACCTCGCCATTGATAATGGGATTATCTTCTTGGAACAAATCGCGCAAGACAAGCTCCTCGCGATAGAAATGCTCGCCCAAAAGCTTAGCACAATCCCCGAGAGCAATGTCGCCGAGATTGAAAAAATACTCTTGCAAACCAAAGAGCAAAATGGCTTCGGGCTCGTCTTTGCGGGCTATGAGCAAAGCGGGACGATGTTGCGCAGCAACGGCAACCACGCAAGCCCCGAGACGGGCTATGACCCACGCACGCGCAGCTGGTACACAGACGCCAAAGCCGCGCAGAAGTCGGGCACGAACGACCCCTACATCGCCGCGAGCGGGGGCGACCGTGTTGTGGCGTTCTATGCGCCGCTCAAAAATCCCAATTTCTATGGCGCTGTGGCGGCTTTCATCACGCTCAAAGACTTCGAAAAAATGGTGCTAGGGCTCAAGATTGCCGATGGCGCGCGCGCGTTTGTCTATGACAACAACGACAAGATGATTATCCACGACATCGAGAGCCTCCTAATGAAGCACAACAAATCCGCCGAGTTTCTGACAAAGGTGCTCAAGGAGCGCGAGACAACGGGCGAAACGGGCAACATCGACTATGTCAACACGCGCGGCGAAGCCTACAAGGCGACATGCAAAGTCGCGCCCACGCTGCGCTGGACGATGTGCATTTCCCTCCCCGAATCGACCTATTACGCGCGCACAAATCGCTCGCTTTATATCGCGCTTGGGCTGGGGCTTTTCTTTATCGCCCTGAATGTTATCGTGCTCTATTTCTACATCGGCTACATGCTCAAGCCCATCACGCTCATCAAAAACAACCTTAGCAACTTCTTCGCGTTCCTGCAACACGAAACCGACAAACCCCCGCATGAGCTCGAAATCAAGGCGCAAAAAGACGAGCTTGGCAGCATGGCGCGGCTGATTAGCAACAACACGGGGCACATCATCGCCCACCGCGAGCAGGACAACAAATGTGTCGAGGAGACATTGCTGATTGTCGATTCGATTAAAAATGGTCATCTGGACAAAACGATTCAGACGCCGCCCGCAAACCCCCTGCTCATGCGGCTCTATGAGCTTTTGAACGAGACAATCGAGGTGTTGCAAGGCAAGCTGGGCAAAGACATCAATCAGCTCAACGAAGTCATGCAAAGCTTCGCAAAAGTCGACTTTCGCCCGCGCTTTGAGCATGCCGATTCGATGTTGCAAGAATCGCTAAACCAAATCAGCTCCGAAGTCTCGCAGATGTTGAGCGACAACACAGACGCATCGAAAACGCTTGACGCGAAAACGCAGATTCTCAAAGAAAATGTGATGGCGCTCAATCAAGCCACCAACGACCAATACAAAGAGCTGGGCGACAGCACGCAAACGATTGACAACATCGCCGAGCTCACGAACCAAATCAACGACAGGGCGCAAGACATGTTGCGCCAAAGCGAGGACATCAAGAGCGTGATTACAATCATTGACGACATCGCCGCGCAAACGAACCTCCTCGCGCTCAACGCCGCGATTGAGGCGGCGCGCGCGGGCGAGCATGGGCGCGGATTCGCTGTCGTGGCTGACGAGGTGCGCAAGCTCGCCGAACGTACGAGCAAGAGCCTAACAGACATCGAAAGCACGATGAACTGCCTCGCGCAAAGCATCAACGAGATGGGCTCGCAAATCCAGCACCAAACAGACGGCATTCAAAATGTCCATACGGCGATTAATTCGATTAACGACTTAGCCGCCAAAAACGCGCAGATTGCGACACAAACAGACGAAATCGCCAACGCCGTGAGCGAGATTGCCAATCGACTCTTTGCGATTGTCTCGAAGAGCAAGTTTTGAGGCTAGCGCATGTTCGTTGACAAGGTCGAGGTTGTCGTCAAATCGGGCAATGGCGGCGCGGGCGCTGTGAGCTTCTTGCGCGAGAAATTCGTGATTGCCGGGGGACCTGACGGCGGCGATGGTGGCGATGGTGGCAATGTGTATTTCGAGGTCAGCTCAAATTGCGACACCTTGAGCCATTTTCGCGGCAAGAATCGCTACTATGCGCAAAACGGCAGCCCGGGCGGCAAGCGCAACAAGACGGGCAAGAACGGCAAAGACATCGTGCTCATCGTCCCGCCGGGCACAGAGGTGCGCGACAAAAACACAGAGGAGCTGCTGCTCGACTTGCGCGATGTGGGCAAAACCTTGTTCTTGCGCGGCGGCAAGGGCGGGCTTGGCAATGTGCATTTCAAAAACGCCACGAACCAAGCGCCGACTTACGCCCAAAAGGGAATC
>JAAUYS010000021.1 GCA_014804995.1 Clostridia bacterium
CCGACTAACATATAAGCAGTCTTTTTCATAAGCATACTGTCCTTTTTTCAGCAAATATAACCCAATTTTCCATATGGCCCCACCGGTAAAGAGAGAACTCTCTAAGAACTAATTGTTTCCATTAAAAGGATTCGTGGTCGCCTCTCCTTCTTTATTTATATCTGATCGTCGGACAACCTTTTTTATAGTTTCCAGTATAATCTTGCAATCTAATGAAAACGAAAGATTGTCAATATACCAGACATCATATTCAAATTTCTTTTGCCATGAAATATTATTACGTCCATTAATTTGAGCCCAACCGGTAATCCCGGGACGAACCTCATGTCGTCGGGCCTGTTCAGGAGAATAAAGCGGGAGATATTTGACCATTAATGGTCTCGGGCCAATTAACGACATGTCGCCTTTTAATACATTCCATAGCTGAGGCAACTCGTCTAAAGATGTGGAGCGAACAATTCTTCCAACCTTTGTCAGACGATCGGCGTCTGGCAATAGTTTCCCGTCAGTTCCTCGTTCGTCGGTCATTGTTTTGAACTTTACCACCTTGAAGATTTTGGCATTCTTTCCCGGACGTTCCTGCCGGAAGAATGCTCCGGCTCCTTTATTTGCAAAATGAAGCCACAAAGCGGTTGCACCTATAATTGGACTTAATACAATCAAAGCTCCTCCAGACGCAGCTATATCCAAAGTTCGTTTAAGGAACCGTCTGTACAGTTTCACAAGATTCTATAATTTTTCCGTTATATACCTTTATGCCGGTTTTAATAATATGAGCGGGGTTACCAACGGCGATACAATTATCAGGGATATCCTTTGTTACGACACTCCCGCTCCCAATAACAGCCTCACTACCAATACGTACACCCGGCATAAGGATGCTTCGCACACCGATAATGCTATCATTCCCAATATAAGTAGCGACCTTTAGACTTCTACAATTGTCATGAGCCAACACCATTGCGTCGCGAAGAATCCAGACTCTATCACCTATATGAATACCACGTGGATTAACAGACTTGTCCAAATGTGCACTATGCGCAATTCGACAATCCTTACCGATATTCATATGGTACATTTTTCGGAGAAACCATGGATAAAACTGGGTGTATAATCTCCAGAGAAAAATACGCATAAAATTAAGTTAGAGGTCTACGTCTTGATTCTTCAGTATTTCTTTGCCGGCAGCATAGGAAATAAAGCCCATGATATCTTCCGGATCAAGCATTATATCAAATGCCTCTTCAGCGAGCGAGACAAGATTAAGCTGATGGACCGAGTCCCACTGACTTACTGTGTCTTTGCAGAAGTCATCATTGAGGACTGATTCGTCGACACCGAATACTTCGGTAAAAATCTGATTGTATTTTTCGAGATTTGTCATATCATTCATTGTTAAGTTTCGAGTATAGAATTTTCCCAGCTTCATTTTTTGGCAGGGATTCGATTATGCGGATATCAATCACATTGGCCGGCAGATGTACGGCATCAATCAGAGTCGTCTTTGCTTTCTCGGCCTCGCTCCCGGCGGTAAGATATACTATCAACCTCTCGTCATTGCCGGTGCAAGCACACTCGCAAGTTACAGCAGATTTTACAATCTGCTCGCATTCGTCAAGGCCGATACGATTGCCAAAAAGTTTGAGGAATCGGCCTATACGTCCGCGGATAAAGTAGAACCCATCGGCATCACGATAGGCGATATCGCCCGTCGGAAGGAATCCGCGGCGTTCGTCGCCAAGAGCAAGGTCTTCGCGGCACCACGCATAGCCCATGGTTACATTACGCCCGGTATAACACATTTCGCCCGTAGCCGGAGATTCAGTTATGAATAATCCGTCGGCGTTGCGCAGACTCAATTGACCGTTGGGTACGGCCATTCCAATGCTCCCCATTTTTGAGATAGCAAACTCAGGCGGTAACCATGCCATTCGGGCCGTACCTTCCGACTGGCCGTAGGTGGCAATCCAACGTTTGCCGTTATCACGACAGTATTCCGCAAATTTGAGGTTGAGTTCGGCTGGCATCTTTCCTCCTCCTTGCGTGAGCAGGGTGAGGTGAGGAAGCTTCATACGGGTGAAGCGTATCTTGTCAAGAATCTCGTAGCTGAACGGAACACCGGTAAAACTCGTGGCCTCCTCATCTTTTATGAACTTCCAAAAGCATGGATCGGTCATACTCAGGTCGGTAATCAGGATAGTGGCTCCAACCTTAAGGTGACTGAAGACCATTGAGAGCCCCATGGTGTAGTGCAGAGGCAGAACCATGAGGGGACGGTCGGCTGAAGTTAATTCAAAAAAGGTAGAGATGTTGAGACCGGCCGCCTCAATATTGTCGTACTTATGGCGCACAAGCTTCGGACTGCCGGTGGAACCGGAAGTAGGAAGCAAGTGGGAAAGTTGGTTGAACATCCGCGCTTTTTGTGCACCGGTAGCTGTTACGTGGTAACCGAAAAAATTTCCGATCTCCTCTCCATCATAAGCTGTGTCATTGGGAACACATATATACTGGGGTTGATATGTGTCGCTCAGGTTCGACAGGAGAGCTGCTTCGGTATGGGCACTGAGAATAAGAGGCACATTGCCGGATAAAATGGTTGCCATAACCCATGCTATACCTCCGACATCGTTTTTAGTGAGAATGAAGAATAGGGAGCGTGGGGCAACCGTTTGCTCAATAGCCTCCGCTAACGTGATTATCTGACCATAAGTCAGAATCCGACCATAAGAATCTTTGGCCGCAATCGAATCGGGATTGATTTTATCTAAACCGAGAAGCATACTCTAATATTATATCGAGGCACAACCATCCACGCCCAAAATCTGGCCGGATATATATGAGGCATGGTCGGATGCAAGGAATGCCACAGCATTTGCAACATCCTCGGGTGAGCCGAGGCGTCCAAGAGCAATGCGGCCTATTCGGGCATCGATTTTGTCGCCGGAGGCTTCGTAAAGTTCCTCAAAGCGCTCGGTTTTCACAATACCGGGTGCAACTGCATTGACCCGAATACCCTGAGATGCGAGTTCTTTTGCCGAGGATTTTGTAAAAGAGATAATAGCACCCTTGGTCGCGGAATAGGCCGACTGGCCGGCAGACCCGAGAACAGCTGTGACGGATGCGATGTTAATTATTGACCCACCGCCCGTGCGAGCCATAATGCGAGAAACAAGTTGAGTGAGCTCAATAACCGCTATGACATTCACACGAAACATCAACTCAGTTTCCTCGCGCACTATCATTCCGATTTTCTTATTGAAAACCACTCCGGCATTGTTGACAAGCACGTCCACGCTACCCTGCTCCTTTTTTATCTGCATCATAGCCGCCTTGGCAGCCGCAGCATCAGTCACATCGAAGTATAGTGGATGGAAAGTTGCGTTTTCAGCGGCCAGCGAATCCATCGATCCAAAAGCGCGGTCACAGCCATAGACAAAAGCACCTTCCTCAATCAGTTTGAGTGCGATAGCGCGTCCAATACCCTGAGCAGCCCCGGTGACGACGCATATTTTATCTTTAAGTATCATCTTATAACTTACTTCAATCTTCTTGCAGGCGCAGAAAACAATGTAGACCCTGATTCAACATCCATTGTCACAAAAGAAGCTGCACCTATTGTACAGTTATCACCAATATGTACATTATGGTTGATCATTGCTCCGGTATGAATCATATTGTTATCACCGATTGTTGTAGCTCCAACCATCATAACCTGAGAGTCAATGCGATTCCACGAACCGATCTTGCAATCATGACCAATTATGGTAAGCGATTGAATGAAATTATAATCACCCAATTCTGCATCGGCTGCTATTGTGGTATAAGTACCAACCAATGTACCTTTACCCATACGGACATTTGTTCCAATACGCGCTGTTTTATGAATCAGTGGAATGAATTCAGCTCCTTTTTCAAGCATTTTTTCAATACAAGCTTGCCTGGAATGGCCTCCGATAGAGCAAACAAACACTTCATTGTTCTGAGGGATATAATCTTTTATCGTGCCAATAACCGGAGGATAGTTTTCAAAATTATCCAGGGCATTCAGGTTATCATCCAAAAAGCCCTTTATTTCAAAATCCTTGGCAAACCCTATACTTTCTTTTGCAAGATCATACATGGTCCTTCCCATGCCACCGGCCCCTATGATTATTAATTTATTCATTCTAATACTTTTTTAAATGTATCTTCCTGGAAATCTGAATAGACATCTTTCGAATCCAGCTCATTATTGTAAGGAGAGACCATAAATTCGTGATAATCATCAGCAGAACTTATGACATGTCCCCCATATAACTTTTCAGTATTAGTAGCTTTCAGGCCGCCATAGTTAATACGAGCCACCTTCTTATTAAGTGACATTGCTTCAAATAAAACAGAAGATTGCTCTCCCATAACATTTTCATATTGGGATATTGCATAGAAAGATTCGGTTTTATTTTCTACAACTTTAATTTGAGGATATTTTTTAATTTTTGAATAATGATCTTCTGAGAACACCTCCTGAGGGTGACACCTGATATGAAATTCATACTCAGGATATTTTTTAATAATATCTATCAATATAGCTATTATTTTATCCGTAATCTCTGGTTCAGAGATTACTAAGGTTATATTAGGCGCGAAGTGTTTTTTATGAATATTTTTAATGTAATCTTTAAATGGGAAACCTATATTTAAAACTCTTTCAATCGGCATACCATATTGTTCTCCCACATTAGAATTGCCAAAGACAAAAAAGTAGTCCGGATCATATTCTTTATTATAAGATTTAGATGTATAAAGGTCTGAATCCGTTAATACAATCCCATGTTGGAGTTCTACAGTTATTGATCCATTCTTCTTACAATAGGATACGGCATAATCATAAGTTCCACGTGGAGAAAAGAATACTACATCGGGATTAATTTTTTTCAGTATCGGAGCTATCATCAATCGTGACAGAATGAATTCTGTAATCTTTGATGCGAATAGTGACTTATATCTTTTGGAATCTATCCCAAATGTCTCATTCAATTTAGTATACAAAGAATTAATCTTTTTTAAATATACCAATTGGAATAAGGGTTTAAAAAAAATAGACAGAATATAGACATTGATATCTATAAAATCGAGATAAATCACTTTTGACTCATGATAACGAGGGCGTTTATGAGTTCCATTCTGGTTTCGCTCAAAAATCAAATATTCAGTGATGCCAGAACTATCTATTAATGGATCTGACAATCTTTCCAAATATGCATTATCAACCAAAAATAATCTAGGATGAGGAAAGAATAAAGCTTTTATCCGATGGTTGAAGAGTAATATTCTGGTTAACGCTCCAAAAGATTTAAAGTAATTTTTAAATAAATCCCAGATGTTAATTTGGGGAGAGACGGTGAATGGGCGTGAGTCTCTGACATGCCACCTAAATTGAGTCTTTACTAATCTCCATAAAGGAACCCCGTAGATTTTATCCTCATCCAGGTC
>JAAUYS010000022.1 GCA_014804995.1 Clostridia bacterium
ACTGTTCTTCGGTTAGCATAAGATGGCAAGAGCCTCGGCAGTGTTCCACACGGTTATATCGACATGCCGCATCTGCGGGTTATCGGCACTGGATTATCTACGGACCTTCTTCCGGAAAATCGTATCCGGTACTACGGATTACTCCTCTCTTCTGCCCCAGACCATTGGTCTGAGCATAAATAAATGTTAAAAATCAGCTAAAAAATTAAGTGTATTTAACGAGAAACCGCCTATCGGCGGCTTCTCTAAACCTACACGTCATTTTTACACGCTTACTTTTGGGTCCTGCTGAATTCAATGAGTACATCAGATTTCCTCATCAGTTTCCCTACAATCCAAAGAATAGTCAAAAGACTATAGAGGATATTTTTCAGCAAGTCCGAAATTTAAAAGAAGACTGTCTGGAAGCTTTGGATAACTGGTATAAACGAGCAGTAGCTTATGGATCTGCCGGGCTAACTCTTGAACAACAGCATATCGCCAAGACGGTTGTCCATATATTGGAAACCTGGCTTAAGGAAGCTGACGAAGGTCAAGATATGGAGATAGAGAGGGAATATCTTGAAGAATTTGAGAATTTACTTGTAAAAGTAGACGGAAATTCATAATTTTGTAGTCATATGGCATCGTATAGATTTGAATTGACCGACTATCATGCTGTCAGGAAAGCAAGCATTGCGCTTGATGGTGTGACTGTTCTCTCCGGACTGAATGGCTCGGGGAAGTCAACTATTGCCAGATGGTTACAACATACGATATATACATTAGCCCATTACGACCGATTGGTTGAGAAAGAGGGAATTCAAACTCTCGAACCTCAATTATTTGACCTTATAAGCATGGTCTCTTCTTTGGTAGGTTACCAGAAGAGTATTGCTATGCGACGTAGTTATGACCGTATAAAAAGTAGACGTTTCGAAACACTTGAACAGATTGAGGGTGATTACCGCGATATATGTGGCACCGCGTTAAATCTAATTGAGGACCACCTATACGAAAGCGAGAATAAGGAAGATATAGAGAGAGTTGCAAATTACTTTGGCGTATATCTGACAAAGGGAACGGAAGCGGAGGTTATTGATAATCTGTTACATAGTCTTACCACTCTTCTTGATGCTCGGTTCGCTAAGGTAATGGAGACGGTTGTCGCAAAAAAAGAGACAAGAAACGATAAAAACTTCTCCGACAAAATCTTTTCTATTGCTGATGAAACAATTGAGGACGATACCATACAAATCCAACTTTGGGAAGATGGTGTTGAACTCCTTAATCCGAACGAGTTCAAAATTCCCCTGATGCTTAACAGGGTAATATACATAAATACTCAGGAGTTAGGAAATCCCTTTATACGCAGATCGGAGCAAGGTACATATAGAGGACTCTTGAAAATGCTTTCCGATACTTCTGAAAGCCCGGTCAGCGAAGCTTCAAAGAGCATCGCATACCTGATAAAGAACCTGATAGGAGGCGATATTAACGTGGAAAAACAGGATCTCGGAGGCAAAATAGAGAGAACCGAGTTCAAGTTTGTTGCCAAGAACGGCAAGTCTTTCAATCTGAAAGGAGCTGCCACCGGAGTCATCTCATTCTCATACATTCTTCAACTCCTACAGAATGGATGGTTGACAGACAAAACGATGCTTATCATCGATGAACCGGAATCCCATCTCCATCCTCAATGGATAGTTGATTACGCTCGAATCTTGGTGCTCATCAACAAAATGATAGGCACAAAGATACTGTTGTCAAGCCACAACCCCGATATGATAGCCGCCATACAGACCATTAGTGAAAGCAAGGGCCTGAAAGACATCACGCGCTTCTACTTGGCAACTCCCTCTCCCGAAGCTCCGGACCAGAACGACTTCAAAGACCTCGGTTTCAACATCGAGCAAATCTTCGACTCCTTCAACATCGCCCTCTCCCGCATCGACTCCTACAACCTCCCCTCCTAACCTCTACCTCATACGACTACCATAATAGATACCATTAGGTCACTATAGGCACTTCATAGGATCAAATCTCTAACTATCCCATAAATACCCTTGCGAGAATTCAAGAGTGTATGTAATCATGCAATTCGTATTGGTAAGTACTGAAGCTTGATTTAGAATGGTATCCGACTACAGAATGAATGGTTATCTCAATATGCCACTTCTTGTTCTAAGGAAGACTCAATCTCTTTCAAAGTATTGTTGATTCCAACACTATAGATATTAGCGGCTTCCGACACAATGGGAGATAAGGTAAACAGTCAGAAGTTTACCTATCGAATTTGATTCTGACAAAGCCTTATCTCCTCCCGGATGCCCATCAAATATCAATATTAACCACAGCTGCTTAACACCTCTTAGGTCACATTCTAATCCATAGATTATAGGTTAATTAAGCCAGATATACCAATAGTGGAGTTGGTAAAATCAGGTATTATCTTTGTAAGGATGTACCGAGACTGCGAGCAATACGGAATGTACGAAGTCGAAAACTTTCAATTCCCCCTCAACTCCTCCATCCCTAACTCTTCTCTCCATTTATAACTCTTTAGGTAGGTTCCAAAACTATCAATCCATAAAAAATACGCTATACAATATTATATCGGAGAACTCAGAGACCCAATGCATAATTCCACACCACTCCTCCTCTAAACTCTCCGATATTTAATAATAATATCTAATTGTTGTATTGATAGTTACATGTTTCTATTATGATCTTATAAATTAGAACATTTGGTTAATTAATAGGTCGGTGGCAATTTTGTAGACGTAACCTAATCTCCAATATCAATGATTGTAAACGAACATATGGAATAATTGTGGTGGCAGTACAAGCATGAAAGGGTAGCTTACCAAAGTATGAAGGACCGTGCGATACTCAGGTCAGTTATCGAGACCTGCAAGATTGATGGTATCAGTATCGTGAAGTACTTCATTGCCATCGTTGACGGGGGTTGTAGTAGCAGGATTGACTTTGAGAAGCTGCTTCCATTAGCCTTTCGCCCTGCACCCCAAAGTTAAAATTACTAAATAATGATGTCAAAAATCAATCTGCTGAGTCGGACCCTGACATGAAGAAATATGATTATTATTCATAATCTACTGTCCAATTCAATTGTATTGTTACAACGAGTGGAATATTTGAAACATTATGGTGTAATGTTAAAAGTCTTAAAAAACTAGATTAATTGGATTCTATATCAAATAAATCTTTAAAAAGCCAAACTCTTGGAGCCATATTTTGGAGTGCTACCCAAAAATATGGCTCCATGATAATATTGTTTATATCAAATATCATACTTGCAAGACTATTGAGTCCAAGTGATTTTGGTTTAATTGGCTTATTGACAATATTTGTATCTTTGGCAAATGTAATATCAGAGAGCGGGTTTAATTCTGCCTTGATACAAAGAAAGGATATAGAAGATATTGATTATAACACCGTATTTTATTGGAATATATCAGTATCAGTAATATTGATAATTATATTGTACTTTAGCGCACCATCCCTTGGGGAGTATTTTGGCAGAGATGAACTGTGCCCTACCTTACGAGTAATGAGTATAATCATGCTCATCAACTCGTTGTGTACAGTCCAAATTACACGCTTAATGAAATTATTACGATTTAAGATTTTGGCTTTAAGGACAATATGTGCGGCTTTAATATCGTCTGTTATTGGTATTTTATTAGCGTGGTATGGTTTTGGTGTATGGGCATTGGTGTGGCAAAGTATCTTCTCTTCATTGATTGGAGCAATTTTATTGTGGAGTTGTTCTGGCTGGACACCGGCGTTACAATATAGTTGGGGATCTTTTAGAAAAATGTTCAAATTTGGTGCCTATATCTTTATATCGTCCATCAGTAACACCTTGTATGAAAATTTACAATCATTTATTATTGGTAAGTCATTTTCGATCCGTGACTTAGGCTTTTATACACAAGCAAAGAAAATTGAGACAGTTCCTGTTGAGGGGACATCTTCTGTGTTGAATGCAGTCTTGTTTCCTGTATATTCTAGTATAGCTCACGATCGAGAAAGACATATTAATATGGTAAGAAAGAATATAAATATAATAACATACATTACTTTCCCTTTAATGTTGTTGTTAATTGTAATAGCACCTGATTTATTTAGAATTTTATTTACCTCAAAATGGGATGAATCCATTCCAATGTTTCAGATTCTTTGTGTATTTGGGATGTTTACTCCATTAAATATTGCTAATACGCAGATTTTTAGAGCAATAGGAGAGGGGAAGGTTTTTTTAATATTACAAACATTAAAAAGATTGGTTGGAGTCATGATGATTCTGGCATTTATTCAATTTGGGTTATATGCTATGTTATGGTCAATAGCTGGTTTTGGTATCTTGTCTTACGGTCTAAATCTGATCTTTACAGATAAAGTATTTGGATACTCTTTCAAACTTCAATTCAAGGATATACTACCTAACTTAGTTATATCTTTAATGGTGTTTATATTATGTATACTATTAATGAAATCATTAAACTTGAATAATAACTGGATTGGGGCGAGCATTGGTATTATAGTATTCCTATGCTCATATCTCCTATTCTCTTACATATTTAAGTTAAAAAGTTTAAATCTAATTATTACTTTGATTAAAGAAAGGAGAAAGTGATCAGTAAATGTCCAATTAGGTCATTTTGGTGATATATAATGCGGTTGTAACTTTGCAGACGTAAACCAATCACCAAAAACAATGATTTCAAACGAAGAGATGGAAAAATTGTGGTGGCAGTACAAGAATGAGGGAAATAGCTAAGAACCTGTCAATGCAGGCCTTCTGCTCTATCCACAATGTGCCATACAATGCCTTTGAGAAGTATCTCAAGTTCCGCCGTCATTTCCCGGTCGTGCACCACATCACAGTAACCGACCTTCCTGAAGAGTCTGATACGTCATTCAACAAGGATCAGATCCGGATGGCTAAGCCGGCAGCGAATGATGCCGCTCCTTCAGCCGGATCGGCCCCATCAGGGAAAGTGAAGGTAAGGATCATGCTCCATATACGCATGAGCAACGGGATGCAGTTGTCAAGTAAAAACATGGACTACCGTGAACTTCTCACCATATATGCCACCGGAGGAAATCAGAGAGATTCTCTTCCGCACGCTTGACAAGCTTGACGAACTGCATGCAACGCCAAAAAAACATCCATGCGCACTCCACTGTAAAGCCATCCCTTCATACCGGCTCGCACTGGAGTGCGAAGGTCCGTGCGATACTGAGATCATTTGTTGAGACGTGCAAGCTTGAGG
>JAAUYS010000023.1 GCA_014804995.1 Clostridia bacterium
TAAAGAGGATGAGCTTATATTTATCTACGTCGGCAGAATCGAGAAGCTTAAAAAGATTGATTTAATTTTGGACAGCTTAAAGATTTTAAAGGACAAGGGGCTTAAATTCAGGTTCTTCGCCGTGGGCAAAGGCTCTGATATGAACAAGATGTTAAAGCGCAAGAAAAAGCTCGGCTTTACCGACGAAGAGGTAACCTTTACGGGCTTTATCGATAGGGAGCTGTTTCCCCTTATGCTTGCAAGGGCTGACCTTTTGATATTTCCGTCGCTTTATGATAACTTCGGGCTTGTAAAGGTAGAGGCGGCGGCTTTTGCTACCCCCGGAGTGTTTACGGAAGGCTCTTGCGCGGGCTACGGCGTAGCGCACGGAGTAAACGGCTACCTTGCAAAGGACGACAAGGAAGACTTTGCAAAAGTTATAGAGGAAGCGGTAGCGGACAGGCAGGCGCTGAAAGAAGCCGGCAACAACGCTCAGAGAGATTTATACATATCCTGGCAGGAGTGTACCGACCTTTATTTAAAGAGGCTTGAAGAGATTTCCGCAAGGTTCAAAGCCGAAAAGGCGCAAAAATAAGCTAACGCGCAAAAGGCTACAAATTAACTTAAAATATGGCAAAAAGGGTGCAAATCAGACAAAAATGCGCCCTTTTTAAGTTAAATAAAAAATAATTTAAAATTTGCAAAAAACTTTACAAACGCAACACAAAACAGCTTGACAGATATTTTATAAAATAATAAAATAAGTTTACATTCCAACCAGACGTTCAGATTGCTTTAACAGCGATTATTAAGGAGTATACAATGAAAACCTATATGGCTAAGGCGGAAACGGTTGAAAGAAAATGGTACGTCGTAGACGCGACGGGTATTCCTTTGGGCAGACTTGCATCTAAGGTTGCCTCCATTCTCCGCGGAAAAAATAAGCCTACTTTTACGCCCAACGTGGACACGGGCGATTTCGTTATCGTTATAAACTGCGATAAAGTAGTTCTTACGGGCAAGAAGCTCGAGGACAAATATTACAGATATCATACCGGCTATATCGGCGGTCTTAAAGAAATCTCTTACAAGAAGATGCTTGCCGAAAAGAGCGACCTTGCCGTTTACGAAGCAGTAAAAGGTATGTTGCCCAAAAATTCCCTCGGCAGAGATATGATAAAGAAACTCAAAGTATACAAGGGCGCAGAGCATAACCACTCGGCGCAGAAGCCCGAAGAGCTTAAGTTGTATTAATAAGGGGAGATAATTTATGGCAAAGGCTAATTTGAAAAAGAAATTACAATTCTGGGGAACGGGCAGAAGAAAGAAGGCTATCGCCCGCGTCCGCCTTATTCCCGCAGGTACGGGTACTATTGAAATTAACGACAGAGCTTTTGAGGACTATTTCCCTCAATCGGTTTTGCAGTACGTTGTAAAACAGCCCTTAACCCTTTTGGGCGTAGAAGCTAAGTACGACGTAATGGTAAACGTTTACGGCGGTGGTTACACCGGTCAGGCAAACGCAATCCGTTTAGGTATTGCCCGCGCACTTTTACAGGCGGAAGAGGGATGCCGTCCCGCACTTAAAAAGGAAGGCTTCTTAACCCGCGACCCTCGCGTAAAGGAAAGAAAGAAGTACGGCTTAAAGAAGGCACGTCGCGCACCGCAGTTCTCAAAGAGATAAACAAAAAGAAATACGGAACACCGTTTGGTGTTCCGTTTTTTTTATGTTGTAAAGAGTAGCGGGATTCTTCGGCAAGCCTCAGAATGACGGGAAGGGTTTTGCGCCATTGTGTCATTCTGAACGCAGTGAAGAATCCCGTAATTTTTAACATTATTTTATTTTGATTGAATACCTAATAAATAATCAGCCGAAACATTGAATATTTTGCACAGTGCAATTATTTCAATATCGGTTACAAATCGTTGTCCGCTTTCAATTCTTTGAACTGCGTTTTTATCTACGTCAATTCCATTCAGTTGTAACAAGTCGGCAAGATTTTTCTGCGACATTTTCGGTTGTTGGTTAGTCCTTAATATGGAAACCTGTTTACCGCATATATTGTTTTTGCCGTCTTTGGCTTTATTTTTAAACATATTTACCTGTATTTGACATATGCTGGGAAGGGTTTTGCGCCATTGTCATTCTGAACGCAGTGAAGAATCCCGTAATTTTTAACAATATATTAAGTCAAAATGTTATCAAAAGTTTCGTCAAATATTTCACAGATTTTTGCAAGGGTTGAATAGTTTGGCTCGCAAATTTGTTTCTCCCACGCGCTGACAGTTCTTCTGTCTACGCCTAAAAGGTCTGCAAGTTGTTGCTGTGTCATATTTTTACCTGCGCGCAAGTTCTTTAAGTTCTCGGCAAATTTAATATCTTTCATATATTACATTTGTCCAAAATTTATAGCTGAATACCTAATAAACTTTCCAAGGTTTCGTCATATAATCTTGCAAGTGCAATCAAATTTTCATATTCGGGTCTTGAAATATCGTTTTCCCAATCGCTGATGTTAGATTGTTCAATACCTAATTTATCTGCAACTTGCTTTTGAGTTAATTTGTTTTGTATGCGTGCTTCGCGAAATCTTTTGCCAAATTCCATATGAAAATTTTACAAATCAAAAATTATGCCCCTTGACAAATATGTGCAACACACATATAATTATTAATATGAAAATCAGGACTTCTATATACGCAAAGTTACTTGTTAAAGTTCAAAACGATGAGAGTTTGACAAGAGAGGATAGGTGGGAAAGGACGTTTGCCATATATAACTGCGCAAAGAATACTCAAAAGATTTTAGAAAAATACGACAAAAAATTAAGTAAAAAATTCAACGCCAAAATTTACTTAAAAAGAGAGGGTATTTTATATAAATTAAGGCGTGCCTATTTAGGATTAGCGGAAGTGCTACCCGAAGATATTGATAAAGAAATAGAGGATAGTTTAGAGTTTTATAAACAGATTAATTACCCCTTTTAAAATTAATGCGGAGATTTTTTATTAGCTATTGATTTTTTGTAATTTGTGTATTATAATTAAATGGCGACGGCAAATTTTGCCGTTAATCTGTTTTAAATTAGGGGAATTAAAATGAAAAACGTTATCGTAGGACAATCGGGAGGACCTACTTCCGTAATTAACTCGTCGCTTCTCGGCGTATATAAAACCGCAAGAGACAGGGGCGCCGACATAGTTTACGGAATGGTTCACGGCATTAAAGGACTTCTTGACAGGGATATTGTTGACCTTTCAACCAGAATTAAAAACGATTTGGATATGGACCTTTTGAAGAGGACGCCTTCGTCATTCTTAGGTTCTTGCCGTTATAAACTGCCCGATATTAAGGGTAACGAGGAAACTTACGACAAGATTTTCGCTATCTTGAACGAGCTTGAAATTTACGCGTTCTTCTATATCGGCGGAAACGACAGTATGGACACCATAATGAGGCTTACCGACTACGGCAAAAAGATTAAAAGCCCCATTAAGTTCATAGGCGTACCTAAGACCATTGATAACGACCTTGCAATTACCGACCACACCCCCGGCTACGGCAGTGCGGCGAAGTACATAGCGGCAACGACGAAAGAAATTATCCGCGACGGTTTGGTTTACGACTACCCCGTAGTTTCCGTAATAGAAGTTATGGGACGTAACGCGGGCTGGCTTACCGCGGCAACCGCGCTTGCTAAGAGCGAGGACTGCGAGGGCGTTGACCTTATATATCTCCCCGAGGTTACCTTTGACGTTGATAAATTCATTAAGGACGTAGGCAAGCTTTTAAAGCAGGAGCGTTCGGTTGTTATAGCCGTATCTGAGGGCGTTAAGGTTGCAGACGGCAGATACGTTTGCGAGCTTGCAGACCACGTTGACTACGTGGACGCGTTCGGACATAAACAGCTTGCCGGTACTGCAAGATTCCTTGCGGGCAAGATTGCAGAAAACTACGGCGTAAAGACGAGGGCTATAGAGCTTTCATCACTTCAGCGTTGCGCCGCGCACATTCAGGCGAGAATTGACGTAACCGAAGCGTTTAACTGTGGCGGTGCCGGCGTTAAGGCCGCATTCGAGGGCAAGAGCGGTGAAGTTATCACTCTTAAAAGAGTTTCCGACGACCCCTATATGTGCATAACGGAAGAGGCGGACGTTCACCTTATTGCTAACGTTGAAAAGAAAGTTCCCCGCGAATGGATAACCGAGGACGGCACTTACGTTAAGCCTGAGCTTGTCCACTACATAATGCCTTTAATTCAGGCGGAAATTACCCCGTTATGGATAAACGGTTTACCTCGCCATATACGCCTGCACACTAAGTCAACCATAAAGAAGTAATTAACTTTAAAGCGCAACCGCCGGTTACCGGCGGTTGTTTTTTATTCTGTTGGCAATTTCTTCGTGGCGGGCAAGCACGGTCGCCATTGCGTTAAAGTCCGCCAAAGGCATAGTGGGCGGGGGAGGCGCGGGCGCTTCGTTTTCCTGCCGTACGGGGGCAGTTTCTTCTTTTTTTGCGTTACTACCGCCCGATAACGTTTCAAAAGCCTTCAAAAAATCTAAAAGTGCAAATTTTTCCACTTTCAACTCTCCGTTTTATTTATAATAAAAATATTGCTATTTTTTTAAAATTAAGGTGTTTTTTATTGATTAAATACTCAAATTGGTATATAATTGACTATAACTGAAAATATAATCAGGACAACTATCCGTTCGGGGTTTATATATGAATAAACGTTTTACTAAAATTATATGCGCAATAGTCGCCTCAATTTTCGTATTCGGCGTAATTGCGATTGCAGGTTGCGCCCAGTACTACCCGTCTGACAAGCTCACGGGCGACTTTGACGGTAATGTTAAATCAAACGGCGGTTTTGCCGTTGAAAAGGGCGAATACGTTTACTTTATTAACGGTACGGGCGTAAGCACTGCCGATAACGAATACGGTACCCCCGTAAAGGGCGCTGTTTACCGCATTTCTAAAACCGACCTTAAAAACCGCAATTATTCAAGTGCGGATAAGGTCGTGGGAAATATCGCGTATTCTTCCAACTACAACGGCGGAATTTTCATTTACGGCGACAAAATTTATTACGGAACGCCTTCAACAGCAAAGAACTCCGAGGGTGTAGTTCAGAACAGCTACCTCGATATGAAGAGTACCAGGCTTGACGGCACGGAAGCTATGAAGAACTACTACGTTCAGTTCCCCAGCGCTTCTTACGAATACAGATACGTTGCAGTGGACGGTACGGTTTATCTTCTCTACGTCGCAACGGGCGAAACGCTGTTTGACGAAGAGTCGGGCGTGAATAACCTTCACAGCTATAACACCAAGACGAATGAAGACACCTTGCTTGCGTACAACGTAAGCTCCGTAACGTTCGACAGCGAGGACAAGACCAACCCCCGCGTTTACTACACGATGAACGTACACGACTACGCGACGGATTCCGACTACGGCTACAACCAGATTTATACGGTAACTGCAGACGCAACCGTTGATAAATTTAAAGACAAGCTCAACAAGGATACTGTTCAGGGCTGGAACGACGACGAGGAAGAGGGCGAAGTTGACAGATATATTAACTGCGGAGACCTCGTTCTTGACGGTATAGGTCATAAGGACTATATAGGAAACGAACTTTCAAAAACGCCCTTTAACTACAACCCCGAGGGCAAAGAAGTAAACGAAACTATAAACCAGTTAAGCTACACTTACACAATTAGACAGTACGTGAACGGTAACGTTTTCTATACGAGAACGACTACCACAAACGACAACGCTTATCTTTTCTCTATTAAAACCGGAGAAGAATTAAAGCCCATTGAAAACAACTTGCCCAACGCTGACGCTATTTTAAACGACGGCTCTAACGCGGGCAGTTACAAGTTCTTGTTTAAGGACGGTGCTTTGGACGGCGTTATCTATGCGGAAAGCTCTGCAATAACTATTAATAAAGTACAGAGCGGTAAGCTGAACCCCGCTACCGAAAAGCACGAAACTTCAAATAAGTACTACCCCATAGTTAAAGAGTCCGGCGCAAGCGTTATAGGCATTGACGGCGATTATCTTTACTATACCGTTTCAAACAACATCTACCGCGTAGATTATACGGGAAGCAACGCCGATTACAACAAGTTGCATTCCGAAAACGACTACGACCCCGTACAGATACTTGACCTGTCCACGATTTCAAGCTGGTACAGCCCCGAAATTATTGACGGTTACTTGCTTTTTGCAAGCGCAACCGCTAATATGTCCAATTACAACTACGTAATGGTATTTGACCTTCACGGTGAAAACGGACTGTTATCAAATAAAGAAATCCGTGAACTTAACGACAAATACGCCGGCATAAAGGACATTATCGACACCGACGAGGGTTACGGCGATACCGATAAATACCCCACCGATAAGTTTGCCAATTTGAGCAAGACCCTCTGGTACGGCTTCTACGACGGCGACGCAGAGTACCTTGAAGAGTATGCAAAAGAGTTAAACGACGCGCGCGAAGAAGATACGGACGAAATTTATTCCGAACAGACTATTGCGGAGTACAAAAAGTTCCTGACCCCCACGGCGGAAAACGAGTGGAAGGACTACACCGCAACCAAGAAAGTAAACGGCGCTGACGTTTATGCAAACAGGCGTGATTATTACTATTCCGTTTTAGGCGTTATGTCCGACGAAGACAAAGACTCCTATGCGGAAGTTATAAAGACCAATTACCTTGTGGCTAAGCCCGAAGAAGAACCCGAAGTCGGCTGGTACGAAGGACTTTCCACCTTAGAGCAGACCTTCTTTGTAATAGGTATGGTAGTTCTCGGCGGTATCGTTATAGGCGGTGGTATATGGCTTGCATTCTTCCTTATTCACCGTAAGAGCGACGAGCCTACCGAAAGGCGCAGAAGAATAAAGGTAGACACTACCGACGACAAGGAAATTGACGTATATAATTACGACAAAGAAGATTTATAAATAATTAAAGCCCCCGCAAGAACGGGGGCTTTTTTACTGCAAATTTTTTTGAAAAATTTTTTATAAAAAAGAATAAAAAAACAGTTTACAAAAAAGATAAATATTAATATAATGTTAGCACTTAATACGTGTATTAAAATCGGCTTTGACCGATACGGAGATATGAATGGTTAAATACGTTAAATGTCCGAGATGCGAACTCAACTATATCGATTCCGAAAAACAGGAGTACTGCGACGTCTGTATCGCCGAAATGAAGGGTAACAAGCTTCAGTTTGCCGATTTGGAAGACGAAGAATTAGACGAGCTTGACGCTGAACTCGAACAGACCGAAATTTGCCCCGTTTGCGGAGTGAACCGCATACGCCCCGGTGAAAAGATGTGTGAAAGCTGTAAAGGACAGCAGGACTACGAGGAAGAGGACGAAGTTGACATTGAAAACGACGAGGAGTGGAAGAACTACCTTGAAGAAGACGACGGCGACCTTACCGTAGACGAGGACTTGCAGGAAGAAATAGAGGAAGAATTTGCCGAGGAAGAAGAGGACGAATACGGCGAGGACGACGAGTTTTACGAGAGCGAGGACGTGGATTCCCTTTCCGATTTGGAGGATGACGACTTCGACGACGAAGACGATGATGACGACGATGATGACGACGATTTTTAAATAAATTTTAATGCCGTGCGCTTTGATTGGCGCACGGTTTTTTTGTGCCTTTTAATGCGGTAAACAGCCCCGTTTGGTCGGTAATTTGCATATTTTTGGTTTTTTTGGCAAAAATATAAGTATGATAAAAGTTAATCTGACAATTAATTCCATTAAAGAAACTATCAACGCTTTAAGCGGTAAAGACGTTACCGTCAAGCTCAATTTGGGGCGCAATAAATACGTAACTTTCCCCGCGGTTGTAAACGGAATTTATCCCTCTCTTTTCACCGTAAGCCCGTTTGATAAGAACTTCTTGGGCAAAACCGCGTATTCCTATTCCGAAATTCTTTGCGGTCGTGTAAAAATTCAGGAAAAACTTAAAGAAGGCAAATCCGTTTAACTGTCATATCCCCGAAAGCTACCGCATAATATACCTTGTAACTAACGCATATCAGGAGGCGGGGCTATTATGGCGATTAACGCACAAAATCAAACGGGAACGTACACGCGCAGGGTTGTTGAACTGAACGCGCAGTCTATGGTAGAAATAAAATTCGGTCAGGACGCGGGTGAAGTGGTTGCGGTGTATCCGCAAATTTCATTAAACTCTTGCGAGGTTTCTTCGGGCAGGGTCAATTACGGTGGCAGACTTATTGCAACCTTAGTCTATACCGACGAAGGGGGCAAACTGTGCCGTATCCAAAAGGGTGCGGAATTCACCCATTTTATCGACGACGATAATTTAGCACCCGCACAGCGCGGAGTGTGCGCTTTGAAGTGCGAAAGGTGGCAGATTAAAAGGGAGGGTTCTTCCTACGCGGTGGCTGTTGTCGTAGGCGCGGAAATTTCCGTTTACGACAGCGCGCAAAGAAGCTACGTTACCGCAGTGGACGGGGCAATATGCAGAAGCGACACGGGTAAGCTCAATTCCCTGGTATGCTTCTCGGGAGAGAGCGAAGTGGACGACGACTTTGACTGCGTTGCAACGGACGTACTTGTTCCCTCAGCGCAAGCCCTCGTTTTAAACTGCACGGTAAGGGCGGGCGTGGTTGAAGCCAGCGGTGAGATTTACCTCTCTCTTCTTGCGGTAAGGGATAACGCACCCGTTTGCCTTGACAGGGTAATTCCTTTCAAGTGCGAGCTTGCCTGCGACGAGGCTCTGTTTACCCAACGCGCCTATTGCCGTGCGGAAATTAAAGCTGTTGCGGTAAATTGCAAGGTCAACGAAGAACGCGGGAAGTGCGACGTTGACGTAAACGTGAACCTTGCGTTCTCAGGACACTTCTATGAGGAAGAAGAGGTTACTTTCGTCGGCGACGCCTTTTCAAAGGACTGCGAGTTAGAGCTTAAATACGCGGAAGAAAGCGTGTTTGCCGATACGGATATTAAGGTTTATTCCGAGAGGGTAAGCGGATTGTGCGCAACAAAGGCTAAGCTTGATTACACCTGTGCCTTTCTTGCAGTAACCCTGCCCGGCGCGGAATATGCCCGCACCGCGGACGGTATAGAGGGAAGCGTTTCCGCAACCCTTTTGTACGAACAGGCGGGAGAGGTTCACTCAACAGAAGTAAACCTGCCGTTTGCAGTAACCCTTACGGGACTTAGCGCAGACTGCAAGGAGCTGTCCGTTGCGGTGTGCGGTATGAGTTTAAGACAGCGTGCCGAGGGCGAGTGCGAGGGCGAAGCCGTCCTCAAAATTACGGGTGCGGACGGCGAAACCAAGACGGTAAATTACCTTGTTGAAGTTGCCGAGTGCGGTGAAAAGAAAGCGCCCGACTGCGCGATAAGCGTGTACATACCCACGGCGGGCGACGGACTTTGGGAGACGGCAAAAAGACTTTCCGAAACGCCTGAAAGCATTCAGCAGTCCAATCCCGAGCTGAACTTCCCCTTATCGGGCAAAGAAAGAATTTTAATTTACAGACCCAAAGCTTAATATAAGCTTATTGCCCCCGCGCATAATGCGCGGGGGCTTTTAAATATTTAAAAAAACTATTGTAAACGCAGTTAAAACGTGGTATAATATATCCGTTATGACTGCGCGCGTAAAGGCTTACGCAAAACTTAATTTAACCCTTTCTTTAACGGGAGTTATGGACGGCTATCACACGCTTGACAGCTTGGTTTGCACCGTGGACTTATTCGACTATATAAAGCTGAAAAAGAGAAAGGATAACCTTATAAACGTTGAAATGCGCGGGCAGGGGCTTGAAAGCCTGCCACCCGAAAAGAACAACGCAGTTAAGGCGGGCGAAGAGTACGTTAAAACTTTTGCAACGCGTGGCGCGGACATAGTGATTTACAAAAATATTCCCGTCGGAGCGGGGCTGGGCGGTTCTTCCGCAGACGTCGCCGGCGTTCTACGCGGTATGACGAAGTTATACGGCGCAGGCAGTGAAAGGCAGTTGAAAGAAATTGCAGACAGGCTTGGCAGCGACACGGGCTATCTTTTGACGGGAGGCTTTGCAAGGCTGACCGGCAGGGGAGAGCAGGTTGAAAGTTTAAAACTTAAACAAAGGCTTGACTTTTTGTTGTTGCTACCGAAAGAGGGCGTTTCCACGGCGGAGTGTTACCGTTTGAGCGATAGCTTTCCGCAGGAAAATACTTCAAGCGACGGCGCGATAAAGGCGCTTAGCGAGGGGGATACAGTTGCCCTCGGCAAAAGCCTTAATAACGCACTTTATTTACCCGCCACTAAGTTAAACGGCGACGTTAAGACGGCTTACGAAGAGCTTTCAGACTTTTCACCCCTAGGCGTGAATATGACGGGTTCGGGTAGCGGGGTCTTTGCGCTTTTTGAAAACGCGGAGTTCTGCGCCTGGGCTAAGAGCCGTTACCGCGGTAAATTTAAGTGCATTCAACTTAAAACGCATATACCTAAAATATAAGGAGTTTTTTTATGGCAGAAGAGCGTTTAATTGACGACGATAAGGACAGAAAATACAAAATAAGAAAGAACGCCGACGGCGAGGATGAACTCGTAATAGACGACACCCCCGAAGAGGAGAGCGAGGAAGAAGAGCTTGGCTTTGAAGTGCCGGAGTTTGACGAGGACGACGAAGAGCTTGCCGTTATGACCCCAGAACAGCTTGCCGAACAACGCAGACTTAAGGAAGAGGCGGAATTAAGGCGCAAAGAAGAAATTAAAAACACTGCAAAAAGAGCAAGACAGCTCATCGCCGACGGCAAGTACGAGGACGCGAATTACATTCTTTCCGCTGTGGAAGGACCTACGGGCGACGACGCAGAGGTAAGCGCATTGAAGCTTATTGCCATAACGCGCGAGTTCACCGATTATACCGACGCGGAGGACGGGCTTTTCGCCGTGCAAAGCTTAAAGACGGGCATAACCGAAGAGTTACGGGAAGAGCTTACGCCCTATCTTGAAGGCGTGAACGCAGTCCGCGCGCACCTTAAAGAGGAGGTTGACGCGCTTTCAGCCGAGAACGAGGGTAAGAAGGACGAAAGAAGGGTACGCTTCAAGTCAAGAAAAAAGAATTCGTTAATAGCCTTTTTGATTACGGGAATACCCCTCGTGGTTTTTGCCGTTCTTGCAATATATTACAGCACCATTATGTATGCTGAAAAGGACGGCTCTAACATAACGTTATTTATAGTGTTCGTATCGCTTGCAGGTGTGTTTTTAATTGCGTCGTTAATTACTGCAAGAAGGCTTTGGCAGAGCGCAAACCTTTTAAAGCTTAACGAAAACAATTCGTCAACCAAACTCGGCAGACAGTTAGAGGACAAAAAGTCGCAGTTGGAGTTCGTTGAAAAAATATCCGAAGTTATTGCAGGCGGAAATGATATATCTTGATAACGGGGCGACGACCCCGCTTGACGGGGACGTACTTGAAGCTATGCTCCCGTATCTCAAAGAAAATTACGGCAACGCGCAGTCCCAACACGGCGCGGGCAGGGCGAGTGCAAACGCGCTGATTTCCGCACGCGATAAGGTTGCGGAGCTTTTGGGTTGCAGGGCGGACGAAGTCTACTTTGTTTCAAGCGGAACTGAGGCGGGCAACACCGCGCTTAAAGGCGTGTGTTTAAACCGCGGTAAGGGTAGAATAGTTATCTCTTCGATAGAGCATCCCGCACTGTACGAGAGCGCGCTGGATATGCAAAAGCTCGGCTTTGAAGTAACATTCGTAGACCCCGACAAAAACGGAGTTGTAAGCGCGAAAAGCGTTGAAAGCGCCTTAACCGACGATACGGTATTTTGCGCGGTTATGTCTGCAAATAACGAAACGGGCGTAATTCAGCCCGTTGAAGAAATTGCAAAAGTTTGCCGTGAGCGTGGCATATTCTACTATACGGACAGCGTGCAGACTGCGGGCTGTTGCGCCTTGCCTACGGCTACGGTAGACGGCTTGGGCATTTCCGCACACAAGTTCTACGGACCTAAGGGTGTGGGCGCGCTGTATATTAAAAACGGCAGTAAATTTTCCCGCTTAATCTCCGGCGGTATGCAGGAGAGGGGCTTGCGCGGAGGCACTTCCAACGTGGCGGGCGCGGTAGGGCTTGCTTACGCTTTGGAAAAAGCCGTTAAAGAAAGGCAAAAAAATAACGCACACGTAAAGACGGTGCGAGACGGTTTTTTGGACAGGGTTTTAAAAGAAATACCTTGTGCAAAGCTCAACGGGTGCAAGGATTTGCTGTTGCCCGGACACGCAAACGTAACTTTTGACGGTTGCGACGGGGAGAATATCCTTTTTATGCTTGATTTAAAGGGCGTGTGCGTTTCAACTGGTTCGGCTTGCTCGGCAGGTGCGGTTGCGCCGTCAAGGTCGCTTATTTCAATGGGGCTTGGTGAGCGTGAGGCGAAGTCTGCGGTGAGGTTCACTTTCGGCAAGTATAACACAAGGGAAGAAGCGGACTTGGTAGTGGAAGAGCTGAAAAAAGCGGTAAATATTATCAAAAGAACATAATAATTAGGCTAATTGTGTCGGTTTTGTGATTATTTAACAAAATTTGTTGCGAAAAAATAAATAAAAATATTGAAAAAAATTTTTTTTAAAACAATTTACATTTAAAAAAGATTGTATATAATTTAGAGTGTAAACAGTAGTTTACGAAACAACTTTTTGCTCATCATTTTCCCCCTTATCATATAGAGGCGGTGCAAACTCCGGTTTGCACCGTTTCTGATTTTTTAAGCGCGTATATACGTCGCAATACTTTGTCAAGCTCTTCGTCGCCTTGGTCGTGTACGGGTATGTACACTCCCTGCGGTCGGCGCAGAGCTTTCCTTGTCTTGCTCGTATCTACGCGCTTATATTATGTGTAGGCAGGTTGGCAAAAAGTGTGATTTTTGCTTGCGCCGTTTATTATTTTTAGCCTCGTTCTGCTTGCTTCTACGCGCTGAAATTTTTTTCATATTTGTTTTACATAACCCTGCAAAGGAGGCAGGCTACTATCGTAGATAGTAGAGTTGCGATTAAAACGGCTATAATGGGCATTGTAAGCTTCTTTACTTTAAGCCCTGCAAAGTATACGGCGGAGATGTAAAAGACCGTCTCCGAAGAGCCGAAGCACACGCACGCGCACCTTGTGATATAGCTGTCCGCGCCGTATTCCGAGATAATTTCGTTCAGATAAGCTATGGACCCGCTACCGGAAAATGGTTTAATAAGTACAAGCTTTGTAAGCTCTGGCGGGATGCCCAAAAATCCGAACACGGGGGATAAAAGCTTGGTAAGCCCGTCTGATAGCCCTGAGGCTTCAAAGACCTCGCACATCATAAAGATAGTGGCAAGGCAGGGAATAAGGGAAATGGTAAAATTTACCGCTTCTTTAACGCCCTGTGAAAATTCGTCGTAAATTCTTACCTTTTTAAAGAGTGCAAAGCCGAATACAACCAAAAATACCGCGGGGATAATCAGCGCCATAGCTTTCTCCCCAAGACGTATAAAAGAACGCCTACGCCCGTTGACACGGCTGTGCATATGAGCGACGGTAAAAATATATCGAACGCCGAAGCGCTTCCCTCACCCGTCCGCAGTGCAATTACCGTTGACGGGATAAGCTGTATGGACGTCGCGTTAATGACGAAAAGAAGCTTCTGCGCCCAGTCGTTATTTTCCTTTTCAAGTTCGCCTATGGCTTTAACCGCGTAGGGGGTGGAAGCCCCGCCTATCCCTAAAAGGTTGCAGGATAAATTCATTGCCAAATTTTCAAGCGCAACTTCGTTGTCCGTCTTGAAAATCTTTTTGGAAAGGGGGCGCAATAGCTTAGCCGTTGAACGGGAGAACCCGCTCTTTTCAGCAAGGCGTGAAAGCCCCATCCACACGGCGTAAATGCAAAAAAGGGTTAGTGCCGTCGTTGCAGACTTTTCCGCCCCGCCCAAAAGAGTGGATAAAAGCTTGTCCGGCGCAATTATCGTCATAATAATAACGGACAATATAAATATGACCGAAAAAATAGCGTTCATAAAGTATTTTATGAATGTGCAGCGTCAAATATTATTTATCTATTTCGTAATGTTCACGTAGTATTACTATAAGAGTACTTAAAGCGTTCAGATTATCGTTCAACTTTTTAATTACAAAATCGGGAGTGGTTCTTCCGTAATATTTTGCGTAGAATTTGTCGCAACAAGGGTGGTGTTTATCCGTTGCCGTTTTGGTCAGCGAACATTCGCCGAAGTCTTTTCTGTCAAAATCACAATAGCCCTTAGTGTAGTAAGGTCTGTAATGTGAACAAGCAAAACATTGTTTATCCATTTTGATTACCTTATGTTACATATTTGTAATACTAATTTTACATTACAGATATGAGATAGTCAAGACTTTATTACAAATTTGTAGCAAAATATAGCTATGAGAAATTATGGTGAGTCATTAAGAGAGTTTAGATTATCAAAGGGAAAATCTTTTAAAGAGTTGGAAAAAGAAACGGGAATAAGCGATGCAAGCTTATGCCGTTGGGAGCAGGGTAAGGTTTTGCCAAGTATTTATTTTTGTGAAAAGCTTGCCGACTATTACGGAGTTACGCTTGACGAGCTTATAGGAAGAGATTTCGAAACGAAAAATTAATTTTTTGCCCGTCCGCGCTTAGGCGCGGACGGGCATTATCAAATCAGTTTACATTTTTAACTTTTATATGTTATACTTTTTAGGTAAAAAAGAGGAAGATTATGGACACAAGTAAAAAGTTTTATCTTACAACCGCAATAACTTATACTTCGGGTAAACCGCATATAGGCAACACGTATGAGAGTATTTTATCCGACGCGATTTGCCGTTTTAAGCGTATGCAGGGCTACGACGTATTCTTTATGACGGGTACGGATGAACACGGGCTTAAAGTAGAGCAGAAGGCGGCCGACAAGGGTGTAACCCCTAAACAGTTCGTTGACGAAGTCGCTGGTGAAATAAAGCGCATATGGGACTTGATGGACGTTTCTTACGATAAGTTTATCCGCACCACCGACGACTATCACGAGCGCGCCGTGCAGAAGATGTTTACCAAGTTCTATAAACAGGGCGATATATATAAGGGCGCGTACGAGGGACTTTACTGCACCCCGTGCGAGAGCTTTTGGACGGAGAGCCAGCTTGTAAACGGCAAATGCCCCGACTGCGGAAGAGAAGTTAAACCCGCCAAGGAAGAGGCGTACTTCTTCAAGATGGGCAAGTATGCGGACAGGCTGGTAAAGCACATCGTAACCCACCCCAAGTTTATTCAACCCGTTTCCAGAAAGAACGAGATGATGAATAACTTTCTGCTTGCGGACGAGTTTATCGGCAAGTCCGACGAAGAGCTTTTAAAGGCGTGCGAGGACGGTTCTTTAAAGACCAAATTACAGGACTTGTGCGTGTCGCGCTCAACCTTTAAATGGGGCGTTCCCGTAGAGTTTGACGAAAGACACGTAGTGTACGTTTGGCTTGACGCGCTTACCAACTATATAACGGGCGTAGGGTACGACCCCGACGGTTCAAGCGAAAAATACAAAAAATACTGGCCCGCGGACGTACACGTTATAGGCAAGGACATAGTCCGTTTCCACACGGTGTACTGGCCCGTGTTCCTGATGGCTTTGGGTGAGGAGCTTCCCGAGTGCGTCTTCGGACACCCCTGGCTTTTACAGGGCGGGGACAAGATGTCCAAGTCCAA
>JAAUYS010000024.1 GCA_014804995.1 Clostridia bacterium
CCGTTTGGTGTAGGCGTTCGTCTCGTCGATGGTCCGCTGTATTTCCTGGCGGTACTTTTCCACGTTCCGTTCGTTCTCCTCGATCAGCCTGTCCACGTCGATCGCCATGTCCATACCTCCTTATGTAGTTGCAAGACGAGATGCTGGCCATGCGGCAGCAAACGCGTCATGCCGCATGGTCGGGTATCCCATCTTGCCTATGTTCGTCGGCACCATGGGGTGCTTTCTCATTCCAACGTCTCCACGTGCTCCAGTACGAGTTTCGAGACACGGACCTTCTTGTTCGTACGTGGAACGAAGTCCCTGTGCGTGATCCAGGCGTGCCGTGCCTTCGATTTCTTTTTGAAGCGCGCGACGTCCTCGAGGCTCTCGGACCAGTACCAGGTGCCGTCCGCCTTTTGTGCGAGGCCTACCGTTACGCGGTCCATCTTCGACGTGATGACATACATTGGAATCAATCCTTTCATATGTAAGCCGTGGGGTTGTTAAATCAACCCCACGGCGGGCAGCGTCCGTAGAACCCCGTGCGCGCCCGGTACGGCTCCATCGTTCAGTCCTCCGGTTGATCGGACCGGTCGTCCGTGCGACGGCATGCCGAACTGCCCTCCTGGTCGGGATTGCGAGTAGTTGGCTGGCGATCCCGGTATATGGGCACGAGAACCTGAACAAACTCGTGCCATGGTGGGGACAGGTGGCCTTTCCTATGTTTCGACGCCTTGTCCCCGGTTCGGGTACGTTCCGTTAAGTATTTGGTCAGCAAGGGAATGCCGGTGTACCGTAGGTTTTTGTCGTCCATGGTGACGGATGGGGGAGTCGAACCCGCCATTTCCTGACTTATGGTCAGGTTTGCTAACTATTGCAATAATCCGACATGCAGTTTATATTGTTGACCATGTTTGGCTATCTATGTGTTTTATTTTGGATGATTGGGTCGGTAGGTTATAACGCTGGCACCATTTACGAATGGTATTGTCGCTGACGTCGAACATTTTACCAATGGTTGTAAATGGTTTTGTTCGTATGAGTGATTTCAGTTCTTCGCGTGAACATGGTAACGTTGGTTTTTGTCGATGTGTTTTGTTGTCGCATTCTTTGCATCGGGTTGCTGTTTTACTGATTGGTTTGCCGCAATCGATGCAATGGTTTTGTTGTTTTGGCTTTCTTACAGATAGTGTGGTGTTTGGTGTTTGGTCGTTTTTGTAGGCTTTGTTTTTGCTGCCTGTTGTGTCTAATTGCATATTGCAGTTTGGACATACCCATCTTAGATTGTTAAGTCGGTTGTCCCGATTACGGCCGTTGATATGGTCAAGTATGAGTGTTAGCGGTTTTCCTTGCCATGTCGGTTGTTGTCCGCATATTGAGCATATGTAGGGCGTGTAGTTTCCCTTTTTGTAATATCTGCGTAATACGTTTTGTGTGGCCGTTGAGTCTTTTGTGAAGATGTTTTCTGGTGTTCGATGCATGGCAGGTGGTTGTGTGAAGTGGGATATGTCTATTTGTAGTGACTGGATTCTTTGTTTTATTATGGCACTTATGGTGCCGGAGTGAGCGTTGTATCCTAGTTTTTGGCTTATTTCTTTGATGGAAGAGCTTTCTTTTACGATTTTTTCGAATTGATCGTTCGAGCATGTGTTTATGTGACTTGTTATTTTCATAATATTCGACATGTTGTGCGATTGTTTTTTTTGTTGGTGACGGCGAGGGGATTCGAACCCGCTGATTACCACCGTGAAAGGGTGGTGGCTTAGACCGCTTGCCTACGCCGCCATATGAAGGGCCAGGCGAGGCCCTGAGCCCGCGTGAGCGGGCGAAGATGGGTCACGTGGCGTCCGGCGTAGCCGGGCGTCCACGGGGTCCTGCCGAGCCATGCCATTATAACATGGATTCGTCTCATTGTCAAGCTAAGGCGTCATGAGCGTAGCCGTCTTTTTGAATTCGGCGTACGCGAAGCCGTCCTGCTTGGGGTCGATGCCATGGTCAAGGTCGTATTGGTACCGTACCGTGTTGATTACCGTGATCTTGTCATTCGAGATGTCGACTTTCAGGCCGTTCTTCCAGACTGCCTCGATCGACTGTACGATGCCCGCGAGGTTGGCCGACGCGTCGTAGTTCCTTTCCATGTTTCAGTCCTCCGTCAGTCGTTCGTCGTGGTTTACGACGTAATGGGTGACATTGGTCGAGGTGATGATGACGCCATGTTTTTCCGTGATTTCGTCGGGTATCGACGAGACCAGGTCTTCCCAGTTGTAGTTCGTCGCGTTCGTGCGTTCGACGTATTCCTTGCCGTCGGTCGTGCCCAGGAAGTCCTTCGCGGCCTGTTTGAGGGCGTCCACGGGATCGATGTCCGGATTGTCCGTCTCGACGTTGATGAGCAGGGCCTCTGTCCCGTCCGGCATGTTGGCTACGATTACGTGTTTCATCTTGTGTTCTCGTCCTTTCCTCGGGGCGAGCCATTTCGCCGTGTCTGTTACGGGCGTGGGGCAGGGGCCTTCCAGTTTGGCACCGGATGGGTTGCCTCGCGTTCCTATCGGCGGGTTCCTCGTCCATTCGGGCGTGCTGTTCCAGTTCGGGTTCTCGTGGAGCACGCGTTCGTATCCCGGCACGTGATATTCCATGGCTCGCTCACTTCTTTTCGTTCGTTTTTATGTAATGTGGTGGACCATCAGGGATTCGAACCCCGGACCGACCGGTTATGAGCCGGTTGCTCTATACCAGCTGCGCTAATGGTCCATATGTGCGGCCCGGGTGGTCCCAGGCCGGTCCTCCGCTTTCGCTCGCCACTACTCACGGATGCCGCTTGACGCACGGTTTCAGAGACATAAGTCAGCGTAATGTCATTATAGCATGGTTTGAAGAAAATGTCAATCGAAACTTACGACGGTATCGGCCAACTTTTCGAAGAACTCGTTCCAGTATTCGCGGTGCCACTGTTCGCACAGGATCTTGCCTTCGCCGAATGACTCGACGGGCACTGCGGATTTCGCGAGGGTCACGGACGCCGCGAAGATGTTGTCGTCATTGTCCTTGAACACGAGGAATCTGTTGTGGATCCGGGGGTCGTTGGTGTCCGTGACGGCGTGGCTGCGGCGCAGGTTGCCGTGGACGTCCCGTGAGTCGGGTGCGTCGTCGTTCCATTCGAGGGGCTTGACCTTTATCTTGAGGAACTGTTCTCTTGTCATCAGGGTCGTCCTTTCCATGTATCTTTCTGTCATTAGCCGGCAGTGTAACTGCTGGGTAAAGGAGAAGGCCCGTGTCATAAGACACGGGCCTGATGGCACAGGTGGAAGGACTCGAACCTTCAGCGCACGGTTTTGGAGACCGTTGCTCTACCAATTGAGCTACACCCATATGCTTGGTGCAGAAGACGGGAACTTTCGGCCGTATGGCCGAAAGACCTTATCTTCGTAGTATCGATTTTGACAACTTCTCGTTTTGCTTAAAGTTGTCAAATTGGTGCAGAAGACGGTGACTTCTGGCCTTTGGCCAGAAACCATGTTTTCCGGTACTAATGTGAGAAACTTCTCACTATGTTCGAAGTTTCTCATTTGGTGCAGAAGACGGGACTTGAACCCGTACGGTTTCCCACCAGAACCTAAATCTGGTGTGTCTGCCAATTCCACCACATCTGCGAATAGATCGGGCCGTCGGGCTTAACCGAGGCGACCCTATCGGTTTTGTTATCCCAGGATTGTACGGTGCCTGGTGGTCCAAGGATGGGCCGGGGTGGTCTGGGTGGCGCGAGTCGGACGCGCCTGACCTACATCCCGAATGTAGTGGGTGACCGCTACCCTACACCCAGATATTCTTTATTGCCAGAAAGTCGAGAGGGGACGTCAGTCCCCTCGAAGACTTGGTCACACAGCGGCCCGCGTAGCGGGACGTCTGTGGGGCCACCTGGCTGGTATGTACACGGCCATGCGCTGGTTGGTCACATGGCCGTTGGGCTTATGTACGCCTCTGGACGGCGCGGTTTGCGTCGCCGCCTGGCGTTCCATTTCGCCCTGATTCGCCGGTTACACTGTTTATTTAGGGATCGTCTCGACGTAGGTTCCCGTTACTGAAAACTTACAAAAAGCCATGGGCTTTTTTGTTTCATTCCTGGTTCATTATGCGTCCTTTCAGCAGATATTTCTATCGTTTTTTACTCGGATTTGTACCGCACTCCACAGGCTTTAATTCCCGGCTAACGAACCGGTATGTTGAATCATAAGTTGTTGTGTCGGGACGAGCGCCGTTTTCGGGGCGGGTTTACGGCGCGAACCCTATGTACACAGTCGTTTGTAAACTAATGTCATGTTTCAGGATCCTTTCACTAGCTGAGTTTTCCCTGTGTTGATGGGAGAGGTGTCGGATGGTAGGTGAGGTTGGATTCGAACCAACGAAGCCCGGAGGCATCAGATTTACAGTCTGAGGTAATTGACCGCTATACGACTCACCTATATGTATGCCGTCACGTTATGGTTCGTAACGGCATTTGGCGGGGCCGGTACGATTCGAACGTACGCGATGACGGGGTCAAATCCCGTTGCCTTACCGCTTGGCTACGACCCTACGTTAAAAAATCGCAGCCGCCGCCCGTTGCCCTGGTGGGCCTTTCCTCATGGTACTTGGCCGGCAACTTGGCCCGGGGCGGCGTGCTACGTTTTCAAGATGCTGTCTACGGCGTCGATGGCCCGGCGCCGCCAGCGGGTAGAATCACCGTCCGAAGGCGGGGCCCATGTGGGCCAATGTTCCTTGCCGTGCCTGCGGCGGTTTTCGCCGCCTGGCCATGGCTTTTTGCGCCCGTTATTGGGATCTCGTGCGTTTTCGACTACAGGTACGCATCTGCCTTTGGCAGGCGCGATGGCCGTGTGCGTTTGTTCGCAGTGGCCATCTGCTGGACTTTTTCGCCCAGCCGCACGGTTCGTCCGTGCCGTAAAATCTTCATGCCGCCCAGCGGGCGGAACTCGCGAGTTGCGGCGGCCGGGTATCGGGCCCGGCATGGCTGCCGCATGTATTACGGGTTTTATAGTGGTCCCGTCCTATGACCGGGGAGCGTTCCCGATGTCCACTCGCTCACGGACGCCAGCTCCGCAGCTTTCTATCTTTAGGCTTTGCCAGGGCGTAGTGCCCGATGGCAGGCCAGGGGGTGGCCTATGGGGTAGATACCCCGATGCTCGCGCCGTACCGGCGGCGTGGAAGTTCGCGGCCAGGTATTCGGCGAATGCCCGCAGCCACGGGCATGCTACTTGATGGCCTCGTACGTTTTCGTCATGGTTCGTACCGGCCGTTTGATTGCACGGGCCGTCGCCCATGCAAGGATTCCCCCCGTCGGAGGAGTGGCCTCGTCGGCCTGTATCACGGTACCGTTATGTGGGCCAGCTTAAGGTACTGGCTTTGAGCGGACATGCCGACAACCGGGAGTTGGGTGCAGAGACGGGATTCGAACCCGTGAATTCCAGCTTATGAGGCTGGCGAGATACCGGACTTCTCTACTCTGCAATGTAGGACTGGCTTTACGTACCAGTACGAGACGCATAGCCCGTACGCATGCTTACGGTTTGGCGTACTACGCGTCAACGCAGCTTTTCATTCACGTCGTTGCCTGACGGATGGTGCTGACAACCAAGGACAGGTATGCAGGCCAGTACCTGCAGTGGAGGACCCGGTGGGATTTGAACCCACGACCCCGGAGTTAACAGCTCCGTGCTACTGCCAGCTGAGCTACAGATCCATAGTTTTATTACCACGTTTCCGTGATTTTTTCTATTGTATAGTCGGCTGCTTGTACAGCTTTGTGTTGGTTGTGTGTTTTGCATGGTTTTAGGTATAGTGATTTGCCTTTGTTGCATTCTTCCACAGGTACAAGATAAACTATACCATTGAATGTGGTTGCGAAGTAGTCAATTTCGTCTTTTGTATATGTATGGCTGACGAATTTTCCGTTTCTTCGGTGTGAGCTGCGGCCATCGAAATGAAATGATTTGCCGTTTTTGTGTATAGCGGATGTCTTGCATTGGATTCGCATGAATTCACCGTTGTGTTTTTCAACGACGATGTCATATCTGGCATTATCACCGTATGGTTGCAGAACGTTAAACCCTAGTTTTAGAAAAGCTAGGATTGTTTCAACTTCAGTAATATTGCCTATATCTTTGGTGTTCATGCGAATCAGTCCTTGCTGTGGCAAGAATTTTGGTAGGGAGAGTTGGATTTAAACCAACGAAGTCTTGACGGGACGCCTATTCCACAAGTAAGGATGTCAACCCTTACGGCCCGGGCACAGGTGCATTTAATCGCTCTGCCATCTCCCTATATGTGCGGGCCTTTTGGCCCGCTATGTATTAAATTGTTTCGTCACGTCGCCGGACTTGAGTGCTTTTATAAAAGCCTTGTTTCATGTGTTCGAAACATATTATTCGTCCGTGTCTGGCGTGCTGGACCTTTTGAGTCAGGTTCTTTTCGACACATGCGCTGCATGTGTTTTAGAGCTTTTGCAATACGCTCTCCATTATGTAGTTGTCGGCGTACATGATACGCTTTGTCTGGTTGTTCTTTGGCCTGGAGAACCTCAGTCTTTGTTCTATCGACGTTATGTCCTCGATTGGGATGAGGTACGTCCGGTCGGCCACTATCGTAGCGAAGAAGTCGACGTCGTTCTTCGTATACGGGATCTTTTCGCCGCTCCTCGCGGTGGAGTACGTTTTGAACTTGGCGTAATCGATGCCTCCGTCTTCGGTCGGTGTGACGTGTGCGTACTTGCATTGGATCTTGTATAACTTGTTGTTGTATTCGGCAATGAGGTCGGCCTTCGAGTCGTTCCCGAAGGGGAAGTACACGGTGCAGCCGCTGTTCCGAAGGTTCGCGGCTACGGTCAGTTCTACGAAGTCGCCTTTCTGGCCCGACTTAACCATTGGTATCACCCGTTAGACATAATGTTATTGCATGGTCATTATATCATATGGAACGAGCGTTGTCCAATGTTAATTACTGGTACACGGCCGCTTGTCCGTCCGGGTTGATTCCCAGGTATTCGGTCATGGCCCTCAGGATGAAATCCGTGTTGTTCCCGTTTCTTTTGGTCTCGACCTTTTTTGCCAGTTCCCATGAGTTGAAGGCGTATACCTTCTTCTTGGACTTGTTCTGTCTTAGTGTCTCGTGGAACCGAAATATGGGTTTCATGGATTTCAGGCGTCTGTTGAGCGTTCGTTTCGATATTCTGATGGACGTGTCTTTTTCTATGTAGTCCATCATTTCCTCGTCGTTGATGAAGAAGGTCTCCATCCATGGGTATATCTCGAGTTTATGCTTGATGGCCATGACGATGGCCAGTTCGATCGACATTACGTGACACCTGCCTTGAAAAAGTAAGCTGATTCCCGTTAGGGAATCAGCTATATGTATCGCTTAGATTGTCACGCGGGCGTCTTCCTGGGCCTAGGAACCCTCGGGTCGCTACTTGCGGTTTTCAGCGATTTCAAATGGCGCCAGCGGTAGGATTCGAACCCACGGCACGCGCTAACACGTATCACCTGATTTCAAGTCAGGCCCGTTATGACCACTTCGGTACGCTGGCAAATCGGGTTACCTACCCGATGGAGGAGCGGTTAAGCCGCCAGCTTTCGTTCCGTGTCCACATCGGACTCACCACTTTCGTGATGTATTTGACGGCCATTGCAGGTGTGACCTGGTTTGGCCGGGGAAAGGGGCCGGGTTACGTACCGGCCACTGGCTGTACGGACATGGCACGAACCGTACGCCAGACGTCTTTAGGAGGCTGTTAGGTCATGCCAAGACCTAATGGTGACCCGTGCGGGAGTCGAACCCACGTCAATAGCTTGAGAGGCTATTGTCTTAGCCGCTTGACCAACGGGCCGTATGGTGCGGGTGGTGGGACTTGAACCCACACGCCTTTCGACAGTGGTGTTTGAGACCACCTCCTATGCCAGTTCGGATACACCCGCACATCGTGGTGCTGGAGACGGGAGTCGAACCCGTATGGTATCTCTACCATGGGTTTTTAAGACCCAAGCGTGCTGCCAGTTTCGCCACTCCAGCACGATTGAAAAAGGGAGGGGGTAACGGCGTGGTCTTCGCCGTTACCCTGAAACATCATCGCTTGGACAGCGCGATGTGGTTGCAGGAATGGGAATCGAACCCATATGGTACGGCGTATGAAGCCGCTGAGTGACCTTTACTCTATCCTGCACTATGTCAAACCGTTCCAGCGCTTGATTATTATAGCATGGAACGGGAACGTTGTCAATCGGTTTTCGGAAGAAAACCGATCAGAAAAATAAAAACAGAAAGGAGTCCCTGCCAAAATGGGGATCTTGTAATCAATGTAGTCGGGTCCTTACCGGAG
>JAAUYS010000025.1 GCA_014804995.1 Clostridia bacterium
ACCCCCAGCTTGTGACTCCGTGGCAGCGGCTCATGTCCTACGCATGGCCGCAGCGACAGATGCCGGCGTTGCCCGAGTACCCGGTTATCATGCCCGATGTGCAGTATATGCTGGACACGAACTACAGCAGCAACTGGCCTATGTGGATGCAGTGGGCGCAAGACCTCGGCGCAGGCGCGTTGAACGGTTTGAACTATGCCATAGACCATGCGCGGGCTAATCGTGCCAAGGCACGACAGCAGGCTGATGATTACTGGCGACAGGCGGAGCAGAACCTCTCTGACTACTATGGAGATGAGTGGTGAGCCAGTTCATCGACATCATCCAGAACGAGGACCCCACACTCTCGCAGGAAGAGCTGCTTGACGAAGACTACCAGACCAATATGTATCTGCTTGACAGCGCTCTGAAAGCAGTGCAACCTGCATCAATAACACCGGGCTTCACTAAAAGCGCTTACGACAATGCCATCCTGCGGCTGATTGACGCCGTGCATTTGGAGTAGTCATGCCTAACGGCGGTATCTGGGCTATCCCTACTGTCAATAGACAGCCAATCAAATTTGGCTTTGAGAACTGGGGGCCGACGACTGGTCTGGCGGAATTTATGAAATACCGCCAGATGCAGTTGCGTGCTGCCGCTGCGGCTGCCCGAGCTCAAGCTGGAGGTGTGGGCGACCCGAAGTCCGGTAGCTGGACTCTTATGGCCGCCGAAGATGGTTCTGGCAAGCAAGAGAAAGTCTGGATTTACGGTAAGGGCAACGAGTTCAAAGCCAATGCGGCTAAAGAACAGGAGCGTCGTGTAGGAGTTATCCTATCAAAAGACCAGAAGTTGCAGGAACTGCTTAAGGATTTCCCTGAAGCGTCTGTAGAAAAAAAAGAAGAGATACTGCGATTAGTTCGTGGCGAGGCTGACCGAATTTCCAAAATCACTTATACCGACCCAAAAGATGTTCTGCGGCAGTTCACCCGCACATTGCAGCGGGATATTGACAACCGCAGGGCGGCCATCGCCGAGGCCGGATGGGGTACGCAGGCCAAGAGTCTTGCGCTGGGTATGTCCAATGTAATGGACGACATTCGTATGGCCTCAGCGTCTGCACCAGAACGCATAGCTATCGCTAAAAAAGGGAACGCCGAGAGGGAAGAGTTCGAGCGTAACAACATGCTCGCGGATGAACTTCAGCGGCGCGAGAAAGAGGGTAAGAGCAACGTGGGGTATATGTTTCAGAACCCGCGTTCCTTCCTTCTTAAAGCCGGAGAGGTAATTCCTGAAACCGCCGCTACGATGCTGGCTCAGATTGGCGGCGGTATTCTTGGTGGCCCTGTGGGTTTTGCCGGTGCAGGCGGGGCTGTGGGGGCTATCACAGGCGGCGGTGAGCAGATGCGGCGGCTCGTCGCTGACCCCAATCTCACTGATGACCAAAAAGTCGCCCGCGCCGACTCCGCATACCGCGCCGGTGCTACTTGGGGCGGGGCCGTAGGTGCTATCCCTGCTGGGCCGAGTGCTGCGATTTCTCGCGGCCTTATGAACCGCCAAGTTAAAAACCTCATGGCGGCTACACCGACACTCACTAAAGAAGCAGCCGCCAAACAGGCTTTGCAGAACGCGGCTAATGCTGAAGCCAAGCGTAAACTGCCTGAACGCTTGGTTCGTGCTTATCCGGGGCTCGCCGCTGACGCCACGGCTTTTGGTGTTACACAGCAGCTTGGGCAAAATGCCATTTATGGTTTCGTTACCGACCATCCGATAGATTTCAGTAGGGGTGTGACAGACCAGCTCGTTGCCGGGCCACTCACGGCGATACCAATTCTCCCGTTTGCGGCTAAACGCCCCCATGCCATGCTCGGTACAACTCAGCGACGCATTAAGCAAGAGGGCATCGAAGCGGAGACTCCCCCAGAAAAGACTCCCGATACGACCGCGACCGCGACCGCGAAAGAAGCGGAAACGCCTGCTGCTAAAACTGCACCTACATCCGGTCCTGAATACGCCCGTAGCAGGTTTAATACAAAAGGTGGCTACCCCAATGACAGAAAAAAGTTTGTCCCGGCAGCAATAGCCGATATAGAAGCGGGCAAAATGACGCTCGCTGATTTTGAAGCCGCCGCAACGCAATACGCAGAACAGTATAAAGTAGACCACCCCAATGCCAAGCGGGAGCCTTCGCGCTATCTTGATGCGCAGGAAGCGATAAAGCAGTATAAGGAGAAGCATCCCGATGCCCCCAACGTCGAAGCAGCAAGTACCCCAGAGGACAGCGCCGCAGGGGCAACTGCCCCCGTGGGAGAATATGGAGGAGAAGGAACGCCAAGAGCTGATAGCGCAGATACTTCTCCTGATAGCACAAAAGCAACCAGTACCGGAGAAGTTGCTGAACCCGCTTCCGACAGAGTTTCTGAACCGACTCCTCGTGACGGTGCGACGACTCAAAAACGAGGGGATGATGGGTCCCCAGCACAGAATACCGGACAGACTGAAGCGGATGCGGGAGCTACTCTTAAGCAGGACGCCGCCGCAGGAGAGCCTGTCAGAGACAGCGGTGTTGAACCGGCAGCCGCGAAGCCTGCAACAGCAGGTGAGGGCAACGGAGGCGGTGAATCTCCGGCAAGTGCAGGCAGACCTCGCGCTCAGGATGCAGCGACAACTGGCAGCGGGGAGCATCTAAACGCTGCTGAGGTTGATAAAGCTGCGCAGCAAATGGAAGCGAAGTTGGCCGCTGGCAAGGGAGTTGTGATAGACCCGGCGACACCCAAGGCGGCTGAAGCTGCGCCTGTTGAAACTGCTCCGGCCAAAACGAAGGCTAAGTCTTCGACCGAGACCAAGGCTGCGGCCAAACGCAAGCCGCTGAAAGCCGAAGCTGTTGGCGAAGATGGCAACGTACATATCAAAGAAGATGAAGTGGCTGACCTCCCGGCTGCTGATGAGCTTGCGGCCAATGATGCAGCGGAGTTGAGCTCGTCCAAAGCGGAAACATCCGTTTCGGAAAGCACTGAAAATAAAGCGAAAACCAAAAAAGAGATTAAGGCGTCCTCGCGTAAAAAAGTAAAAGACACTACTGAACGCCCAGCGGTAGATAAAAACGATAAAACAAACCTCACTGCTATTCATACAGATGGAGCTATGAGCACAGTGGACGCTTTAGCAGATAGGCGCGGTGGTACTTACCTTATCGGCACGTCCGCTGATGCTGTTTTCAGGAATAAGGGCTATGCTTTAGGACGTGCTGTCAATGAAGCGAAACGTGCACTGTTCAAGGAAGCATGGACCCGTAAGAGTAACGCTACGGCTAAAAAACTGCATGACCTCGGAGTACCAAAAATGGAACTCACTGATGGACAGCGTGCGACGATTGAAAAACTGCGCGACGGCGTAAAAAAGATTACTGGCGAACTCCCCAGTGTCGAGGATACGGTTTTCCCCGAATCCGGTCCCGATGCTTACACGCGCATCCTTAACTGCATAAAGGGTAAATAATGGACGGTGATTGCGGTAGCCTCAAAAGAGCCTACGATTCTACAGTGGGCGCTGGGGTAAACCCCACAGAGAAAGCTATCGAGGCTGACATCAGCCAGCCCGACAACAAGAAAGCGTTTGAAGAAGCTCGCCAAGAAGAGCAGCGCAAAGCTACAATCGACGAGCTCAAAAATGAAAACACCGATGCCAGTCCTTCGATAGAAACCCCCACTGCTGGTGACGAGCGCTCGGCACGCGCTACTGCTCGCGGCATCTCTAAGATAATCAAGCAGATTGCTGGCGAGGGATTGCAGAAGCGTTACGACGATTTCATAGACGCCCTTGAGTTGGCTGCGCAAACAGGCATTATGCAGACGACCAAGTGGATGAATTTGCAGAACACCCTCTTCACAAATTGGGTTGATGAGCGTGGCGCGTTCCATGCTTTCATTCGGTCTGTAGCTAACCTCCCCGGCGTGCAGGCGTTCATGCACCCGATTAATCGGCAATTCGAGCAGATGTTCCCCAAGTTGCAGGCGCTTACGCAGACCTATAATGCGAAGCTCCGTGATATAGTTAAGTCCGTGGCTGACATCGAGAGGGCCACGGGCGTCGATGCGGAAGATATTGCCATTCGACTTGGTGACTGGTGCAACGCGCATCACATCGTCAAGGACGATGTAAATGGTATCTTGATTAGCAAATGGCGGGAAGAAGCTGAAAATATTCGCCAGAATATGAGTGAAGCTGACTCAGTGTCTACGCGGGAAAAGAAGGAAATGGAGGCCCGCAGATACGAAGACCAAGCAGACATACTGGAAGAAAGGCTCGATGATATAGCCCCGGAGGAGGGGCTTGTATCCGCTGGGTACACTAACGCTGAAGCTAGAAAACTCATGGCTGACATCGAGCGTGAGTTCAACATCACGCCGGAACGGGCGGAAGCATTTCATAAACTCGTCACTAAATTCGCCGATGACATCATGTCTGACCGTGCTCTCGCTGGCAGTATCGAGAGTGGTACAGCGGCGAATATCCCAGCCTTCCTTGCGTATTCTCCGCTTATTTCTCGCCATGAGAATATGTCCGGGGCGAATAACGACATCGCTATCTACAATCCCGGTTCATACTACGCTCGGCAGGGACGCACCGAGCATCCTGATAGCGCACTCATGACCCTTGGTTTCCTTGCCCGGCGAGCCGCCAATGAGCAGGCAACCCGTGACCTTGGAATATCACTGGCCGCGCTGAATCGACAGCGCTTGAAAGAAATCAGAGACTCCATTCAAAGCGGAGCAAAAGGCGCAGACATTGACACTAGAACCCTGAACGCTATGGCTCAGAAACGCCTGACTGAAGAGCTTGGAATCAAGTCTTTGAGCTATAGGCAACTCATGCAGCAAGCGCGTTCCCGTGACTGGCAAGCGCGGGAAAAAGCTATGTCGATTCTTAATAACAACGGCATAGTGATTGATGTGCCTGTGAAAAGCAATGATGGTACTATCGCACTTCAGCGTCGGTACATGTGGTTCGATGATAATTATCAACTCCCCAACACCAAGGTCACTGGCCGCGACCTCAACAAAGCGCTCACCAGCAATTACAAACTTGGCGGCGGCGCTGAGTTCCTGACGAAGCTCACAAGCTACATGGGGCAGGCGAATACCCGGTTCCAGCCGTTATTCGCTCCTATCGCCGGGTTGCGTAACCTCATGGAAACAGCTTTCCATATGCTGAACCGCGACGCATATACGGAATCTGGTGAACGCATCGGTGGTGGTACACTGGCCGGTAAATATTTACTCAATACATACACTGCGGGCAAAATTCTTGCGCAGGGGATGCTCGGGAAGCTCGACCCGAATACTCCCGCCGGGCGCATGTGGGAAGAATACAAGCGCTCTGGTGTTCACCAAGAATACACCCCGGGTATTATTCAAAAAAATACCGGGCTTGATAGCAAGATGCCTGAATGGCTTACTAAAGACCCTCACACCGGAGAGCTCCAAAAATATCTCAGCCGCATTGGTGATATTGGTAAGGACATTGTCGGTAAACTGGACACGCTCAACAACTGGTTCCAGAGTGTCGCCGCGTTCAATCAGTTTATGACGCTCCGCAAAGCTGGTGTCTCAGCAGACAACGCTGCACAGAGCGCACTTGAGCTGATGAACATGAGCCAGACCGGCAAACTCTCGCGCTATCTGCGGATTGTTGCTCCCTTCGTCAACCCAACCATGCAGTCCACAGCGGCCTATGCCCGCACACTAGGTCTCGGCGCTACTACTCCCGGAGAAATACTAAGTGCTGGGGCGCGTGGCTGGGGCGCGATGGTTGTTGGCGGTGTGTCATTCAGCGTGCTTACGCCTGTGCTGCGAGAGATGTGGGGGAAAGACGAAAATGGTCGGTATTACTACGACAGACTTTCCGTGTCACAGGCCACGAGTTCTCTCAACATAGGCAGGGAGGATGGGGGATACAGTCGTATTCCCCTCGGCTATGGCCCTATACGCACGGCTGCTGTGTTCGGGCACGTCACCGATAAGGTGTTGCGCGGACTCATGGACGTGCCGGACGCAGCATTTGAGCTTTTGTTCTCTACATTCAAGGACACTATACCGGGGAATTTCCCCGGCTATGGGCCGAATAAGCACCCGCTTCAGTGGGCTGCGACAGTGGTTACACCTGAGCCCCTGCGCCCGATACTGGAAGTGGCTACCGGCACAAATTTCTTTGGTAGTAGGATTAGCAGCGTTAGTGACCGCACAGATAAAGCCCGTGCAGACCAAGGACGCACAAGCACGCCACCTATGTGGCATCAGTTTGCCGCGTCAGTAACCCGCGCAGGTGGTCCTGACCTCGCGCCCGAAGAATGGCGGGAACTAACCAAGAGCCTGTACATCGGCCCCGGGAAGCTGTTCATTTCGTTCTTCCAGCGGATTATGGAAGAAGGCCAACTCAGGAAAAATGGTAACAACAAGACAGCGCTCGAAGAGATGAATCCTATTTTGGGTGCTATCGGCGGTACGCTTTTCTACGGTAAAGTGCGTAATCCAACGCAGTCTCTTTTCTTTGAGGTCGCAGAGGAATACGACGAGCGCATCAGGCAGGCAGGCATCAAACTGAGTGACCCGGCAAACAAGGGTAAACCAGAGGAAACCCGGGAGTTCCGTCGTCGTCAACTTGAAGACTCCGGCGCGTTCACGCAAAACGAGATTGACGACATCATGGTCATACAGGAAGCCCGGACCCAAATCAGCAATCAGGGTAAGGCGTTCAACGCGGAATACAGAGAACGCTGGAAAGCGATGGAAGACTCCACCGAACTCCGGGAAGCCTTCGTGGACCTATACGACCAGAATCAAGAAGTGTATGTCTGGGCTACCGACCAACTCAACCACGCCAAGGCGCAACGATGATTCTCCAGATTACCCCCGACATTTCCCGTGTGGCTGTGCGTATCAGGAACTGGACGAACCAGCGGTATCTCGCTGACTGGGAGCACATACAGCTTGTCATTGAGCCGGGGCAGAGGGATGGCGGCTGCTGTCATCAGGGCGGCTCTCCGTGGTACTTGCGCGGATGCTGGCCGGGTAAGCTCGTCGGTGTGGATGTGGGGAACCCGCCGCGCCCGGACTTCCCGGCGTTCTGCATCCCGGCATTTGAGCGCGACTCTCACGGCAGGATTGTGTTCATCCTGCCCGAGCGCTGGAAGATGGTCCCGCCCGGGAGATACACCGGCCTTGTTCGGTATGCGCCAGCTAGTGACATTCCGGTGAACATCTGGCAATACTTGCACAGGCCGAAGGAAGATGAACGCCCGGTGTTCCCGGAGGGCTTGGGCAGTTACTCCTGCGCTCCACAGGAGCACATCGAGCCGAAGCCGAAGTTCGAGTGTCATACTTGCATACTGGCGCAGTTTGACATCGACTATGGCCCCCGCTGCTCCGACCATATCATCGACCAAGCGGCGTTAGAGTTTTCTCTCTCCACCTGTGAGGAGGATGTATAATGGCTAAACACACTCGGCGCGATGACTGCATGCAGACACCCTGCATGCCTGTGCTCGGCCTTCCACTCGGGGCCAAGCCCGGGCAGGCGCTCATCGCAGACCCGGAGAGCCCGCTCGGTCTGCGTTGGGGCGACCCCATCCAAGGCCCCCCCGGTAAAGATGGGCGCAATGGTATGGACGGCAGGGATGGCCGTGACGGTGTCGACGGCAGTGATGGTCCCCCTGGCCCTCGCGGAATACCCGGTAAGGATGGCCGTGATGGTAAAGACGGGCGTGACGGTGTGGACGGGCGTGACGGCGCTCGCGGTGAACCGGGACTTCCCGGTCGTAACGGCGACCCCGGCCCCCGTGGCAAGACTGGCCCCAAAGGCGAGCCCGGCAAGATGGGTCCACAGGGCGAGCCGGGCGTTCCGGGCGAGCAGGGCAAACAAGGCCCTCCCGGCCCTCCCGGCCCGAGCAACCATGCGCAGCTCGACAACCTGTCATTTGAGAAGAGCGGGCATACGGGGTTCGCTTCTCTGGCGATGCTCGCTGCAATACAGCAAGAAATAAACTATCTCAAACTGGAGATTGCCATGCTGAAAGATAGCACTACCATCGAAGGCATTGTTGAGCGCATCGACGCGCTTGAGGCGAGCGTCGCTGAACTGAAGGCCCAGACCGAAGCCGCCAAGCAGGAAGCTGAAGAACAGCACGCTGAAATGGTGAAGCGCATCGAGGCTGTGGAGTCCATGCAGGGCGCGATTGACACGCTGGTGGAGGCCAATGAGAAGACGACCTCGGATATTGAGACACTCCAGACGACCACCGAAGATATGCAGGTGCAGGTCTCTGGCCTTGAAGTGCGCATGACGGCGCTGGAGAACGCCAATGCCGATGCGTAACGAGTTTTTCTCGGCGTACACCTCGTGCCGTATCGGCCCCGGTGATACACTGCTCCCCCTGCACGCTGACGCTCGCGCCGACCTGCTGGCACTGCTCTCCGAGGAAGATGATTACATCTACCTCTCGCTCGTGAATGATGTGGGTATGGAGACGGTGAAGGTCAGGAACGACCACGGCACACTCCTGATGGAGCGCGGTGTGGAGGGAACGGCTGACGGGACGCATCCACCGGCGACCTGTGTCCACGCGGTGTCGCCTACGGTGGTTGCGATTATCAAGGACCTCGTGTGCAACTATGAGTGTTGCCAGCCCCCCTGCCCGGTGGAGCCTGTACAGTATCTGGGCGAGCTTATGCCGACAGCAAAAGTTGGCGAGGCTTGGGAAGGGAACATTATCTTCAGCAACGCGCAGTCCGCAGGTGTTTACGATACGCCTAAATGGATGAACGCGAAGCTGCTCCCCGGCTCAGGAGCTATTATGCTCTCTGGTACGCCGGAGCTGGATAATGTGGGTGAGCATGTGTTCACAGTCTATGCGAGCAATGCCAATAACACTGCGGCGCATAGTGCGATAGTGAGAGTCATTGAATAAATTTCCGTAGGCGCTTCGGTTCCTCCAACGCTGCGGAAACCCCCTGCCCGTTCTCACCTCCGGGCGGGGGGATATTTTTATTAAATGAAAAACCCCGGTGCGTACACCGGGGGGACTCACACCCGTTGCCATTGGCCGACAATGCGAGCGGGGAACCCGACCGCCGGGTCGGGGGGCTCATGCTGATTTAGCATGAGGGGGATATTTGTGTTTCATCCGTGAGATACAAATAACTTTGCGATTCACAAAAGTCAAGTTCTGAAACACAACAGCGTGATTTACGGTATGCGCTGCCCACCGTTACATCATACTAGGAGTTGCTTGGCGGTACAAGTCTTCCATTGAACATCACCTCCTCAATAAATACAGGTTGTATAATTCAGTGCACTGAATGGCGTATCATCAATACCAACTGCTTCTTATTGCACCCGCGAATAGGTAGAGCACTATGAAAAACCCAACAACACCGCCACATACAAAAGCCGGAATAAGCCACCACCAGCTAATCATTTTTCTTCACCTCCTCTCGGGCTTTATCTATCCAATAATCGGGCTGGTTTATTACATCAAACTCTGAAACCATCTGTCCATGCGGGCCTCGCCAGCGCTGTTCTCTTGCCCCGTATTTAGCCAGTGCTTCGGCCAACCAATCAATCATGGCGTCCTTTTCTTTGAGCTCTTTTTCAAGCGCGTGGATGTATTGTTCTTCGCAGTAGCTAGGCATTTTTTGACTCCTCACCAGTTCAGGACAGGGTGCAGGGTGGGTTCGTTTGTAGGATGCTGAAGTCCTCTCCCATCTTTCCTGCTCAATCAAGTCGTCCTCGATACTCATCGGTCATTCCTTCTTTGGATTCTCCAACCACTCATCACACATGCGGCTCCGCCTGAAACGCACCGAGCGTTTCTTATGCGGCCATGAGCTTTTCTCAGTCATAATCTTTCCCCACGGTGTGACTGACAAGCCGGATACTGCCGGCGATGTGAGCGCGATGAATATTGTGTTCACCGCCACCTGCCACAATTCTTTGGCTCTGGCTCCGGTGAGAGGCTTACCCACAAGTCCCTCCACCCGGCAGTATTCGGCGAATCTGTCAGCCATCATCTCACTTGTCAGAAAGGTTCGGCGCTTTGCATCCAAGGTAACGCTCCAGTGCTGTAAGGTTGAGTTTGAGGCAGATGGTCGGCGGCAGACGCATCCAACGCAAGCCGTCACTGATACTCTGATTTTCAAGTGTGCCGTGAATACCGCAGCGGTTGAGCTCGGAAATCAGCACCTGCGTTGAAATCTTGTGCTTGATTCACCAGTCCTTGAGGTCCGCGAGCGCGATGTACATGGCGTCGTCCTCGTCCTCGATGCGGACATAGACCGCCTGTGACTGGGCTGGATACCCCAAGACATACTTGTCAGGCGCTCCTGCCGCTGGTGCAGTGTCGCCCGCCGGGCGTTCATGGGACTGGACGATGAGTGTGTTGGGCTGGCGCTCCATGAGGTATGCCTTGAGCATCTCGTCGTGGTGTACCATGTGTGCCATCGTACTCATGCGATTCTGGACGGCGAAGGTACTTACCACCCACTGTTCGAGTGCGTCCATGTCCCAGTCGATGAGCCCCCACTCATACGCCCA
>JAAUYS010000026.1 GCA_014804995.1 Clostridia bacterium
AACCGACGCCTCGTCCTGACATTTCCCCGGAAGCCAAGGATGAGATTCTGGTGACTATCCGTGGGGCGCTTGAGGCCGGTGCTTTCCAGACCGGGCCACAGGTGGCTGAGGCTGTGCGCCAGCTCAAGATGGCGGCGAAGGAAAAGGAGACTGAGCGGGCGAAGAAAGCCGCTGAGGCCATGCTCCTGCTTCTGGCTGACCAGTGCGCGGAAGGCGGGTTCAACCGGGCGTTGAATGACTTCATTCAGTATTTCTGTGTGTACCCCTATGCCATCTTCGCCGGGCCGTTTATCACGCGAGCGCCGCGTCTGGTGTGGGGTAAGCACAAGCCGCGTATCCAGACTGAAGTGTTCCCGACCTTCAGGGCAATCAGTCCCTTTGACTTCTGCTACTCCCCTGACAGTCCAGACACGCAGCGGGGGACGTGTGTGTTCACTCGTACCCTGTGGACCCGGCGTGAACTTCTGGACGCCCTGAAGCTCCCGGGCTATCTGCATGAGAACGTGCTGGAAATCCTCAAAGCCGCTGACACCAACGTGGACTTCCCCTTGCAGTGGCTCTCACACTCCCCGGATGATGCGGGGAGAAGCCTATCTCTGTGGGCGTCCAATGTGCGCCCTGTGGAGGTGTTGACACATTTCGGTTGGATGTCGGGGCGTGAGCTTGAGGAGTATCATTTCCGGGGGCTGGAGGCTACGGAGTATTACAACACGCAGATTGCCCTTGTGAATGGCAAGGCAGTCATGGTGAAAGTGTTCTCCGACCCGAAGCTCCAGACACGGCCTATTTACACGGCGAGTTTCTATCGCACCGGTGGCGACCGCATCGCCGGTGATGGCATCGCCCAGCGCCTGCGCGATGTGGAGCGGGCGTACATCGCCTGTCTCCAGTACCTCATGCGAAACACCTCGTTTGCCAGTGCGCCTATCTGCGAAGCGGACTTTCAGCGGCTGGAGCGGCATCTCGGTGAGGACGAGCTCGGGAAGATTATCCCCGGCACGATGTATTTGGTGGACTCCAATGCCGCTAACGCCAACACCCCGGCGATGCACTTCTATAATATCCCGTCCAATGTGCCGGGGTATGTGCAGCTCATGGAGTATTTTTCCCAGCTCGCCGATAAGGTGACGAATATCCCCGCCGCTATGCACGGTGAAGCTGTCGGCTCCGGTGCGATGAGAACCTTCCGAGGGATATCTCTCTTACAGGGTAACGCTACGAAGGCGTTATCTGCGGCGACCAACAACGTGTCCCGGGGGGTGTTCAACCCGCTCGGGCAGTTGCTGTACAACATTAATATGCTGTACGCGCAGGATGCTGAGGTCAAGGGTGACAGCCAGATTGTGACAAAGGGCGCTGAGGGTCTGCTCCAGAAGGAGATGGAGAAGCAGTCAGCGATGGAAATTTTGCAGGTGCTTGGTACTGCTGCTTCTGGTCTCGGCCAGATGGTCAACCTTGGACCTGCTATTGGCTGGAGCTTGGAGAAGCTATTGTCCTCTATGGGTGTGCCGGACTCTGTTACAGAGCAGATGCGCGGTGCTACTCCGGCGCAGGGTATGGCGATGAACCCGGATTCCAATCCGAACCCCGGGTCCATGATGGATGCAGGTGTTCAGGCAGATGTGTCTGGAGGTGAAGCATGACGTTGGAAGATTTGATAGCTAAATTACCGGAAATGGCTGAGACTATAAATGGGCAGTCGTTTGTTAGTGCGAGAAAAATACATGAGTATCTAGGCGTAGGTGCGCATTATGCTACTTGGATAGCAAATAAGATACGCGAATTTTCTTTGGTCGAGGGGACAGATTATATAGTGCAGTATGGTAAATGGCGGAGGTCTGAGCACTATATACGGTTAGATACTGCGCCGCGATTTTGTGTTCTGCGAAAGATTCGCAGCGATTTTTCTGTTGCAAAGGGATGTACTAATGCAAACGCCGTTACAGTGTACAACGATGAGACTGCGCATATACATACTTCCAGTGGTATTATATTATTAATATCTCCGTGCGATGTAGAGAAGGTAAAAAGATATAGGTGGTATATAGGAACTCGCGGGTACGGGCATACAGAAATTTGCGGGCGCTCGTATACGCTATCTAGGTATCTTATGGGGTTAGATAACTTGGATACTGGCGTATGTGATGCTGCTTATTGCGTAGACCATATTGATGGGGACCCTGTTAATAATCGGCGGAGTAATTTGCGAGTTTGTACTCCAGAGCAAAACAGAGTAAATATTCAGTGTCGAGGTTATAGCCGTAATCCTGACGGAACATATAGCGCCTATATCCGTGTAAATAAAAAACTGCTATATCTTGGAAGGGCGCGTACAGAGGAGGCTGCCCAGCAGTTACGGAGAGCTGCTGAAATTAAATACCGGGGTGAGTTTGCGCCTCGCAGGGGAAAGGAGTGGTTGGCGTATGCGGTTAATTGATGCTAGTAGTATTCGCCCGGAGCCCGGGACATGGCGGTATAAGTTTTGCCGGTGGTTCCACAATCAGGTCAACTGGTGCGAAGGTACGCTCTACGATACAGTAAATCCAGAAAATCCTAATTTTTTGCTTGACAAACCTCGGAACCCGCTTTACGAGTGGTTCTATAGGTTCTGGTTATTCCCGTTCAAGCAGAACGATTGTATCTGCTGTAACACAGTTCGGGGACTTCTGTACGGGGCCGTAGTAGGATTTATTCTGGGGACACTGGTATGATGACACCGCTTTGGCAGCCGGGTAATCAAACGATGGATTCCGCTGTTTTCCGTGTTATCGGGGGGCAGGGGATTGTGCTGTTTGCGACGGGGTTCAAGCGGCATAAGCACCGCGTGTCGGCCAATGACGCGCAAGTTCCCCAAATGGCCTGTGTGAACCGCCTGCTTTTTGAGGCATCTGAGACGAGGCCCCTGCGTACCTGTGGGTGTGATTATGTTTTCGACCTCGCGGGTATCCGGCTTGAAACAATCGTCGACGAGCCCATTATTTCCGGGACTTGCGGATGGTCGCTTTCCGCCTGTGATAATATGCGCATCCTTGCAATCCCGGGATATTATCGATTGCATCTGAACGACTCTACGGCTATCGGCGAAGCGCAGGTGTATGCCGAGTCGTACAGCCTGAAATCCCTGCCACTCAACAGTAAGCTCTTTTTCTCGCAGGAGTGAGCCATGAGCAGTTGCGGCACTCAGGAGTTTATGCGCGGCGGCATCATCACCGAGGCGCAGATTACCAGCTCGAACATTCAGGGCAGTGTCATCAGTGGAAGTGAGATTACCTCTTCCACGATTACCAATCTCTCTGCCATTGATGAAGCGTCCATCAAGAAAATTGTGGACGGCATGGCGCAGCTCCCGACGGAGTACCTGTCTATGTTGGCGCAGGCCATCCAGAAGGCGATGCCCAACGCTGGCCCGGGCAAGGCTCCTTCCGAGACGGTGGAGGAATCGCTTCCGACCACTGTGCTTGGCCGCCGTGACAAGCTCCTTGGCGAGCCTACTGGCTGGCTTGAGATGAACGGCATGGTCGTACCCGCGTATGAGGTGCAGGCATGATGACGTGGGAGCAGCGGGATGCGGCTTACCGCGCTGCGGAAGAGAAGGCTGCGTCTCCAAATTTTTCAATTAAGGACAACCCCCTGATTCCTGTTTATCAGCAGGATGCGCAGGAGGAAATGGCTTCGCGGAATATGCAGGCGCTCAAGCTGGATGCCCAGCGGCGTGCCGACCCGCGCACTGGTCATGCGTATGCCGCGATTATGGATACGCGGTACAACGGAGGGAATTAGTATGAGTTGTTCTCGTTGTGGGCAGAATCGCACGCCTCGCCCCGTGCCCCCGCCGTCGGCTATTTCTCGCCCCGGCGGCGTGTATCATCAGCCTGTTCCCCGGCCCACGCCCGTGCTGTCTGGCAACCGCAGTGCTCGTGACCTTATCACTGGCTTGAAGTATGTCCCCGGCAAGTGAAGACCCCCGTGTGGGTCTGCGCAGGCAGTTTGAGCTTTTGGCGTCTTCGCCTGCGGCATTTTCACAGCTTATCGAAGGCTTTCGGGGGTTGCTCGCGTTACGGCAGCAAGAGGCATTGAGTACGGCGCAGAGCGCATTGTATGATGTGTCTCTGCGCCCCAATGCCTGTCAGGTTGACGGCATGCGTGAGCAGCTTGTCGAAATTATCCGCATGATGGAATCGTGCATAAAACAAGCATAGAGGTGAGATGCTATGTCACAAACGCTTCTGAGTAATCAGCCGGTCCCCGCAGCTTTCCAGAACCCGCCGTCTATGGCAGCGGCTGCTAAAGCGAGCGTGGCTCGTGCATATGACGCGCCAGCTTCTGCGGAAAATCAGACTACAGCGCAGCCGGTGCAGCCGCAGCCTGCCACGCCTATAGGCGTCGAACCAATACGAATCCCAGCCCCAGCCCAGCAGCGGCCCGGCGTCACTGTGACGCCCCCTGCGCAGGCTCCCCGCCCGGCGGAGCAACAGGACACACCCACTACCGGCCACCCTGCCCAAACGCCGAATCCTGTTGCTCCGCCGGTACATGCTGACGACGTGCAGTTACAGCGGCAGCTTGCTGCTGAACGCCAGCTTTGGGCGCAGCGTGAGCAGCAGTACCAGCAGGCGTTTGCTGCCCAGCAACAGCAGCTTCAGGCGATGCAGGACGCTCAGGCCGAGCTTGAGACGTACCGGCAGCGGGAAGCTCTTCAGCAGCAGCTCTCCAATGATGAGCTGTTTGCCGGGCTTGAGACCATTGATGCGGATGAGGCTCGCAGACTGATGGCTTTGACGGCCAATGTGCTCCAACAGCCTATCAATGAAGTTCGCGCGGATATTGCTCGCCAGCGGGAAGAGCTCGCCCGGCAGCAGCAGTATGTCCAGCAGCAGCTTCAGCTTGCTCAGTCGGAGCATGTGCGCCGCGAGCTCCTCAATGCACACCCGGACTTCCTTGATTTGTATAACGGGAATCCGGCGTTTCGTCAGTATCTTTCCGAGCGCGAAGGTCTGTCTTCTCGCACTCGTGAAGAGATGATGAAGGACGAGTACAATGCGGGCAATGCCGCCTATGTCATTGATGTCGTCAAGCGGTTCAAGGATGGCACGCCCCGTGTCAATGACATTCAGGCTGTGCCCCCTGTTCAGGTTGCCAATGCTGCGGCTGCTCCTGCGCCGTCAGCGCAGGCGGCTCCCCGATATACCATCGCGGAGCTGAACTCTCTCGCACAACAGCGGCTTATCAGTCAGGACCAGTATCGTCTGGAGAAAGAGAAG
>JAAUYS010000027.1 GCA_014804995.1 Clostridia bacterium
ACTTGACTTCCGCCGCGGGCGACAAGGACGTTGAAATCGAAAAGTCCAACATTCTTTTACTCGGCCCCACGGGCTGCGGCAAAACTTTGCTTGCAAGAACGCTTGCAAAAATTCTCAACGTGCCGTTCGCATCTTCCGACGCAACAACGCTTACGGAGGCGGGCTACGTTGGTGAGGACGTTGAAAACATTCTTTTAAAGCTTATCCAGAACGCCGACTACGACATTCAGAAAGCTCAGCGCGGTATTATCTACATTGACGAAATAGATAAAATCGCAAGAAAGGGTGAAAACGTTTCCATAACGCGCGACGTTTCGGGTGAGGGAGTTCAGCAGGCGCTTTTAAAGATTATTGAAAGCACCGTTGCAAACGTACCCCCGCAGGGCGGAAGAAAACACCCCCAGCAGGAGTGTTTGAGAATTGATACGACGAACATTCTGTTTATTTGCGGCGGGGCTTTCGTCGGGCTTGACAAGATAGTCCAAAAGCGCAAGGACAACACGTCTTTGGGCTTCGGCGGAACGGTAAAAACTACGGACGACAACGTTTACGAAATGCTTGCGGACGTCAAACCTCAGGATTTGACCAAGTTCGGTTTAATTCCCGAATTTGTAGGCAGAATACCGATAGTCGTCAGCTTGCATCCCTTGAACGAGGACGCCCTCGTAAACATTCTCACACAGCCCAAAAACGCCATAATCAAGCAGTACCAAAAGCTCATTGCTATGGACGGAGTAAAGCTTACTGTAGAGGACGGTGCGGTAAGAGAAATTGCAAACACGGCTATCCGTTTAAAGACGGGCGCCCGCGGACTGCGCACCATAATCGAAAGTTTTATGACTTCGGTAATGTACAAACTTCCGTCGGAAAAGAACGTAAAGGAAGTAATAGTTACGCGTGAGTGCGTAACGGACAAAGCCGAACCGAAAATAGTCTATTCGGAAACGGCTTAAAACAAAATAAAGAACCGCGCGCAATTTCAAATTTAAAAGAAATTGCGCGTTTCAATATTGCGCAAAGGAGGCTTTTATGTCAAGGCAAAGGACGGAAACGTTGCCATTAGTACCGCTCCGCGGACGGGTGGTTTTCCCTAATACAACAGTCAATTTTGACGTGGGCAGAATAATTTCCCTTACGGCTGTAAAGAAGGCTACGGAAAACGATTCGCGCCTCTTTTTGTGCGCCCAAAAGAATCCCGAACTCGTAGACGTACAGGTCGGCGATATGTATGCCGTCGGCACGGTCGTACAGCTTAAACAGGTAACCCGCCTTCCCGGCAATAACATAAGACTTACCGTGCAGGGGCTTTACCGCGCGGAAGCCCGCACCGTAGACTTCATTGACGGCGCGTTTATGGCAGAGGTGGATGAGGTAAAACCCGTCCACGGCGAAGAAGCCTTGGAAGAGGCGTATTTCCGCACGGCAAAGAACGTTCTGCGCGATTTGACGCTTACCGACACCCGCCTTTCAAAGGACGCGCAGTCGGCTCTTGACAGGTGTTCCGACCCAGACGAGTTCGTAAACGTCGCCACCCACAATTTAAACTTAAAGCTTGAATTAAAGCAGGAAATTTTGGAAACGGACAAGGTTATTGAAAGGCTCCGCCGTATAGATTTAATTCTGAACGACGAGCTTGAAATATCCCGTTTGGAGCGCAAGATAAACGCCACCGTCCGCCAGAATATAGACAAAAACCAAAAAGAGTATTATCTTCGTGAACAGTTAAAGGCAATTCATTCGGAACTCGGCGACGACGAGGAGGAAAAGGAAGAGCTGGAAGCAAAAATCAAAGCTAAGGGTATGCCCGAAGAGGTTGAAGAAAAGGCTTTAAAAGAGCTGTCCCGTATGGACAAAATGCAGACTTCCTCCCCCGACTACAACGTTTTAAGGACGTATATTGACTGGCTTTTGGATTTGCCCTGGAACGAGAAAACCACCGACACCCAAAGCCTTAAAGACGCGGTAAAGGTGTTAAACGACGACCACTACGGACTTGAAAAGATAAAGGAAAGAATAACCGAGTATCTTGCCGTATTAAAGCTTACGGACGGCTTGAACGCCCCTATTTTATGTTTCGTAGGCCCTCCCGGAGTGGGTAAAACTTCAATAGCAACCTCTATTGCCCGCGCCCTCGGCAGAAAATTCGTAAGAATGAGCCTCGGCGGAGTTAAGGACGAGTCCGAGATAAGAGGACACAGAAAGACCTACGTCGGCGCAATGCCCGGCAGAATTATTAACGGCATAAAGACGGCAGGTTCTTCCAACCCCGTATTTCTTTTAGACGAGATAGACAAGCTGTCGTCCGATATGCGCGGGGACCCCGCAAGCGCGCTTTTGGAGGTCTTGGACCCCGCCCAGAACGCAACCTTCCGCGACAGGTATCTTGAAGTCGCTTACGATTTAAGTAAAGTTCTTTTCATAACCACGGCTAACGGGCTTGACGGTATTCCCAGACCCCTTTTAGACAGAATGGAACTTATTGAGCTTACCGGCTACACGCAGGAAGAAAAGCAGGAAATAGCTAAACGCTATCTTATCCCCAAAAAGCGTGAAGCAAACGGACTTAAAGAGGGGCAGGTAGAGTTTGCCGACAAGGCAATAGAAGAGATTATTTCAGGCTACACAATGGAAGCGGGCGTTAGAAATCTTGAAAGAAAGATTGACGCCGTTTGCCGTAAAGTAGCAGTAAAATACGCCGACGGTGACGCGGAGAGCGTTAAAATTACCGCAAAGAGCGTTGAAGACTATCTCGGCGCAAGGCGCTATACAAAGGACGATAAATTCCTCGGCGACGAGATTGGCACGGCAACCGGTCTTGCCTGGACTGCGGTTGGCGGTACTACCCTTTCAATAGAAGTATCCGCAATGCAGGGCAAGGGGGATATTCTTTTAACCGGCAAGCTCGGCGACGTTATGAAGGAGAGCGCAAGGACTGCAATTTCCTATATCCGTGCCAACAGCGAAAGCTACGGGCTTGAGAGAGAAGTGTTTGAAAAGACTGACATTCACGTCCACGTTCCGGAGGGAGCAACCCCCAAGGACGGACCCAGCGCGGGAATTACTATGGCTACGGCTATACTTTCTGCGTTCACGAAAAAGCCCGTAAAACAGTCCGTTGCTATGACGGGTGAAATCACTTTAAGGGGTAAAGTCCTACCCATAGGCGGGCTTAAAGAAAAGGCTCTCGCCGCGTACAGAATAGGCGTAAAGGACATAATTATCCCCGCCGACAACAAAAAGGACTTGGAAGAAATACCCGAAAATATCCGTTCAAAGCTCAACTTTATCCCCGTAACTGACGTGGATACGGTATTCAAAACCTCAATTATAGGTATTTAAATGCTAAAAATCACAAAAGCCGAATTTATTACTAGTTCCGCCCAAAAAGAACAGTTTATCAAATCGGATAAACCTATAATTGCGGTGTGCGGAAAGTCCAACGTTGGCAAATCCAGCTTTATAAATATGCTGGCAAACAATAAAAAGCTTGCAAAAGTTTCAAAAGAACCCGGGCGCACCAGGCTTATAAATTATTTCGATTTCGGAAGCTTCATCTTAGCCGACCTGCCCGGTTACGGCTTTGCCCGCGTATCACGGGACGAAAAGAAGAAGTGGGCGCGCCTTTTAGACGATTTTTTTGCCGAAAAAGAAAATATTGCGCACGTCTTTTCTCTTGCGGATATCCGCCACGACCCCACGGCGGACGACAGACAGATGATAGAGTATCTATACTATCACTTAGTGCCTTTTACGGTAATAGCGACCAAGGCGGACAAGCTTTCCCGCGCGCAGATACAAAAAAGCCTTGTAAACATTGCAAGCGTGTATAAATGCGGAAAGGACGGAATTATAGCGACTTCCGCCGAAAACAGGCAGGGGCTTGAAGCCGTGCTTGAAAGGATAGAACAGATTATTTCAACGGGAGAAGAAGATGGCTGATTTTTTAAAAACGCCCGCGGGACACGCCGTATTCGGCGTAGTTATTGCGCTCGTTGCAATCGTGATAATAGAGTTAAATTACAGGCTGTTTTTTAAATACGTATTAGACTTTATATTTGCTCTTATAGCGGTAATAGTAACTTCGCCCGTTCTTTTGGCGGGGGCTGTAATCTCTTCCAAACGCGCAGGCCGCGTCTTTGAAAAAACGCCTTACCTCGGCACAAAAGGTAAAATCGTTTACTTTTTAAGCTTTGCGGGAATTGACAGGGGTATTAAAAATTTACCCAGACTTTTAAACGTTTTAACGGGCAAACTCAGCTTTGTCGGCGTTGCTCTTTTAAAGGTTTCCGACGGCGCGCTTTTGGACGACAGCTTTATGGAGCGCTTTTCAACCCGCCCCGGACTTTTTAACCATTTGGCGCTTCACGGCGACGAAAGCTTAACTTACGAAGAAGCGTTTGCCCTCGATAAGCGCTACGTAAAACGCCGTGAGCTTTTTACGGATATTTACATCGTTTTAAAGTCTTTGGTGCTTGCAATACGTGGTGAGGCGAAGAGCTACCTCGGCGAAACTGCCCGTAAGAGCTACGGCGAAGTTTTGCTGGAGCGCGGAACAATCTCTTCGGAGGATATTGAAAGAGCCGAACGCTACGCCGAAGAAGCCGAAAACGACAGGAAGAAGAGGGAAGATTTTAAAAACGGCAAATTGTAATACCGCGAATATTTAACCTTTTTTAACCCATACTTTTTTTAAGGAGAGTTAAAAATGGTTATAGCTAATATTATTTCTTACGTATTAGTACTGCTCGGCGCGGTCAACTGGGGACTTTACGGCATATTCGATTTCAACCTCGTAAGCTGGATTTTTCAGGGACCCCGTTCCATCGGTTCTATTATCGTCTACGTAATTATACTTCTCGCGGCAATATGGCTTATAATTTCGCCCATAATTTCCGGTAACGGCTTACGCCTTAAAGAGAAGGACAAACCCGTAGAAACACATTCTGAAAATTAAATTGGATTAAGGCGCGAACTTGTCGGTTCGCGTCCTTTATTTTTACGGCAAGTATTGCAAATTAAATATAATTATGGTATAATGAAATATAATTTTAGCGGAAAAAGTATGACGGAAAAGACCCCTGAGCTTACAATTCAACAAAAAACCTTATTGGTGTCGGGTAAGTCCTTTTGGAGGACTTACGATTTTGAAGAGGCTGGGGTCAACGGTCTTTTAATTACCGACGGCCCCGCGGGGCTTAGGTTACAGCCCGACAAAAAGGCAGACAGCTTGGGGCTTAACGTTTCAAGGCCGTCAACCTGCTTCCCCGCACACTCCGCGCTTGCTTGTTCTTTCGACAAGGCGCTTATAAAAAGCGTGGGCAAGCGTATCGGGCAGGAGGCAACCTCCTTCGGCGTGAACGTTCTGCTTGCGCCCGCCGTTAATATTAAGAGAAACCCGCTCTGCGGAAGAAACTTCGAGTATTTTACCGAAGACCCCTATCTTTGCGGTGCGCTTGCCAAAGAGTATATTGAAGGCGTTCAGTCTGAGGGCGTCGGCGCTTGCATAAAGCACTTCGCCTGCAACAATAAGGAGCTTGGAAGAACGGTTTACGACTCCGCTGTGGACGTGCGCACCTTGCGTGAAATTTATCTTACCGCGTTTGAAATTGCAATAACCGAGGCAAAGCCGGTTGCGGTTATGACGGCTTACAACCGTTTAAACGGCACGTTCTGCAACGAAAACGAGTGGCTTTTACAAAAAGTTCTGCGTGAAGAGTGGGGGCATAACGGCATAGTCGTTTCCGACTGGGGCGGAACTTACGACAGAGTTTCAGCCATAAAGGCGGGGGCGGACTTGGAGATGCCCCAGTGCAAATTTTCCGCAAACGAAATAACTTCTGCGCTTGAAAACGCAGAGCTTTCAGAAGAAGAGTTGACTGCCTGCACTGACAGAATTGAAAAGCTTTCAAAAAAGCTTACCGCCCCGCGTGAAGCTACGGCTTGCGACTTTGAGGAACACGCCGAATTTGCCGTAACCTGTGCGGAAAGTTGCGCCGTGTTATTAAAAAACGACGGTGTTCTGCCGTTAAACGGAAGTGAAAAGTTCGTTCTTATTGGCGAATTTGCAAAGACTCCCGTTTATCAGGGTGGCGGTTCTTCACACGTCAACCCCACTAAAATTACTTCCCTTTACGGGTGTTTGAAAGATAAAACCGGCTTTTCGGGCTATTCACGCGGTTACCGCGCCGACGGCAAGAAGAGTAAAAAACTTGTAAACAAAGCGTTAAAGCTTGCAAAAAACGTGCAAACGGTCATTATCTCCGTCGGGCTTTCCGCGGGCGATTCGGAGGGCATTGACAGGGATAACATACGTCTCCCCGACGGACAGACGGGGCTTATTTCCGCACTCGTTTCCGCAGGTAAAAAGGTTATAGCCGTACTTTCCTGCGGGGGCGCGGTTGAAACCGACTGGGATAACGGCGTAAGCGCACTGTTATTTGCAGGGCTAAACGGTCAGGGCGGAGCAGAGGCAACGGGCAATATTCTTTTCGGTAAGGCTAACCCCTCCGGAAAGCTTGCCGAAACCTTTCCCCTCAGTTTAGAGGACGTTCCCAGTACCGCCTTCTTCAATAACGACCCGTATAAAGTAGAATACAAAGAGGGAATGGACGTCGGTTACCGCTATTTTTACGGTAAACAATTAAAGTACCCGTTCGGGTTCGGGCTTAGCTATTCGGCGTTCGAGTATTCCGACCTTACGGTAGAAGAGGACGGCGTAAGCTTCAATTTAAAGAATACGGGTAGCTTGGACGGCGCGGAAGTCTGCCAGCTTTATATCGGCTATCCCGAAAACGCACACGCGCCCCAAATCCAGTTAAAGGGCTTTGAAAAGGTATATCTTACCGCGGGAGAGGTAAAAAGGGTTCAAATCCCTTTTGACGGTTATTCTTTCCGTTCGTTCAACGCGCTTAAAAACAAGTGGGAAGTTGCAAAGGGCAAATACGCGCTGTATATAGGCAGCTCGTCGGAGCATTTGCACCTTAAAGGCTATTTGGAAAAGGAAGGGGTTGAAGAAATTCCGCCGGCGGACACTTCGCATTTGGCGGGCAAGGATTACCCCGTACCCTGCGACAGGAAGGGCAGGGTCGTAGTAGATTTGCACACGCCGTTTTCGGAAATAGCCCGCTCCCGCGCACGCCTTATGAGGCTTGCTATAAAAATTACTCTTAAAGTAACTAAAAACAGCCCAACGTTCGGCGGAACTATTAAGTTTGCGCACGTCCGCACGGGCGCACAGTTTACGCGCTTTGACGCTGTGCAGGCGGACGGGCTTTTAAGATTATTCAACGGAAAATATTTCAGCGGAGTTTACAAAATAATTCGCGGAGAGAAAAAGAAGAAATGAGTAAATGGGTTACGGTATGGGGCAACGCCACTTCCGTGGCGGAGCGTCGCCCCGAAACTTATTCCAAAAACATTACTTTAAGGTACCCCGTAAAGTGCGCTTTCGGCGGTAATAAAATAAGATTACACTTTTCAAACTTTTGCGGAACGGAGGCGGTAACACTCTCAAAGGTAACCGTCGCGCCCGCCCTGTCGGACAGGGAAATCAATTTAAAGGACGCGGTTATTATAACCTTTGCAGGCAAAGAAAGTTTAACCTTGCAGGCGGGGGAAGAGGCGTTTTCCGACGAGATTGACTTCCGCGTAAAGCCACTCGGCACGATATCCGTCAGCATCTATTTGCAGGACTACACGCTTATGCGCTCTGCCGTTGTAATTAAAGGACCGCTTTCAAAAGGCTTCTTTTCGGTTGGCAATCAGGTATTTTCGTCGGTGCTTCCCTTAAACCAAACTAGGAGTTTGGACACCTTTTACTTTTTAACGGGCATAGACCTTTTAACCGAGGACGACAAGCGCGCGGTAATACTCTACGGCGATTCCATAACGGCGCAAAGCTGGGCGGACTACCTCGCCATAAAGTGTATGGACGACCCCTACAACGTAACGTCCGTAGTCCGCAGGGCTTCTAGCGGTACGCGCGTTTTAAGGGAGTACTCCTGCATCACCTACGAAAGCTACGGGCTTAAAGGCGAACACCGCTTCGAGAGGGAGATTTCTACCGTCAGCGGTGCGGATACGGTGATAATTCAGCAGGGCATCAACGACATTATTCACCCCGTGGGAACGGAGGTAAACCCTTTCCGCCCTATGTCGGACTTGCCTGCGGTGGAAGAGCTTGAAGCCGGTATTTCCTATTATATAGATATAGCAAAGAAGTACAGTTTGAAGGTTCTTTTAGGAACTCTGCTTCCCATATACGGCTGGCGCACTTACGCGCCGTTCAGGGAAGATATGAAAAACGCCTTTAACGACTGGCTTAGAACCTGCAAAAAGTCAGACGGGTGTATTGACTTTCATAAAGCGTTGCAGTCGGAAAAAGACCCCCGCGCTTTTAAAGAGGGTTACGACAGCGGAGACCATCTTCACCCCAGTGAAGGAGCGTATAAAGTTATGGCGGAAACCGCCTTTAAAGAAATTATAAAATAAGGAGTTAAATTATGCAGGACATATTCTATCCGTCAAATGACGGTAAAAACACGATTCACGCGGTAGTGTGGAAGCCCGAGGGCGAGGCTAAGGGCGTCGTTCAGATTATTCACGGAATGTGCGAGTACGCTTCCCGCTACGCACCTTTTGCCGAATTTTTAAATAAAAACGGTTTTATCGTCTGCGCAGACGACCATTTGGGACACGGCAAGTCCGTTAAGACCCCCGAGGATTTGGGCTACTTCAACGACGCGGGCGACTACTCTATAGTAGTAGAGGACATTCACCGGTTAAAACTCACCGTCCAAAAGGAAACGGGCGATTTGCCTTGGTTCGTTTTGGGGCATAGTATGGGTTCGTTCTTCTGCCGTAAGTATATTTCCTTATACGGCAACGAGTTCAAGGGCGCAATAATAATGGGCAGCGGGTTCAAGAGTAAGGCAACCTTAAACACTGCGCTTTTTGCCGTTAAGCTCAACGCGCTTTTCTGCGGTTGGCACCATAGGAGCAAGCTCATCAAAAACCTTGCTTTCGGCTCGTACAACAAAAAGTTCAAACCCAACCGCACCGCCAACGACTGGCTTTCCAAGAACCCCCAAAACGTCGACAATTACGAGGCGGACGAGCTGTGCGGTTTCGACTTCACCAACAACGGCTATAAAATTCTTTTCTCCGTAATCAAACAGGCTTGCAGTAAAAAGGTTATAAACGCAGTTCCCAAAAACTTGCCCGTTTACTTCGTTGCAGGCGAAATGGACCCCGTCGGCGACTACGGCAAGGGCGTTATCAAGGCTTGCAACAAATTCCACAAGGCGGGCATAAAGGATATATCGATAACCCTTTACGACGATTGCAGACACGAGATTTTAAACGACGACTGCAAAGAACAGGTTGAACAGGACGTTTTAGACTTTATTTCGGAAAACTTACAATGATAGACGTTTTCAACGTAACAATTCCCGCGCTCACAAAAAAGGAGGAGCGCCGGGCGTTCATATATCTCCCCGTGGAC